>VGRO01000063.1 GCA_016875335.1 Deltaproteobacteria bacterium | reverse complement strand
CCGGCGCCGACCAGGCCCAGGCGCAGCGCGTTCACGGCGGCGTCCGCGCCGCCAGCCACGGGCGGGCCGCCGCCACGTCGCGAGCGATCTGGGCGCGCAAGTCGTCGATGCCGGCAAAGCGCTGTTCACCGCGCAGCCGGCCGGCCAGGTGCAGATGTACACGTTGATCGTACAGATCCCCTGAGAAATCCAAGCAGTGCGCTTCGATCTGCACCGCGCCCTCACCAAAGGTGGGCCGGACGCCACAGTTGGCCACTGCCGGCAACATCGGGCCGGTCTGGGGCTGCAGCCACCCGACGTAGACGCCATGGGCGGGCGCGATCTGCTCGCCCAGCCGCAAGTTGGCGGTCGGAAAACCAATCGCCCGGCCGCGGGCGTCGCCGTGCACGACTTGCGCGTGCACCCTCCAGGGCCGCCCGAGCAGGTCCGCTGCCGCTTCGACCTCGCCGGCCTCCAGGTGCCTGCGGATCCGCGACGACGACACCTCGGCGCCGGCCCAATCCACCGGCGGGCACGCGGCGACGGTGGCGCCGTGGCGATGCGCGAGGTCGCGCAGCAAGGCAGCGTCGCCCGCGCCGCCATGGCCGAAACGGGTGTCGTGGCCGATGACGACGCAGCGGGCCCCGAGGCTGCCAAACAGCACCTCTTGGGCAAACCAGGCGGCGGACCGCTGCGCCAGGTCGGCGTCGAAGCGCATGACGACCGCCACGTCGATGCCCAATGCGCGCAGGCCCGCCAACCGGTCGTGCAGGCTGTCGATGGAGCGCGGCGCCCGGTCGGGACGCAGCAGGCGCAACGGGTGCGGGTGGAAGGTCAGCGCCACCGCCCGGCCAGCCGACGCGCGCGCCCGATCGACCACCTGGGCCAAAAGCGCCTGATGGCCGCGGTGAACGCCGTCGAAGTTGCCAAAGGTACAGGCATTGGCGCCCGGCAATGCTGGCTCGGGCAAGCGATCCAAGACGATCACGATCGAACCAAGCGTGCGCCCCAGCGGCGCGGGGCCGGCAACGTCGCCAAAGCGGGGCGGATTGTCAATGCATCAGCGAGCCGTGGCTGTCGCTGGCGCCGCCGCCTCGACCACCAGGTCGATGGTCGCAAACAGCGCGCGCTGGTCGTGGCATGGCGTGCCCTTGGCGGCCCGAGCACAGGCGTCGCGCAGCGCGTCGGCCACGCGCACCACCTCTTCCCACGGCGCATCGGCGTCGGCTTGGATGCGGGCCCGGGTCACGGAGGGCGCCACGGCGCGCGCCCGCTCGGCCCACACCGACAGCGCCTCTGCGACGTTGCCGAGCAGTTCGGGCGTCGCGGGCGGTTGCGGCACCGGACGCTCGAAAAGCAAGGTGACACCGGTGCGGCGCACCTGCACGGACACGCCCTGCAGGTCGGTGGGCACGGGACCCGATCCGCCCGACTCGCCGACGGTTGCGGTCGCGGTCGCAGGCGCCGACACCCCAGCCGGGTCTGGAAACACCGGCGCGAGATGCCCGGCCAGCGTCGCCGTGCCCGCCAACGGCCTGCCGCCCGCGCGTTCGACCGCCGCCAGCACCTGGACCACCGCCTGTGCATCGACGCGGCGATCCGCCAGCACCCACACCGCTTTGCCGGCCGCGCCCTGGGCCTGCAGGGCGGCCTGTAGCGCCGCGATCGTGCCGTCGGCCGCCACCGCATCCGCCGACAACCGCAACCGCTGCTTGCCGGTAGAGGCGCGCAGTGCATCGGGTTTGCACAGCTCCGCGGGCTCGGCCGTGCACTGCACATGGAGCACCGCAGCCTCGGACACGAACACCTTCTGGCGGCCGACCAGCACCACCGGTCCAGTGAACACGCGCTGCGGCTCGGGCGGGGCGGCGCCGCCATCGGCCGCGGCCGGCGCGGTCGGCGTGACCAGCGTCCACGGCGGATCGACCGGTTGGGGCGCCGTCGAGCGCGGCAACTCGACCTCGAAGCGCGCGTCGAGCCACGACACGGGGTCGTCGCCGAACGGCCGGTTGGGATCGGCGGCAGTGGTGGTCACCGGCTGCGGTTCAGCCGCCGGCTGCCCGGGGTCGCCACCGGCCACCGCGCTGCTGCCCTGTTGGGTGTGCACATCGGCACCGGCCGCGACACCGTAGCCGCCGCCGCCCTTGCCGCACGCCGCCGTCGCCACCACAACCGCCGCCGCCGCGACGACCACTGCCGCCGCATTCCGTTGCGCGCTCATTGCGCCTCCGTCGGCGGCAAACCCGTGGTCGCGCGCCGTGTTTGCGCGGCATCTTGACCGAGTGCCGGTCAATTTGCCAGCGACTCCCCGAACTGCGCAGGCGCGCGGCGGCGGGCAATGTGCTCGGCGAGCAAGAGCGCGGAGGCAAAGCTCGTGGGGTCCGCACGGCCGGTGCCGGCGAGATCGTACGCCGTGCCGTGGTCGGGTGACACCCGCGCCACCGGCAGGCCACAGGTCAGGTTGTATCCGTCGGCGAAATGCACGGTCTTGAGCGGTCCGAGCGCTTGATCGTGGTACATGCACAGCACCGCGTCGTAGTGCCCGTGCAGCGCGAAGTGGAACGCGGTGTCGGCCACCACCGGGCCGCTCGCCGCGACGCCTGCGCCTTGCAGCCGCGCGACGGCCGGGGCGATGACGCGGGCCTCTTCGTCGCCGAGCGTGCCGCCCTCGCCTGCGTGGGGGTTGAGACCGCACACCGCCAGGCGCGGTCGCGGCACAAGGAGCCAGTCGCGCAACGCCGCGGTCGCGGCGAGGCCGCAGTCGACGATGCCGTCCACGGTCAGCAGCTCCGGCACGGCGCGCAGCGGGACGTGGGTGGTGACGGGCACCACGCGCAGCCGCGGTCCGGCGAGCATCATGGCAAACCGCTGCGCCCCCAACCGCGCAGCCAGGTATTCGGTCTGGCCCGGCGGTCGCGGGTCGAGGTGACCGAAAATCCCCTTGGGCACCGGGCCGGTGACCATGGCGTCCAGTTGGCCCGCCGCCGCGGCGCTGGCCATCGCCTCCAAGGCGCAAAACGACTGGCGCAGCCCTGCTGGCGTGGGCCGCCCCGGCGTCGGATCGGTCGCAAGCCCGGCGCCCGCGGCTGCAACGTGGGAGACGGGCACCCACTGCACGGTGCAGCCGGCGAGTGCCCGCCGCGACCAGGGCAGCAATTCGGCGGCGACGAAGACCCGCACCTGCGAGCGCCCGTCCACGCCGGTCGCGGCGATCGCCCGCCGCGCCATTTCGGGGCCGATACCCGCAGGGTCACCGAGCGTCAACCCGAGGATGGGCCGGTCGCCGTCCGCCATCGGTCGCCTGCCGGTCGCCGGACCGGTCGCGGCAACGGTAGCACGACTGGGGACCTTGGCGCGCGCGAACCCGCCGTTGTACGCTGCCGCGGTGCATGCGAACCCGCCGCCGTCGCGCCCCCTTGTCCGCTGGTCGCTGTCCACGCGGATCTTTCTGGCGTTCGCGCTGGTGGTCGCCTGCACCGGCGCGGCCTCGGTCTATGCCGTGGCCGCGGTGTCGGCGCTGCGCCACGAACTTGGCCTGTTGCGCCGTCAAGCGTTGCCCTTGCAAGACGAGTTGCAGCAGTCGGCCGACGGGTTGCGCGGCTTTGACGAGGCGTTGCAGCGCGCGGCCCCAGAGGACCTCGACTGGGTGGTGCGGTTGCTGCCCAACGCGCGACCGTACCAACGCATCGACCGAATCCTGGCGCGGCTGTGGCGCTACGCTGGGCTCGCCCAACCCGCGGGCCTGGCCCGGCTGGTGTGGCGCGACACGCCGGCCCTGCAGGCGGTCGAGGCAGAATTGGCCCCGATCCGCCACAGCGCCGCGAGCCGCCAGCGCATGGTGGCCGACGCGCAACTGCTGGCGTGCGCGAGCGATCTTGGCTCCGCCGCCGACGATGCCGCCGCGTTCGACGTGTTGGCCGCCAGCCTGCAGCGGGCGATCGCCGACAAGCGCCTGGGCGACGCCGCGCGGTTGGTGGTCGAACTGCGGCGGATGATCCGCCAGGTGCACGGGGCGTTCGCCAAGGCCAAGGCCGGTCTGGACCGCACCCTGGCCTTGCGGGCCGAACAGGCCCAGCGCGCCGAGTCGAACCTGGTCGCCGTGGTCACTGCGACTGCGCTGGTGTCCTTTTTCGTGTCCATGGCGATGCTGCTGGCGTCGCTGGTGGCGCTGCGGCCGCTGGCGGCGTTGACCGCGGTGGTGCGGCAGTTTGCCGCCGGCGACCGTGCGGCGCGGGCCCGGGTCGCGGGAGCCCAGGAGATCGCGCTCCTGGCCGACGAGTGGAACCGCATGGCCGAGGCGCTGGACCGCCGCGAGGCCCAATTGCTGGCCCAGCGCGAAGACCTGGCGCGCGCCGAACGGTTGACGGCGCTCGGCCACATGGCGGCGCGGATGGCCCACGAGGTGCGCAACCCGCTGTCGTCGATCGGCCTCAATGCCGAGATGCTGGGCGAGGAACTGGGGCGGCCGGGCGAACTGGATCGCGCCGAGGCGTCGGAACTGGTGGCGGCCATCGGCGCCGAAGTCGAGCGCTTGCGCGAGTTGACCGCAGGCTACCTGGTGCGGGCCCGACCGGCGGCCTGCCGGCAGTGGGTCGACCTGGGGGCGCTGGTGCGCGAGCTGCTCGATTTCCTCAAGCCCGAATTGCAGCAACGCAACATCTCCGTGGTGTTCGATCCGCCGGCCGCCGCCGCGGTGCCCGCCGACCCGGCGGCGTTGCGCCAAGTGCTGTGGAACCTGTTGCGCAACGCCTGGGAGGCGATGTCGCAGGGCGGGTCGGTGTGGATTGAGGTCACCGTGCGGGCCGATGGGGCGGACCAAGTGCCGTGGGCACGCATCGCGGTCGAGGACAGCGGCCCTGGCGTCCCCGCGGAACTGGACGAACAGATCTTTCAGCCGTTCTTCTCGAACAAGGCGCGCGGCACCGGCATCGGACTGGCCGTGGTGCGCGAGATCGCCCGCGATCACAAGGGCACCGCACGGCTGCTGCCGGGGATGCACGGTTCGGGTGCCCGTTTCGAAGTGGCGCTGCCGGTGCAGCAGCCACCCGAGCTGGGTGAAGAGCGATCGGGCCCACCTGCCCGCTGACCGCGTATTTGGCGTACAATCGCCGCGCGCCGCTCCGGCGCCAGGGTTCCGCGATGCCCAACCCCTCCCACCGCGTTCGCCTCGGCGTCAACGTCGATCACGTCGCCACCTTGCGCCAGGCGCGCGGCACGCGCTATCCGGACCCGGTATTCGCTGCGGCGCTGGCCGAACAGGGCGGGGCAGACCAGATCACCATCCATTTGCGCGAAGACCGCCGGCACATCCAGGAGCGCGACCTGCACATCCTGCGCCAGACCGTCCATGTGCCGCTCAACCTCGAAATGGCCGCGACGCCGGCGATGGTCGAACTGGCGACCCGCCACCTGCCCGACACCGTGACCCTGGTGCCTGAGAAACGCGAGGAGCGCACCACCGAAGGCGGCCTGGACGTCGTCGGTCAGGCTGGACTGCTGGCCAACGTGATCGCGGCGCTGCGCGACAAGGGCTTGGTCGTTGCGCTTTTCATCGACCCCGACCCGGCGCAGGTGCGGCGGTCGGCCGAGCTTGGGGCCCAGACCGTCGAACTGCACACCGGCGACTACTGCGGCGCCAGCTCGCGGTTGGTGCAGGAACGGCACCTGACCGATCTGCGCAACGCGGCGCTCATCGGCCACGACGTCGGCCTGCGGGTCGCCGCCGGCCACGGCTTGGACTACCGCAACGTCGGCGCCGTGGCCCGGCTGCCCCACATGGCGGAACTCAACATCGGCCATGCCATCGTCGCCCAGGCCTTGTTCGTGGGGTTCAGGCGCGCCGTGCGCAGCATGATCGAAGCCATGCACCAACCCGCCGAGTTGGGCGATTGAGCGCGGGGGCTCCGCCATGCTGATTCTCTCGCCAGACCAGATCCGCCGGGCCGAACAACGGGTTTTTGGCGACCTGGGGTTGCCGCCGGCCCTGGTGATGGACACCGCAGGCCGCGCGATCGCCCAAGAGATCCACAAGCGGCTGGGCGATGGCAACGGCCGCTGGCTGACGGTGCTTGCGGGCGTCGGCAACAACGGCGGCGACGGCTTGGTAGTGGCGCGGGTGCTTGCGGCGCGCGGCTACCGCGCCGAGGTGTTCCTGGTCGGCGATCCAGGCAAGATGACGCCCGAAACGCGCCTGCACTGCGAGGCGGCGCGCCGCCACGGCGGGGTCGAGTTCCGGTCGGTGCGCGAGGCGCCGCGCGGGCCGGAATTGCAGGGACTGCGGCGGTCGCTCGGCCGGTCGGCGGCCATCGTCGATGCGCTGACCGGCATTGGTCTACAGGGCGATCTGCGCGACCCGGTGCGGACCGTCGCCAGCCAGCTCGACGGCCGCTATCGCGCCCTGACCGTGGCCGCCGATGTGCCGAGCGGCCTGTGCGCGGCCACGGGCCGGGTGCTCGGCGCGGCGTGCAAGTGCCATGTCGTGGTGACGATGGCGGCGGCCAAACCCGGGCTGCTCCTGGGCCAGGGCCCGCTGCACTGGCAGGAGTTGGCGGTGGCCGACATCGGCGTGCCCCCGAGCTGGCTGGCGGCCGAACAGCCCGCCGGGGCGCTCCTGCACGACGCGGACGCCGCGACCTGGCTGCCCGCCCGCCCGGACGACGGCCACAAGGGCACGTTCGGCCACGCCTTCGTGGTGGCGGGGTCGCCCGGCAAGGGCGGCGCGGCCATCTTGTGCGCGGGCGCAGCGCTGCGGTCGGGCGTCGGGCTGGTCACCCTGGGGACCTCAGGCGAGATCCGCCAGCGATTGGAAGGGTCGATCCCCGACGTGATGGTCGAGGCCGTGCGCGGCGGCGCCAGCGAGGCCAAGCGGATCGAAAAACTGGTGCAGGGCAAGACGGCGCTGGTGGTGGGTCCGGGCCTGGGCACCGGTGCCGCCGAGGTCGATCTGGTGCAGCGCTTGTGCGCCGCTGCGACCTGCCCGGTGGTGCTCGACGCCGACGCGCTGACGATCCTGGCCGGCAAGCCCGAGGCCGCCGACGCGGCCCGGGATCGCCTGGTGCTTACGCCGCACCCGGGCGAGATGGCGCGGTTGATCGGCACCGACATCGCCGCGGTCGAGGCGGATCGCATGGCTGCGGCAGTGGCAGCTTCACGCAAGTGGCGGGCCGTGGTTGTACTCAAGGGCGAACGGACGCTGGTCGTTGCCCCCGACGGACCGTGGGCGATCTGCAACCAGCCCAACGCGGCCTTGGCCAAGGCCGGGTCAGGCGACGTGCTGGCCGGCGTCCTCGGCAGCCTGTGCGCACAGGGGCTCGGCCCCTTCGAGGCGGCCCGTCTGGCCGTGCACCTGCACAGCAAGGCGGGCCAACTGCTGCGCAACCGCTGGGGGGCCCGGGGCGGCATCGCCAGCGACCTCTTGGGGTGCGTCTCGGCGGCGCTCGCGGCCTTGCAGGGCGTGCCGGTGCCCGAATTGGTCCCGGCCGAAGTCGAACGGTAGGCTGTGCCGATGATCGGTCGCCTCCCCCGTGCAGCCTCATGCGTCGCCTTGCTGATGGCGTGCGACGACGGGGCTGTGGCCGGTCGGCCGTGCACGAGTTCCGCGCAATGCGCGACCCACCTGTGTTACGTCAACCTGTGCCTGGTGCCCAGCGCCGACGACGACGGCGACGGCCTGGACAATGGCGCGGAACACCACATCGGCAGCCACCCCCGCCTGCCGGACAGCGATGCCGACGGCAAGCCCGACGGCGCCGAGTTCGGCAACGTGCCGGGCAAGCCGGCCGACCGTGACGGCGATGGCAAGCCCGACGTCCTCGAATCGGCGTGGGCCGATGCCGACCTGGACTGCCTGGCCGACGAGGTCGACGCCGACGACAAACACCCCCAGACCGACGCCAAGATCCTGTCTGCGCTGGCCTGTCTGCACCTGGGCGTGTGCGCACAACCCAATACCACCATCGGCGCCACGTGCAGCAAGGGCGAACTGCAGTGCGACTACGCCCAGGTGCCCGGTTGGCAGGCGTTCGAGGCCTGCGACGGCGTCGACAACGACTGCGACGGTCAGGTCGACGAGGGCTTTGTGTACCACGGCGCGGGCATCGGGGCCCCGTGTGTCGGCGTGGGGGCGTGCGGCCCAGGGGTGGTGGTGTGCTCCGCGGGCAAGACCACCTGCAGCACCAACCCCGACGGCAGCCTGCCGCGCACACAGACCGAGACCTGCAATGGCAAGGACGACGACTGTGACGGCGAGACCGACGAGAGTTTCGCCCTGGGCGGCGTGCAGGTCGGCGCACCGTGCCTGGGCGCTGGCGAGTGTGGCATCGGCCAAGTCATGTGCGGCCAGGGTGGCGTTCCCGTGTGCTCCAGCGAGCCCGGCGGCAAGGACAGCAAAGCCAAGGCCGAGTCGTGCAACCAGCGCGACGACGACTGCGATGGCCTGACCGACGAAGGCATGCTGCTGGGCGAGGCGCCGCTGGGCGCCCCCTGCTCCAGTCCGGGCGTGTGCGGCGCAGGCGTGGTGGTGTGCGGCGTCAAGGGCGACGTCGTGTGCAGCACAGCACCGGGCCTGCCGGGGACGCCTGCCAGCGACGAATTGTGCAACCTCAAAGACGACGATTGCGACGGCCTGACCGACGAAGGGTTCACGCTCGCCGGCAAGCCGCTCGGATCGCCGTGCGTCGGCAAGGGCGCGTGCGGCCCCGGTGCGGTCGCGTGCAGCACCCAGGGGCTGGTGACCTGTTCGACGCTGCCCGGCGGACCGCAGAGCCAGGCCAAGCCCGAGTTGTGCAACGGGCAAGACGACAACTGCGACGGCCAGACCGACGAGAAGCAGCACTGGCTGGGCCTGGGCTTGGGCGCAGCGTGCAGCGGCCTCGGGCAGTGCGGCAAGGGCGTCGTGGTGTGCGGCAAGGGCGGCGCGGCGACCTGTTCGAGTCAACCCGACGGGCCGCAAAGTCAGGCCAAGCCAGAGTCGTGCAATGGCTTGGATGACGACTGCGACGGCGCGACCGACGACGACCCGCTGCCGCCCCCGCCCATCGAACTGGTCTGCGCGGCACAAGGGGTGTGCAAGGGCCTGCTCGCGGCCCCGTTGTGCGCGGCGTCCACCTGGACCTGCGACTACACCGGCCAGCCGGGATTCGAGGGCGGCGGCGAGACGTCGTGCGACGGCAAGGACAACGACTGCGATGGCCTGACCGACGAAGGACTGGCCATCGAGTGGACGAGCGCGACCGCGATA
Organism: Deltaproteobacteria bacterium; assembly: GCA_016875335.1. Classification (GTDB taxonomy): domain Bacteria; phylum Myxococcota_A; class UBA9042; order UBA9042; family UBA9042; genus SXRM01. The sequence continues at coordinate 19,595 of VGRO01000063.1, read as the reverse complement.
GACGACGGCCGGCCCGTGGCTCGGCGCGCGGCCAGCGGCGCCGACGACGGCAAGGGGGGGCTGTGGCTCATCGGCGGCTGGGAGCCGCTGGGCAGCGGTGGCGAAGCACTGGCCGGCGACCTGTGGCGCCTCGACAGCTTTGCGGGCTTCTGGACGCGCGTGGCGAGCCACGACGCCCTCAAGCGCGAGGGTGCCGGAGCGGCGTGGCGCCCCGGTCCGGGCGGTGCGCCGGTCCTGCACGTGGTCGGCGGCGTCGACGGCCAGGGCAAGCCCTTGCCGCCGGTGGCGATCGACGGACAAGGTGCGGTGCAGCCGGCCGCGGCCCTGCCCGTTCCGCCCACCGCGGTCGGTGACGCAGCGCTGGTGGGCCTGGGCAGCGCCCTGTGGCTGTGGGGCAGCGCCGCGTCCAATGGCACGGCTTCTTTGCAGTCGTTCGCCGACGGCGCCTGGGCAGGCCATGCACCGCCGCCCGCAGTGGCGCAACATTGGGCGGTGGGCCCCGCCTGCGCAACAGGCGCCGGGCTGCTGGTGGTCGGCGTGCAGGCGTCGGGCGCGGCGGTGTCGTTTGTGTACACCACCGCGACCGGCGTGTGGACCTCGCTGCCGATGCCGGACTCGGCCAACGACCTGGTGTCGCGTGGAACCCTGCTGTGCACCACAATGGGTACGGCGTGGTGGATCGGCGCGGCGCGCAAGGACGGTTCGGTGGCCGCGCCGCTGCAATTGGGTGCCGCCGCCGCCTGGGAGCCGCTCGGCGTCAAGCCACCCCCGCTGCGCGACCCGCTTGCCGCCGCGCCTGCGGACAAGGTGCTCTTGGCGATGGGCAGCGACCCGCAGGGCGTGCCCCAGCCCAATGCTTGGCTCCTGGCCGGCGCGAGCTTTGGCCTGCTCGACAGCGAACCCGAGACCGTGGTCGGCGCCGCCTGGCAATTCGCCGGGGGACGACTGTGGCGACTGGGCGGCGCGGCGCCGCGGGGCCAGGGCCTTGTCGCCAGCGCCGTGGCTTGGTCGTGGTCCGCGGCGACGGGTTGGCTCCGCCACGCGTCGGCCTCCCAGGCGGGTCGGGTGTTCGGCGTTGCGAGCACCGGTCCCGGCGGCGCGCACCTGCTGTACTTCGGTGGCGCAGTGTCGGCCCCGACCGATGGCGCGGCGACGTTGCTGGCCAACCCGGTGTTGCCGGCGGCGGCCGGCGGGCTGGTCGCGGACGTGCAGAGCCTGGCGCTCGGCGAGATTGCCTCAGGGGTCGGCGGACAATTGCCCAAGGTGCGGGCCGATGGCGCGGTCGCGGCGACGCTCGATGCCAACGTGTCGTACCTGTTTGGCGCCGCGAGCGACGACGGTCTGGCCACGCTGTGGCGCCTGGATTGGGTCGGCGGCCCGCAGCAGCTGTGGAAGGCCGCGGACAGCGCCGGACCGCCCTGGAAGCGCGGCAGCGCCGTGACCCACGACCCGCTGGCCAACCGGGTCGTGGTCGCGACGGTCGACGGCCTTTTGCAGGTGTGGTCGCTGCAACTGGGCGCAAAGCCGGCGTGGGAACTGGCAGCCACCGACCCGGCCATCGCCGCGGGCCGGATCGCCCTTTTCGGCGCGCCGGGGCACAAGGACCGCCTGCTGGTCGCCGTACCGCAGCCCGGCAAGGGCGTTCCGCAGGTCCGCCGGCTGGTGCTGGGTCCGGTGGCACAGCCCGGCCTCGCGCTGGAACCCTGGAAGGGTCCGCCGCCGGCGTGGGCCGGACCGATGTCGGCCAATTGGGTTGGCGATCGAGTGGTTGCCGATGGGGGCCTCTTGCCCGACGGCCGGTACCGCACGGGTCGCGACCAGATCGTGCGCACGTGCCCGGGGGGCTTTTGACGGAACGGCGACTGGGGCCCAGACAGGCGTTTTCGTTGACACGTTGGCGCGCCGGGCATAGGCTGCGCGCCTGGGACGGGCGCCCACTTCCCCCACGTCCCGGCACACCCGCGTTGTCGATCCTTGCCTTGGCTGCCACCCGCGCACACCACGACCGCTGGCCCGCCGGCCGCGCCGCGGCCGGGCTGCGCCGCGGCGTCGTCACCGCGCTATGGGCGACTGCCTTGCTGGCGTTGGGCGCGTGCGGCGGCGCTACCGGCGGTTCGCTGGCCACCAGCCGGCCGGGCGGCGAGGGATCGCCCACGGAACGGTACGTGGCCTCGCTGCGCCTCGCGGCCCTTGGCCGGGTCGAAGCCCGCGGCGGACTCGACGAGGTCGCGGCCGAGCACTTTCGCGCCGCCTATCGCAAGCACCCCGCCGTCGAGTACCTGCTGGCTGCGGCGCGATCCGCCGAACGCGCCAAACTCTATGCCGAAGCGCACGACGCGCTGCGCCAAGCCCTCTTGCACGTTTTGCCGGCCGACGAGCGGGCGCGCACGGACCAGGAAGTCGCGCGGCTGGAACCACTGGTGCCCCCCGGACTGGTGCGTGTCACTGTCCAGGTCGCCCCCGAAGGGGCCCGCGTCGAGCTGTCGCGCCAGCAGCCGGGAGACCCCAAGGAGGCGGGCCGCAGCTTCGACCGGGTGGTGCTGGGCACCGGCTGGGTGTTCCTGCAACCAGGCACGTGGGCCGTACACAGCACGGCCAAGGGCTTCCAGAGCGAACTGCAGACCGTGACGCTACAGCCCGATGGCGCCGAGCTGGTGTCCGTGGCCTTGCACGTGGAGGATACCGGTCCGCAGTTGGCCGACCCGCGTCCGCGCGCAAAACGCCCCGACGAAGCGTTGCAGCCCGACGGGGCAAAACCACAAGAGCCCGAGGGACCCGTCGTGCAGTTCAACATGGACAGGACGCCCAAACGCTCGGCCGCCCATACCTGGGGGCCGATCGGGCTGTCGGTCGTAGGGGTCGCGGGCATCGGCGCCGGCGGTTGGTTCGGGTTCCAAGCGGCGCAAAATGGCCTGGCGGCCAACGATCTGATCAGCCAGAAGTTGCCCAAGGCGCAATACGACACCCAACTGGGCGAGCACGTGACCAAGGCGCAGGACAACGCCAGGCTGGCCAACTATGCGTTCGCCGGCGGCGGCGCCCTGGTCGCGCTCGGCACGTTGTGGTGGTGGCTCGCGCCCGACGACAAGCCCAAAGACGAGGTCGCGCCCAAGCTCGGCACGGGTCCCGGTGGCCGCGCCGCGATCGGTGGCGTTGCGAAGAGGAGTGGCCTGCCGTCGATCGTGCGGGCGTTGCGCCGGCCCCCCGCTGTTGCGTTGCAGCCGAATGGCTTCGGTCTGCACTGGAGTTTTTGATCCCATGGGTGTTCGCAAGCCGCCTTTTCGCTCGGGTCGGTCGCCGCTGACCGTGCTGCCGTTGGCCTTGGCGCTGGCGATCGCGGGTGCGGCGTGCACGGTCCAGGTCAACCAGCAAAGTGGCTTCGACCCCTGCAACCCCAACCCCTGCCAGAGCAAGGGCGTGTGCGGCGGCTGGACCGGCACCTGCGCGGTCAAGAGCAACCTCGCGGTGTGCAGCGCCTGGAAATGGACGGCCAAGACCGCCGTCCCCAAGGACGCGGCCGGCAAGGCCCTGACCAAGCCCGAGGGCTACGAGGGCAACGAAATCACCTGCGACGCCAAGGACAACGACTGCGACGGCCAGACCGACGAAGGCGTGGTCGGCGACCCGGCCAAGGTGTGCGCCACCCAAGGCGTGTGCGCTGGCAGCAAGCCGGCCCTGTTGTGCCTGGGCGGCCAATGGTTGTGCGGCTACGCGGCGCTGCCCGCCTACCAAGCCAGCGAAACCACCTGCGACGGCAAGGACAACGACTGCGACGGTCAGACCGACGAGGCGGTGCAGCCCAAGCCCTTGGACTGCAAGCGGCAAGGCGTGTGCGCGGGACTGCCAGCACCGGTTTGCGCCGGGGCGGCGGGGTGGGACTGTGGCTATGTCGCCGCCCCCGACTACGAGGCCACCGAGACCAAGTGCGACGGCCTGGACAACGACTGCGACGGTCAGGCCGACAGCGGCTTGGGCACAGCGGCCCTTGCCGGCAAGGCCACCTGCAAGACCGCAGGGGTCTGCGCGCAGGGCAGCGAAATCGTGTGCGCGGCCGGCCAACCCGCGTGCAGCTACGCCAAGGTCGCCGGATTCGAGGCCCTGGAATCGACCTGCGACGGCCAGGACAACGACTGCGACGGCCAGACCGACACCTACCCGGGCAGCGCATTGCCACTGCACGCCACAACCACGGAGGGCTGCGCGGCCAAGGGTGTTTGTTCGGCGGCGGGCGCCGTGGCGCGGCTGTGCAAAGCCGGGGTGTTCGCCTGCGACTATGCCAAGGTCCAAGCCTACGAGGCCAAAGAGACCCTGTGCGACGGCAAGGACAACGACTGTGACGGCCAAATCGACAACTTTGCCACCGCGCCCAAGGTGGCCGCGTGCGGCACCAAGGGGGTGTGCGCGGACGGACCGCTGCTGTGTTCCGCCAGCTTGTGGCAGTGCGACTGGTCGGCGATGACGGCCAAGGGATACGAGGCCTTTGAGGCGACCTGCGACGGCAAGGACAACGACTGCGACGGCCTGACCGACGAGAGCGCCTCGGCGACAAAGGGCTGCAAGACCGCCGGGGTGTGCCAGTGGGGCACCGACGCCGCGTGCAAGGACGGCAAGATCGCGTGCGACTACAGCCACATCTCCACCTACCAGGACGTGACCGAAACGCTGTGCGACGGCCTGGACAACGATTGCGACGGCCAGACCGACGAGCCCGAGGCGCTCGACCCGAGCAAGGCCGGGTGTGCGCTCGGTGTTTGCCAAGGGACCGCGACGGCCAGTTGCGAAAAGGGCAAATGGGTGTGCGACACCAAGGCGGCGGCGGGCTACGAGGCCGAGGAGAAGACCTGCGACGGCAAGGACAACGACTGCGACGGCTTGACCGACGAGGGCTTGGTCAACCCGGGCGCCTGCGCGGCCCAGGGCGTGTGCAGCGCTGGCGTGGCGTCGGTGTGCGCAGGCGGCAAATTCCTGTGCAACTACGGGGCCGTGCTCGGATACGAGGCGGTGGAGACGACCTGCGACGGCAAGGACAACGACTGCGATGGCAAGGTCGATGTGGGGGTGTGCGGGCCTACCGCCGCGTGCAGCACCGCCGACCAGTGCGTCACTGGCGCATGCGTGGCGCTCGTCGGCGGCAGCGGCAAGGTGTGCGCCAGCGACAGCAAGGCGTGCGCCGTACTGGGCGGCGACGGCAAGGTGGCGATGGTCGCCGATGGCAAGGCGGTATGCGCCAGCCCAACGGCGACCCAGGCCTGCGCGGCTGGCAGCTTCGGCGCCCCGCAGAGTTGTTCCGCCGACAAGCCGACCTGTTTCGGCGGCGCGTGCGCCGTGTGCGCGCCGTCGGCCAAGTCGTGCGATCCCAAGGACAAAGTGCAGGTCGTGCAATGCGCCGCCGATGGCCAGAGTGCGACCGCCGCCGGGACGTGCAAGTCGGGCGAGCGCTGCGTCGGAGCGGGCGATTGTGTGCCCGACGCGCCCTTCGCCGCCTCCGATTCGGCCGAGGCGGTCGCCGGCCACGCGGTGGTGGCGCTCAGCGGCGGCGGGTTTGCGGTGATCTGGACCGTCAACAAGGGCACAGCCGGCGAACTGCGCGGCAGGTTGTTTTCGGCGACGGGTGCGGCAGCGGGTGCGAGCCAGGTGCTCAACGGCGCGGTCAAGCCGAGCAAGGACAGCCAGATCGCGGCCGTGGCCATCGGCACCGGTTTTGCGGTGGCGTGGGAGGCCCAAGGCGACGGCCGCGACATCGGCCTTGGCGTGTTCGACGCGACGGGCAAGGCGCTGGCAGCGCCGGTCGTCGGCAACGATCCGGATACGCTCGGAGAACAGACTGAACCGGCGCTTGCGGCCCACGCGGGCGGCTTGTGGTTGGCGTGGTCGGGCGAGAATGTCGATTTCTTCGACTACGGTATCGGCGCCCGCGCGTTCGACGCCACGGGCAAGCCCACCGGCGCCACCAACCTCGTGATCAACGAAGGAACGACCGTCCCCGACGGCGCAACTGGCGACCAGCGTTCGCCCGCCGTGGCGTGCGCCAGCAACGGCGCATGTGCGGTGGCCTTCGTCCACGTCGGCACCAACGGCAAGGGCTCCATCCGCGCGCGCGGCATCACGGCGTTCGGCCAGCTGGCCACGTCGATGCCGAACCTGTCGACGGGGTCCGCCAGCGCCGATCACCGCGCACCGACCTTGGCCGCGGTCGCCGGTGGCTACGTGGTCGCCTGGACGGCGGAGGGTATGGAGAGCGGCGGATCGGGCACCGGCATCGCCATCCGCCCGCTCAATGCCAACCTGACGGCCGTGGACGGGGCGCCCCCAGCGCTGGCCAACGGCACCACGGCGGGCAACCAAGCCCAGCCGCACCTGCGCACCACCGCGACGGGCGTGGCGCTGGTGTGGTCGACGGTGGGAACGGGCAGCGTGCGCGACTTCTCGGCGGCCGCCGCGCCGTTGGGACCCGAGGCGAACTTCGTCACCGACGCCACGGCTTCGGCCGCGCTGTGGCCCAAGGTCGCCGCCTTGGCCGATGGCAAGGGGCTGCTGTTGTACCGTTCGGACGCCAAGGGTGCCGCCCCGCTGGCCTCGCAAGCGCTTTTCCGTTAGGGCCTGGGGATGATTTGCTCCATCATTTCTTGGGCCCGTTTGTTTGCTCGGTGGGTCGACAGCTCGCGGACCAAAGGTCCGACTCACGGCTCCATCTTGATGGGAGCGTGATCGACTTCCTATTTTCCAATTCCTGAGCCCTGTCGGCCCACCGCGCGCCGACCGCGCATCCCGGGTGCCGCCATGCCCGTTTTCGCCTACCAGCCGCTGCTGTCCGTGGCCCATCCCTCCGACGCGACACCCTGGACGCGCCTTGGTGGCCCCGATCTCGTGCAGCCGCGCCGCCTGGGCGATTGCAACTTCGTGCAGGTGGCGCCCGAAGCGCTGCGCCTGCTGACCGCGACCGCGATGGGCCACATTGCCCACCTGTTGCGTCCCGGGCACTTGCAGCAACTGCGGCGCATTTTCGACGACCCGGAGGCCAGCGCCAACGACCGCTTCGTGGCCTTGGACCTGCTCAAGAACGCGTGCATTTCGGCCGGCGGCGTGCTGCCGATGTGCCAGGACACCGGCACCGCGATTGTGCTCGGCAAGCGCGGCCAGTGGGTGCTGACGGACGGAGACGACGAGGCGCATATCGCGCGCGGCATCTACGACACCTACCTCGCCCGCAACCTGCGGTATAGCCAGCTCGCCCCGCTCGACATGTACCGCGAGGTCAACACGGGCACGAACCTGCCCGCGCAGATCGAGCTCATGGCGACCGCCGGAGACGAATACCGTTTCCTTTTCATGGCCAAGGGCGGTGGGTCGGCCAACAAGAGCTACCTCTACCAAGAGACCAAGGCGCTGCTCAACCCGACGTCGCTGATGGGTTTCCTGCGGTCCAAGGTCAAGACGCTCGGCACCGCCGCCTGCCCGCCCTACCACCTGGCCATCGTGGTCGGCGGGACTTCGGCCGAGTTCGCGCTCAAGACTGCCAAGCTGGCGTCGGCGCGGTATCTCGACGACCTGCCCACGGCTGGCACTGCGCTCGGCCAGGGTTTTCGCGACCTGGAACTCGAAGACCAGGTCCACCAGATGACCCAGCAGTTGGGCATCGGCGCGCAGTTCGGCGGCAAGTGGTTCTGCCACGACGTGCGGGTGGTGCGGCTGCCCCGCCACGGCGCCAGTTGCCCGGTGGCCATCGCCGTCAGTTGCTCGGCCGACCGCCAGTGCCTGGCAAAGATCACGGCCGACGGCGTGTTCGTCGAGACCTTGGAGACCGATCCGGCCCGCTACCTGCCTGAACCGGCGGCGCAGGACCTGGGCGGCGAAGTCGTGCAACTCGATCTGCGGCGGCCGATGGACGAGATCCGCGCTCAACTGTCGCACTACCCCATCCGCACGCGCCTGTCGCTGACTGGGCCGTTGGTGGTGGCGCGCGACATCGCCCACGCCAAGCTCAAGGAGCGGCTCGACAACGGCGAAGGCCTGCCCGACTACTTCAAGCAGTGCGCGGTCTACTACGCGGGACCGGCCAAGACGCCGGCGGGCATGGCGTCGGGCAGTTTTGGCCCGACCACAGCCGGGCGCATGGACAGCTACGTCGCCGACTTCCAGGCCGCGGGCGGGTCGCTGGTGATGCTGGCCAAGGGCAACCGCAGCGCAGCGGTGACCGAGGCGTGCAAGACCTACGGCGGCTTCTACCTCGGCAGCATCGGCGGCCCAGCGGCCCGGCTGGCGCAGGACTGCATCCGCAGCGTGCAGGTGCTGGAGTACCCCGAACTCGGCATGGAAGCGATCTGGCGCATTGAGGTCGTCGATTTCCCGGCATTCGTGGTCGTCGACGACAAGGGCAACGACTTTTTTGCTGCGTTGACCGCCGAGACGCTCGGTCGGGCGGTGGGCGTGCGGTCATGACCAGATGTTGCGCTTGCGTTGTCGGCGAAGCGGCGTAGGCTGCCGGGGCGGGCCAGGTCCCGCGGGTGTCGCATGGAGCCAGTGCAGACGGAACGGGATGCGCCACAGCCGCGCGCTGTCGAGGCGGACCCCGACGCCCCACCTTTGGATCTGACGGCGCCGCTCATCGGCCGAGGCGAACCCATCGCAGACGCTGTGCGCGCCGCACTGCTGGACCAAGCGGCGGCCTGTGCGGCGCTGGCGGTGTGCGCGGCGGGCCGTACGCCCATCCACATCCACGCCCTGCGCAAGCGCACGCGACAGACGCGGGCGCTGGTGCGGTTGGTCGGTGGGTGCTTGGTCGGCGACAAGGTGGTCAAGCAGGCGCTGCGCGATCTCGCGGGCGCAGCCCGGCTGCTGTCCGATGCGCGCGACGCCGAGGTGCTGCCCGATGCGCTTGCGTTGCTGCCGTTGCCTTTGCGCAGCAAGACCCCACAATTGGCTCTGGCGCTCGCGGTGCAGCGGGCGGCGGCAGCGGTGGATCCGCGGCACGCCGAGAACCTGCGCATCGCAGCCGTGGCCATTGCCGAGGCCACCCGCGGGTTCGCGGCGCTGCTGCCGGTCGCGGTGTTGCCGCGCGTGCTCATCGACGGCCTGCGGTCGGCGCTGGCGAGGGTGCGCGCGTGCCGAAAGCAGGCGCGCAAGCGACCTCGTCCCGAGGCCATCCACGACCTGCGCAAGGCGTGCAAGGACTTGCGCCACCAACTCGAATGGCTGGGCGTCGATGGCGACCACGAGCTGTACGCCGAGTTGGTTTCCGGCATCAAGGCGCTCGGCGAACTGACCGACTTGTTTGCGTTGGACCAATGGCTGCGCAACCACGGGCGGAGTTGTCCGCAGGCGGAAACGGCCGCCGTCGGCCGCGGCCTTGAAAGAGCCTACGCGCGCACGGCCGGCAAGCTCATCGGCCGCTGCAAGGACCTTTTGCCCGACAAGCCGCGGACGATGGCGCCGGCCTTGTTGGCCGAACTCGGGTGGTAGGGCGGCCAGGTCGCCGCGACACCTGCCGCCTGACCCGTCCCGGACCCGGCGGCCCGAATCGCTGATCCATGCCCGTGGACCTTTTCGGCGTGGACGCCCGGCACGAGGCCGGCTACAATTTCGGCCCCCGCGCGACCATCACAGCGACCGCGTTCGCGCAACAACACCCTGAATTCGAGAGGTTGAGGCATGAAGCGCCTGAGCAGTCCGTGGATCGTCGCGTGGTGTGCCCCTTTGGCCCTCGCCACTTCGTGCGCCAACACCGGCGGCGGCGGCGGTGCGGCCGGCGGCGGGACCACCGACACCGCGACCGGGGGCGGCTCCGACACCAAGGCCACGGGCGCCGATACCGCGACGGGGGGTTCCACCGATGGCGGCGGGACCAAGACCGACGGCGGTTCCACGGCCGGCGAAGAAAAGAACATCGTCGACATCCAGAAGGCATCCGCCGCTTGCCCCAACCCGGCGCCGCAGACCTGGGGTGACAGCAAGGGCGTGACCATCCGCAACGTGGTGGTGTCGAGTCCGGCGCGCAGCGAAGGTTCCGCTGGCACGCTCGTCGGACTCTTCGTGCAGCAGAAGGGTGGCGGCCAATGGTCGGGCCTGTATGTCACCGGCAAGAAAAGTGCCGAACTGGGCCAGGCCAAGCCGGGCGACGTGCTGACGCTGACCGGCGACGTCAAGGATTTCTACTGCTTCACCCAGATCTACAGCACCTTCACCACCATCGAGTCGCAGGGCAAGGAACTGCCGGTGGCCCTGACTGTCACCACCGCGGACCTCGGCGAGAAGGCCGGCGCCGAAAAGACCGAACCCTACGAAGGCGTGCTGGTGCAGTTGCACGACGTCGTGGTCGGCGACGACGCGCTCGGCAGCGACGGCAAGCCGCACGGCGAGATCTACGTCGGAAAAGACAAGGACGACAAGGCGGTGCGCATTGCCAGCAGTTTCTTTGGCGTCTACCTCTCCGACAAGACCAAGGGCGCCGATGGCAAGGACGTCTTTACGCCCAAATACCCCAAGGGGACCAAGCTCGGCACGTTGACGGGCGTGGTGGAATACGCGTTCGGTCAATACCGTTTGGTGGTTTCCAAGGACCCAGAGGGCGTCGTCAAGCCCTAGTGCGCGCCAGACCCGCAGAGCAGCAACCAGAGGGAAATATGGACAAAAGCAACTTCTACGCGATCGCCGCGGTGCTCGCGGTGTCGGGGTTCGTCGTCGGCAAGCTCGACGCCGCCGGCCGGTCCCCCAGCGCACCAGGGCCGGTCAGTGCCGCACCGGTCGCCGCGCCCGCAGGCCTCAGCGACGCGCCGCCCGCCGCGGCCGCGAACGCGCCTGCCCCGTCGCCTGGTCCCGCCCCGAGCCCGAGCCCGAGCCCGGCCCCGAGCGCGCCGGTCGCCGAGACGCCCAAGCAACCGAGCCTGCTCGATTCCCAATCCGACGAGGGCGCCGGCAAGGGCGTGGACATGGCCAAGATCGGCGTGTCGCCGCCCGGCCTGGCCAGCCCGTACATCGGACCCAAGGACGCACTGGTGGTCGTCAACGTGTACAGCGACTTCCAGTGCCCGGTGTGCAAGCGGTCGGCCGATCCGATCAAGCAATTGGCCGCCGACTTTCCGGGCAAGGTCAAGGTGTATTTCCGCAACAACGCCCTGGCGATGCACGGCCGCAGCAAGCCGGCGGCGCTGGCGGCGTGGGCGGCCAAGAACCAGGGCAAGTTCTGGCAGTACCACGACAAGCTTTTCCAGACCGGCGCCTTGGACGACGGCAGCCTGGAGCAGGCCGCCAAGGATCTCGGCCTGAACATCGACCAGTGGAAGAAGGACATCGCCGACCCGGCCAACGGCGCACGCCTGGACCAGGAAGCCAAGTGGGCGGAAGAAATGGGCGCCACCGGCACCCCTGGCTTCTTCGTCAACGGCATCCGCCAGGTCGGCTGGGGGTCGTACATGGCGCTCAAGAGCATGGTCGGCAACGAGATCGCCAAGGCCGAAGAGGTGCTCGGCCAAGGCGCGCCCAAGGGCGAGATCCTCAAGCGCCGCGTGCTTGCCACCGCGCCCAACAACCCCAAGAACGAGGGTGAAAAGGCCATCGCCGCCGATGCGTGGGCCAAGAACCTGACGGCGGATTGATGCGCCCATCCGGTTGGGCTCAGCGCTTGTCCGCGTCCCTGTTCCTGTCCCTGTCCCTGCCCTTGTTCCTGTCCCTGTCCCTGTCCCTGTCCCTGGGCCTGACGCTGACCCTGTCCCTCCCCTCCGACCTGCTGGCGGCGCCCCCATCGACCTTGATCGGCCGCTACACGTGTGCCCTGGAGAGTTCTGGCACGCGGTATCCGGCCATGCCCTGCGCCATCACAGCCAGGCGCGCCAAGGACGGCAGCGGCCGCACCCTGTGGTTCCGCAAGGCCACGGGTTCGCAGCGCATCGAAGGCTGGGTGGCGGCCAAAGAAGACGGCTTTGAAGTCGACGGCCGTTTCTGGTGCCCGAAGGGCGACTGCGCTCAGCCGGTGCAGGTGCGCTTCGTCGCCGAACCCGGCGGCTTTCGCGGCACCCTGGAACACGACCAAGCCGGCCCCATGACCATTGCCATGCGCAAGAAGTAGCGCCTACCTCCCCACAATGCGCAACCGACCGATCTTGCGGGGCGGTGACGCAGGTGGCGTCGGCCGCGGCAGGGCCGGTTGGGCCTGTGGCGTCGCGTCGATGACCACGCTCGCCGGATCGCGTGACAGTTTGATCAAGAACTCGAGGGACTCGCGCACCGCGCCGATGGGGTGGTCCTGCTCCTTGCGGAGGAGCGACCGACTCAGGACCATGTCCGGGCTCAACCGCCACGCCGCTGGCCGTTGGTTCAACAACGGCAGCAGGTGGTCTGGCAGCAGGCGGCCCCTTTCGTGCAGGGTCAGCGCCAGCGCGGCCGGGCCCTGCTCGACCCGGGCCAGCCCCAACTGGAGCGCCAGCACACGGATTTCCAGCGTCTGGACCAGGTTTTGTGCAGGTTCGGGCAAAATGCCGTAGCGGTCGGCCAGCCTGCGCACCGCCTCGTCCAATTCCTCGTCGCTCCGCACCGCGGCCAAGCGCTTGTACGCCATCAGCCGCTGGTTGGGGTCCGGGACGTAGCTGTCGGGCAGGTAGGCCGTGACGGTCGTCTTGATCTCGGGATCCACCGGCGCACCGAGTTCGTCGCCGCGCAGTTCGGCCACCGCCTCCTGCAGGAGCTTGACGTACAGGTCGTAGCCGATTTCGGCAATGTGGCCCGACTGCTCCTCGCCCAGCAGGTTGCCGGCGCCGCGGATCTCCAGGTCGTGGCTGGCGACGTGGACGCCGGCGCCGAGTTCGCTGAAGCGCTCCAGCACCGCCACGCGCTGCAAGCCCTCTTTGGTCATCCGCTCGCGTTCGGGGACCATCAGGTAGCAGTAGGCGCGCACGTTGCTGCGCCCAACCCGGCCGCGCAACTGGTACAACTGGGCCAGGCCAAAGGTGTCGGCCCGCTCGATGAACATGGTGTTGGCGTTGGGGATGTCCAGGCCCGATTCGACGATGGTGGTGGTCACCAACACGTTGGCGTCGCGGCGCATGAACGCCAGCATCGCGTCTTCGAGCAGCGTCTCGTCCATCTGCCCGTGGGCGATGGCCGGCCGGACGCTGGCATCGAGGCGCCGCAGGTCCTCGGCGATGCCCGCCAGGCGGCTGATGCGGTTGCAGATGTAGAAGACCTGGCCGCCGCGCGTCAGTTCGCGCCGCAGGGCTTCGGCCACTACCGCGTCGTCGCCGCGGCACACCAACGTCCGCACGCTTTTGCGGTTCTCGGGCGGGGTAGCGATGAGCGACAGGTCGCGCAGCCCGAGCGTCGCCATCTGCAAGGTGCGCGGGATCGGCGTGGCCGACAGCGTCAAGCAGTCGACGTTCGATTTCCAGCGCTTGATGGTCTCTTTGTGGCCGACACCAAAACGGTGCTCTTCGTCGATGACCAGCAGGCCCAGGTCGCGGAAGGTGACGTCCTTGCTGAGCAGTCGGTGGGTGCCGACCACGATGTCGGTCTCGCCCTTGTGGCAGCGCTCCAACACCTCTTTCTGTTCCTGTGGCGACCTGAACCGCGACAACGACTCGATGCGCAACGGCAGTGAGTTGCAGCGTTCGGCAAAGGTCAAGCGGTGCTGCTCGGCGAGCACCGTGGTGGGCACGAGCACTGCCACCTGCTTGCCGTCGAGCGCGACCTTGACCGCGGCGCGGATTGCCACCTCGGTCTTGCCATAGCCGACGTCGCCGCACACCAGGCGGTCCATCGGCCGCGGCACCTGCAGGTCGAGCAGGGCGTCGTCGATGGCGCGCTGCTGGTCGGGCGTCTCCTCCCAGGCAAACTCGGCTTCCCACTCGCGGTACACCTCGTCGGGCGGACTGAACGCCGTTCCCGGCCGGCTCTGCCGCTCGGCATAGAGCCTGACCAGGTGCTGGGCAATCTCGGCGACGGCCTTCTTGGCCCTGCGCTTGGACTTGAGCCAGCGGTCGTGGCCGAGGCGGTCCAATTGCGGGGCGTGCTCGCCCTCTTCCTCGGCCACCGTGGCGTATTTCTGCACGCGCTCCAGGTTGGCGACCGGCACGTACAGGCGCTGATCGTCCTTGTACAGCAGCAGCAGGTAGTCCTGTTCGCTGCCCGCGGCCTCCATGCGCACCAGGCCCACGTAGCGGCCGATGCCGTGGTCGGCGTGCACCACGTAGTCGCCCTCGGCCAGTTCGGCCATGTCGCGCAGGGCGTGGCTGGCCCGGGCCTTGCGCTTGGCCGGGTCGGGCTTGGTCGACTTGTGGCCAAAGATCTCCGATTCGTCGAAGACGACCAGGTGCAGGGCGCCGAGCACGTAGCCTTCGCCGCTGCCGCCCAGCACCAATAGGGCATCGAGGTCGCGGCGCAGGCGCAGGTCGTCGATGTCGGCGGGCCGCAGCGGGCCGTCGTGCAGTTCGGTGCCGACGCCATAGTGCCGCAGGATCGCCTGCAAGCGCTGGCGCCCCCCTTCGCTGTGCGCGGCGACCACCACCAACTGCCTGAGCTTGCGCGCCGTGTGGATGTGATGCACCAGCGGCCGCAGGCCCTCGTCGCGGCCGCGGGCGTCGCGCAACTGCTGGGCCACCTCGCGGTTGTTGCCGACTTCGAGCAGGAACGTCGGGATCCGGCTGGCCTCTTCCAGGATGGCGAACGGACGAACAAGGAGCTGCGTGTGCTTCGCAAGCTGCGCCCGCACCTGCTCGGGGCTGCGCCAGATTTCGCTGGGCGCGTAGCACAGGTGCCTTTCGGCGCGCGCAGCGTCGTAGTGCGCAAAGTGATCGCGCCAGGTCGCGTCGAGCGCCAATTGCACGGCATCGGGGTTGTCGATGACGATGATCGGCCGGTGGGCACCGGCATGCGGGCACAGTTCGAGCAGCGTCTGGCGCTCGGGCGCGATCGCGGCAATCAAGCCCTCGGTGCCTGGCACCACGTGGCCGGCGCTCAGCTCGTCCAAGATCGCCCGCAGTTCGACGTTGCCGACGTCGTGGTGGTCGGCGAGATCGGTCAGCGCCGCGGACACCACCGGCAGGCGCGGGGCGTCGAGCACCAGTTCGCGGGCAGGCGGCGCCAGCAAGTCCAGCAGATGGTCGTCTTCGCCGGTCGCCTGTGTTTCGGGGTCGAAGAAGCGCAGGCGCGCCACGTCATCGCCATCGAGGTCGATGCGCACTGGCCGGTCGTAGAGCGTGCTCCACACGTCCAGGCCGCCACCGCGCAGCGCGTACGTGCCCGAATCCTCGACGACGGGCACGCGCTCGTAGCCGCCCGCGTGCAACATTTCGACCGCCTCGACCTTGTCAAAGTTGCTGCCGACCGAGGCCAGCACCGTCGTTCGGTCGAGCGTATGGGCGCTCAGCGTCGGCCGCAGCAGCGCCTCGGCTGGCACCACGACCGCGGCCACGCCCAGCCCCAGGTTCAGGCGATAGCCGGCCGCCAGGCGGCCCTGGGCAAGCGTGCGCAGCGGCGCCAAGGCCTGATAGGGCGAGACGTCGTTGTCGTCGTAGGCCAGGACCGGCCGCAGGCCCGGCCACAGCTCCGCCTCGAACGTCGCCAACCCCTCGCGCAACTGGCGGACACGGCGCGGGTCGGCGGCGACGACCACCAGCGGGCGCTTGAGCCTCTGGCGGACGGCAGCGAGCACGAACGGCACCACCGCGCCCTCGGCGGCGGCCAGCACCGTCAGCGGATTGTCGTGTTCGAGCGACAGCAGGAGCCCTTGCACATCGAAGGGCCGCGCCGCATGGGCAGCAGGCAGGCTGGGCATGGATGGGCGAATCGGCGCTGGCGGTCAGAACCCGACTTGCAGGTCGGCGTCGTCGCGCGGCCGCAGCAGGAAATTGCCGAAGCTGTAGGTCAAGTGTCCGGCGATACTGGCGAACTTGGTGCCGGCGGTGAATTTGGTCTTGGCGTCTTTGTCGTAGTACTGCGAACCCGGGCCCACCGCGACCCGCAGCGTCGCCGACCCCGACGCCACCGTGAATTCACCGTGGAACTTGCCGTCGCTGCCGACCGCGTTGGGGTTGTCGACCACGACGCCACTGACGCGCAGCAGCACGTCTTCGTACGGCTCTGGGTTGGCGAACACGGCGGAGATCGGCACGAGGTAGGGCTCGGGCGCAGCGACCTTGCCCTTCTGCACGATGCCCTCGACGGACTCGACCATGATCTCGGTCTGGCAGTAGAACTCCGCGGCGGTACCCGTGACCTGCACCACATCGCCGGGGGCCAGTTGCAGTGGATTGGTGCCGACGATGAACGCCATCCCGGCGTTGTCGGCCGTCACCGGTCCCGTGGCCGGCCGGGCAAAAAACAGCGTGCTTTTCTTGCCGCCTGCGGACGACACCGACTGCATGGGGCCTGTGACGACGGCGGGTTCAAGGATGACCTTGCCGTAGCTCGCGATGCCGTCCGGCTTCTCGCATTGCAGGCTCGCCGCAGCGGTCTGCAATCCGGCGATGGTGGCCGGCACGGGGGCCACGGGCGCGTCGGTGATCTCGACGGGCGCGTCTGCGGTAGTTTCGACCGTCGACGTATCCTTGATCGGCGCCACATCTGGCAGCGCGGTGTCGTTGGTCGCCGTGACGGCGTCTACTTTGCCGCCGTCCTTGGCCCCCGTCGCGTCGGCCGCAGCCATCCCGGAATCCGCAGCGGCGGTTCCAGCGTCTGCGCCACCCGCGGCCGCCTGTACGCAGACATTGTTGGCATTGCAGGTCATGCCGGTCGGGCACGCGCCACCCGGGCCGCACAAGAGCACGTTCGCTGCCCCGCCGCTCGATCCACCGCCCGCGACTGCGCAAGCACCCAGCAGTGCTGCGCACCCGGCCAGCGCAACCCCGAAGGCCCAACTCGACGTTTTCATCTTGGGCTCCGCGGCCGCTGGCGGGCAGACCGACAATGCGCGACCATTGCGCGCGGCGTAGGCTACGAAGGCTGGGCCACCTCCGTCAAGCTGCGCGGTTGTCGTTGAAAGGAAATTACCATCTGTGACAAGTACTTTTCATTCCTCCACGGCGACGGTGGACCTCGACATTAGCGGGCTGGGCGGCCTGGGCGACGGCGTGGGGCGGCTCGCCGACGGCCAAGTGGTTTTCGTCCCGGGCGCGCTGCCTGGCGACCGGGTCCAGATTGCGGTAGTCGGCAAGCGCCAGGGCGTGTTGCGTGGCCAGTTGTTGGCGCTGCGCGCCGCTTCGGCCGACCGGTCGGAGCCGGCGTGCGCGGCTTTTGGCACCTGCGGCGGCTGCGACTTGCAACACCTCGCCGACGCGGCCCGCCTCGCCCACCACCGGCAGCTTTTGCAGCGCGTGGTCGGCCCCCGGGTCGATGTGCGCGCGGTGGCGGTCCCGGCGGCCGGACACCGCCGCCGCGCACGGGTGCACCTGCGCCAGGACCAAGGCCGCCTGGTGGCCGGGATGCTGGCAGCCCGCAGCGACCGCGTCGCCGAGGCACCGCACTGCCCGGCGCTCGACCCCGCCCTGGAGACGGTTCGCCAGCGCGCCCCGGCCGCGCTCGCAGACTTCTTCTACCTCGGCGAACTCGCGATGGTGCGCGGCAGCCAGGGCGTGGTGGCGACGCTGACCGGCAAGGTGCGCAGCGCCCCGCCCACGGCCCAGGAACTGTGCGCGCGCCTCGCAGTGGCCGGCCTGCGCTATCGGCTCGGCCAGCACGCCGACGAGTTCGGCGAGCGCGCGGTGCGCCTGCCCGAAATCGACCCGCCCTGGGAGGTGTGGACCTTGGCGGACGGCTTTTGCCAGGCCAGTGAGCACGGCAACCGGGCCCTGCGCGCGGCGGTCGACGCCGCGCTGGCCGAGGCCGGCCCCCTGGACCGGGCGGCAGAATTCTACGCTGGGTCGGGCAACTTCACCGACCTGTTGTTGCGGCGTGGCGCCAAAGTGGTGGCCTTCGAGCAAGACGAGGCGGCCTGCGCGCAACTGGCGGCCAGCGCCCGGCAAGCCGGTTGGTCGGACCGGCTCCGCATCCTGCACGGCGACGTGGCGGCACAGTTGGCCGCCGCTGCGGGCCACGGGGTCTGGCTGCTCGACCCGGGCCGGCCGGGTGCGCCGGACCTGTGCGCGGCTGCCGGGCGCCTGGGCCCGCGCCACGTCGTGTACGTCTCGTGCGCGCTCGACACGCTCGGCCGCGACGCCCGCACGCTCGCCGGTCACGGGTTCGCACCCGTCGCCGCCACGGCAATCGACGCCTTCGCCTGGACCACGCACACCGAAGCGGTCGTGCACTTCGCGCGTGCCTGACCGCACCGGGCTGCGCGCCGCCTGTTGGCCGTCGCCCGCTGCGGCAGACGCCGATCCCGACAATTTGAGCGCTTTCGCGACGCCGTGCTAGCCTTGGCCACCCTGCCGCGGGGCCCTACCGGCCGTCGGCAGATCGCCCGCGCCGCTGGCGCGTCGAAAGGGAAGGACGCCGATGTGGCTCCTGCAGATGGCGACGATCCTGGCCGCGGTGGCCTTGGAGAGCATGGACGACGAGGCGCTGATGGAGCGCTTCGCCAGGGGCGACAGTCGGGCACTGGGGATCTTGTACGATCGCCACCACCGGTCGCTCAAAGCGTTCGCCATTCAGCAGGGGGCGGCGCGCCCCGACGATGTGGTGCAGGACGCGTTCCTGCGGGTGGTGCGAAATGCGACGGGCTTCAAAGGTCAAAGCAAGTTCAGGACGTGGTTGTTCACCATCGGGCGCAACCTGTGCGTCGACGCCGCGCGCCGCGACCGGTTCCGCAATGGACCCTCGCTCGACGCCCCGATGGGTGACGACGATGGGCCGACGCTGGGAGAGCGGATTGCCTCGGACGCGGTGGGCCTGGATGCCAGCCGCAACACGGCCGACGTCCAGTTCAGTCGGGCGTATGACGTCGCCCTGGCCAGGTTGCCCGTCGAACAGCGCGAGGTGTTCACCTTGCGCGAGATCAGCGGGCTGAGCTTCGCCGAGATCGCCGAAGCCACGCAAACCAACGAGAACACCGTCAAGAGCCGCATGCGCTATGCGCTCAAGGCCCTGCGCGAGTCGCTGGCGGATTTCGCATAATCTTCCGTACCGGCTCCCGGTCGCCCAGACCCGCCCGGTGCGGGTGGCAAGCAAGGGAGGAGGCCATGGCCACCAACGACCCGAACATCCCCGACGACGCGGCTTTCGTCGATGCCTACGAGCGGCGCATCGCCGGTGGACTGCCGGGCGACGTGCCCGCGCAGTGGCGCGACGACATCGAGGCGATGGCGCGCATACACCAGCGCATCGCGGCCCTGCCCATGCCCGAGGTGTCGCCGGCCGTGCGTTCGGCGGTGCTGACGGCGGCGGCCCAGGCGGCGGCCGAGCACGCCGAACCGCAGTCTCTGGTCGTGCGACTCGCCGACTGGCTGTTTCGACCCGGCCCGGTGCTGGCGATGGCGAGCGCCGCCGCGCTGTTGATCGCCGTCAGCGCCCGCCAGGACAAGGAAACGTCCGCCCAGGCCGGATCCGAGGCCGTGGCCGTCGCAGAACGCCCTGCGCCGGTCCTGACGGCCGCGCCCAACGCGGCTCCGCCTCCGGCGCCGCCCGCCGCGGTGGCCGCAGCCGCGCCCGCGCCGGCAGCGGGGCCGGTGGGGGCA
>VGRO01000062.1 GCA_016875335.1 Deltaproteobacteria bacterium | reverse complement strand
GGGACCGATCAATCCAGGGACAGGACCAGGGACAAAGACAGGCGGCGGCGACGGCTACGACCCGTTCGCTGGCGGCCGCGCCGGCACCGGCAATACGCAGAACGCCCCGGTCGAGAAGCCGTCGGCGCCGATCTGGTGACAGCGGTTGAAGCGCGCCCGAAAGTTCTCCCACGCAATCGTCGCCGTCAGCTCGACCAGTTGCTGCGGGGTCAGCGCTGCGCGCAGCCGCTCGTACAGCTCGTCTGGCACCGCCACTGGCGTCTCGCACATGGCGTCGGTCAGCGCCAACGCGTCCTTCTCCACAGCAGAGAAAAGGTCACTGTCGCCGTAGCGCGCCACCGCCGCCAGCTTGTCGTCGCTCAACCCATTGTCTCTGCCGCCGGCAGAGCTGATGTCGAGTCAGAACCGGCAGCCGATGCGCGACGCCGCCCGCAGGTTGCACAAGACCTTGAGCGCTGGCGGCAAAGACTTGGCGTAGGTCAGCGACTCCTCCATCAGGCCATAGCCGAGCAGCACTGCGGGCTGGTGCCCCTGGACTTTCATCGGCGTCGGCGTGCGCAGTTTGACCCGCAGCTTGGCGAGGCCGTAGATGACGCGAAGAAAAAGCGCGGTCAGCGGGCCGGCTTGGCTGGCCTCGCGCGGGGCAAGGCGGCTGGGCGTGGGCGGCAGCGACATGGTCGTCCTCGGGCGCGGGGGCGCCGGGAGGGCGATGGTGCCAGGAAGGCGGGGAAGTGCAAGGGGTTGCGGGGGCCCGACTGCGGGTTTGCCGTTTGCCGGTCCTGAACCTGACTCTGGCTCTGTCCGCAGCAGCGGCGACGAGCCCACGACCGTTGGCGACCGGCGACGGCGGAGGAGTCACCCTCGGCGCCGGCTTGTAGGTTGCTTCGGGGCAAGGGCCCCCGGCGGCACGCGGTGGCCCGCCAGCGCAAGGGGCAAGCCGTCTGAACGCTGGTTTTCAACCGGCTTCGCCGGTCAGGGGCAGGGCCACGGACAGGGCAGGTACAGGGCCAGGGACAGGCCATGGACAGGGACAGGGCCAGGGACGGGACCAGGGCCAGGTACAGGGCCGGGGCCAGGGACAGGGCAGGTACAGGGCCAGGGACAGGGACGGGCCAGGGACAGGACCGGGGACAGGGCCAGGGCCAGGGACACGGACTAGTTGTGCCAGTACACGAACGGCCCGGCGGCCGTCAACGCCGCTCCCTGCCGCGCAAACCGCCACATCACCCACACGTTGGCCGAGTCGCTGACGGCAAAGACCAACGACAGCCGCGGCACCGGCGTGCGCAACACGAACTGCGCCGGCAACGGCCCTGCCCGGTGTCGTGCGGCACAAGCGCGCAGCGACGCGCCAGCGCACACAGCGTCGAAACCGCGGCACCGGTCGTCGAATTGCGCATCCGTGGCCCCGATGGCGTGGTGCAGTGCCGCCGCCTCCAAGCGCAGCACCGCCAGGCGCCCGTCGGCTGTGCCCCACGCAGCAAGACCGCCCGGCTGCCAGGGCGCTGCCACCGCGGGCGCAAAGTGCGTGCCTTGCGGGCTCAGGTCGAGCCCAGCCACTGCCCCTAAGGGCGCCAGCGATACCGGGGCAGGCGAGCCGCGGCTGAGCGGCGGGTCGCTCAAGTCCACCCGCCAGTCGGTCGGTCCACCCGCGCCGGCCAACTCGTCCGCGTGCCACATCCACGCCAAAGGCACGGGCGGGTCGTCGTGAAGGGCCCGCGCAAAGGGCGGGCCGTGGCGCCACAGCGCAGCCACGTCAGGCAGCAGGGCAGGGCGCAAGCGCAACCGCTCGGCTTGCAACCAGGCCGGCCACTCGACCATCGGTGCGCGGCGCGCCACGCCGTGGCGGGGGTCCATCGGCACCTCGGGCAGCCAAGTGGTCAGGAAGCGACTGGCAAGGACCAGGCCCACCAGCGCAACACCAGCCGCGGCAAAGGTCCTTCGCGTCCACCGTTCGGCGGCGGCACGGCCGGCCAGCGGTGCCAGCACCGGCACGAACACCAAGCCCACGCCCATCTTGTTCGGGTAGTCCCAGCCCTCCTGTACGCCGAGACCCGCGGCGACGGGCAGCAGCAGCCCCGTCCACCAAAGCAATTCGCGCGGCACTTTGGAAAGCCAGCGCAGCGCCCCCACCGCCAGCGCCGCCGCCGCCAAGAGCCCCAAGTGCGCCAGCGCGTGCAGCGGCCACTGCACCCACATGGGCCAGGCGTTGTGCGGCGTGCGCACCAAGGCGTCGTGCAGCGGCCAGTTCATCAACCCGCGCGCAGAAAGGGCCACCCCCAGCAACTCGTATCTTTGCGGCGGCACCTGCGTGTGGGTTTCGAACGACCACAGCGACCCGAAGGCCAGCACATGGTGGGCGTGCTCAAACGCCGACGACAGCCCGGCACCCAACGCAAAGGCCACCAAGCCGCGCCCGCTGGCCTGCCGCCACGCCAACCATGCCACCGCCGGCCCACAAACCGCCAGCGGGTGTCGCACGGCAAACACCAGGCCAAACGCCGCTCCGACCCACGCGAACGCGGCCTGCGTGTGGACCGACAGTGCGACCGCCAGCACTGTCGCGAAAAGCGCCGCGGCAAAGGCATTTTCGTCTGCGAGCGGCGCGGCCAGCACCAGCGGGTTGCACGCCAGCGCGACGAGACCCGCCCAGCCTGCGCGGTCGTTGCCCCCAGCCGACCTGCCGAGCGACCAGCCTGCCATGGCCAGCGTCGCACCGCACAGTCCGTGCAGGTGGTGCAGTTCGAGGTTGCGCAGCCACAGACCGGCGATCAGGGCCGCGTTGCCCAGTTGGGCATCGCCCACGTTCTGCCGCAAAAGATCCACCGCCGCACCGTGACCCAAGGCCGCGCTTGCCGCCGTCTGCACGCACGAATACGGCGACAGCGCACCGCCGTGACGCAGCGAAAACAGCAGGCCGAGGGCCAGCGAAGCCGACAGCGCGCCCGCCGGCAAGCCGGTCAGCGCCGCGCGCAACGCAACCTTGCCGCCGCCCCGCGGTACGGCCCGCACGGCCCAAGCCAAAACCAACCCCGTCGTGACAGCGTCCAGCGTCTGCACGTGCCATGCGGCGAGCGGTGCTCCGGCGGCCACCGCGAGGCAGAACGCGACGTGTGGCACCAGACCCATGGCCGTCCACAGCCCGATCAGCAGCGCAGTCCCGTCCCGCCTGCGCGCGCAGCCGTACCGCACAGACCACGCAAACGCCATCGCCAGGCCGCACGCGGCGGCCGACGCAAGCCCGGGTTGCGCTCGCGCCAGCCCATACACCGCCAGGCCGCCGGCCACCAGGGCCACGCGATGGGCCCACGCGGCGGCTGGCCTGGCGCCGATCACGTGCGCTTCGGCCAGGCCCACACCAGCGCCGCGACCAGGACTGCCAGCGAACCCACGTTGAGCCACACGTTGGGCCAGTTGCCGAGCGCCATGCTCATGCCGGTGTCCACCGGAAACCACACGGCGAGACTGGTCCAGATGGCGTGGCCGGCCCAGCGTTCTCCACGCCGCAAGGGCACTGCTGCCAGCCAAGCGCACGCCACCGACCATGCGGCCAGGGTGCCGCCGGTCACAGCCCAAATCCACGCCCTGTAGGTCGCAAAACCAGCGGGGACGCTGTCCGTGCGCCAAAACACCTGCGCCACTGCGCGGTTGTAGACTCCGAACGGCCCGATGTCGGGCCACAGCGCAATGATCCAGCCGGTCAGCGCCTGGCCGACCAGCAGCGCCGCCAGCGTCCATGCGGGCAATTGTCCTGCGCGGTCCGAAGGGGAAGTCGTCATGGTGCCATTGCAGCGCAGGGAGGCGCCGGCGTCAACGGTGGGCGACACCGCCGTGCGCCGCGCTATGCCAGGCCGTCGCGGCCCATCGGGCGGTAGCACGCCTCGCCGGATCGCCGTGCCGTCTCGCGGTAGAGGCCGGTGCACAGGTCGCGGTGTCCGCACGCTCCGCAACCCGGCAACTTGTACCAGTACTCGCCATGCGAGAACGGCAAACGCAGGCCGGTCGCCACCTCGACCGAGAAGTCGTCCAGGTAGTAGTCGACGTTGCGGTCCACGAGATCGGGCGCGAGGCACGCTTGCAGGTTGCGGTGGCCGACCGCCACGCCGAGTTCGTCGCCGAGCCGCACCGCCGCGCGCACATGGTCCGCCGCAACTTCCGGGGCCAGTAGCAGTGCGTCGGCATGGCGCAGCGCATCGCCGAGCGGCTTGACGACCGCCAGCACCACCGGGGGCGGCTCGACGCCGGCGCGCTGGGCCTCGTCACACAGGCCGCGCAGCAGCGCCGGCAACCCCGCCGCGTTGAGCGCCGTGGTCGCCGTATACAGGTACAGGTGCAGTGCGGGTTCGCGCAGCACGTTGCGCAACGCCGCCATCTGGACGCCCAGCTTGCCGGTGGATCGCGACAGGCGGTCATAGGTGTTCGTGTCCCAGGTGTCGATCGACAGGTGGACGGTGCCGACGCCGCCCTGCACAAACTGGGCCGCCATCGCCGGATCGGCCAGACGCAACCCGTTGGTCATCGCGATGTGCCGCGACAAGCCTGCGGCCGCCAGTGTCTTCCATACCTGCGGCAGGTGCGGGTAGATGGTCGGCTCGCCGCCAATCAGGATCGCCCGATCGCAACCGCACCGCGCGCCAGCATCGACGATGGCCTCGACTTCGGCGATCGGCAGGAATCCCTGCGCATCCTCATGGGGCGGCACGGCGCAGTACAAGCAGGCGGAATTGCAGGGCCGGCCGAAATCGATGTAGAAAGCAGGCGTGAGCCAATCGGCCAACTCCAGCAGCCGCCGGTGTGGCCGGGCCAGCGCCACATCGGCGCGGCGACCGTGCACGTCGGCAACCGTTCGGCCGACGAAACGGCGGTCGCGCGCGGGCACAAGCGGTCGCGGTCGCGCGGCGGCGGGTGGCGCAGAGTCTGTGATACGCTCTCCTGTGCGGGGTCGCCGGGTGGCGCCGCGCGAATTGTAGGCCGCCTGCGCGAATGCGGCCAACCGGGGCCGTGATGTCCTCGCAACTGCACAAGATTGCCGTGCTCGGCGCCAGCGGGCGCTTGGGCCGGGCGGTCGTGCCGGCGTTGGGTGGTGCGCGTGTGCTCGGCGTCGGCCGGCGCGGCGCAGACACCTGGGTGCGGGCGTGGTATTTCGTCGACCGCCGCGACCGCGATGGGCTGCGAATTGTCCTCGACCAGGCAGACGCCATCGTGGACCTGTGTGGCTTCGGGCGCGACGACGCGCAGGTGCTCCTCGACGTGTGCCCGCGGCCCATTCCCCTGGTCTTTGCGTCGTCGCTGGCCGAGCGCGATCCGGCGCACTGGTCGCGCCCGCTGGCGGACCTCGGACCCGAGCCCGCGGACGGCTACGGTCAGACCAAGCGGCACGCCAGCGACCTGCTGCTGGCGCACTGGCCCGGTCCCCTTCTCGTCGCGCTGCTGCCGCAGTTGCTGAGCCTGGACGACCGCGGCGAGCGGGCGCTGGAGTACCTTCGCCAGGCCGAGGCAACGGGCGCTGTGCGGCTACCCGGCACCGGCGAGCAACGGCCGGCAGTCTTGGAGGTGGCGAGCGTCGCCGCAGTTTTCGCGCTGTGGCTGGCCCATCCCCAGGGCCGCACCCGCGTGCAGTTTGGCCACCCGCAGCCGCAGCCGCTGCGCGCCCTGGTCGCTGCGCTGCTGCAAGGTGCAGAGGTGCAAGCCGAATTGCGCCACGGTGCCCAGCGAGGGCCGCACAGCGCTGGCGATGAGCACCTCGATATCGGGGCCTTGCGCCTTTTGGTGCCTGAGTTCGCCCCGCGGTCGCTCGACGACGCCTTCGCCGAGTTGGGCCGCCGCTATCGCCGCGACGAGTTTGCCGACCCGCCGCCGCAGGCGTGGCGGCCAGACCGCACCGCTGCTCCGCACCTTGGCTGATGCCGATTCACGGACCTTGCGGCTTTGGTCGCGTCGGGATCGGCACGTTGCACACGTCCACGCGGCCCGCAGCCTCGACGAAGAAGGGCTCGCGCCTGTGCTTGCGGGCATGGACCCATGCCGCCCACGTGGCGGTGTCGGTGCGCAGGAGCTGGATCTTGGGCCGCTCCGCCTCGGGCAGCGCGCTCGCCATCCGCGCCCGGGCGATGGGTGTTTTGGGCGCCGTCGCCTCGTAGAATCCCATCGGGCCCGTGCCGCGGGGCAAAGCCGCCCACTGTTCCAGCCCCGCGATCACCCGACCGACCAGCGCCAGGTTGCGGTCCAGGTGCCGCGGCGCGTGGCCGATCACCGCGTAGAGTTCGGCGCCCGTCCCCGTATTGGGCGGCATGTCGCGGCCGACGCCGACCACTCCGTAGCAGTGCACCATCCAGCTCTGCGTCTGTGTCGCATCGCGCGCAGCCGGCATGCCGTCGGTCCAGCCGGCCCGTGCGGCGTACACGTCGCCGTCGTCCAAGGGCGTGAACGGCGCGCCTTGGGCCGCAGCGTAGTATTCGGCCGGCGGGTCGCGCACGATGGCGCCGAGGTCCTTCTTCTCGGTCGGGTCGCCCCACTGCACCACGTAGTTGTCCTGCACGCGCACGACGGCGGCGCCATCCCAGAACCCCGCGGTGGCGAGGGCCACGATGTTGGCGACATGGACGGGCGCAAAACGCGGCGCCAGTTCGATGACCACCCGACCGGCGGCGCTGTCGAACACCAAGGTGCGTTCGGGGTCGAGGTCGCGCCAATCGGCCGCAGAGGACCGGGCCAGCACCTCTGCAGCGACCGGCCCGTGCGCGGGCGGGGTCTGTGGGCCGGCGCATCCGGCCGCCGCAAAGGTGATCAGGGCACAGCAGATTCGCGACATGGCAGCGGTTCCTGGCGCATCGACCCGGCGCCGGGCGTGTACTGTCGCACGTCCGCCGCGGTTGCGCGACGCGGCGTTCGCACGGTGCCGCCCGCTTCGGCGGCAACGAGCCGAACAATTCACGAACATCCTTGACGAACCTACCCAAACCTTGACAACCGCCCCCTGGACAGGTATCCGCGTGCCCCCGCGGCGCCCCACGCCGCACGACGGCGTCATGGCCTCCGATCCTCACGTGCAGCACCTGACCTTGCCCGACGGCCGCCCGGCGGTGCGTTTCCTGGGGCGCATGCTTTTCCTCTATGAAAACCTGGATCTCGTCCGCCGTCAGTTGGCCGGCGAAGACGTGCCGTGGGACCCGAACGAGAAGCTCATCGACAACATCAGTACCGACGAAATCACCCCGGCCTGGGTGTGCTTCTACTTCGACGAGACCTTGGGCGACTATTCCCTGGTGGGGCTGCGCGGCGGCGCCATCGAGCGCAACAGCCTCAAGGACGGCGGCTTTGCAGTCATCGTCTCGGGCAAGTCCAAGGGCTGCGGTTCCTCGCGCGAGACGGCACCGTACAGCGAGCAGGCTGCCGGTATTCGCCTCGTCATCGCGCAGACCATCGAGAAGATCTACGGCCAGAACAGCCAGAACATCGGCCTGTACACCAGTCTGGATTTCGGGCTCATCCCGCGCATCCAGGCCGGCGAGGCGATTGCGGTGGACGAATTCTGCGCGGGCCTGGACCCCGTGGCGGCCGACATCGTCCGCAGGGGAGGGCTTTTCACCTACAACCGCGCCCGCCTGTCCGGCGAGGTGCGCCCGTCGGCACCGAATACGCCCGTTCGGCCCATGACCCTGGTGGAAAAGATCATCGCCCACCACGCCATCGTCGATGCCGCCACGGGCCAAACTGGCGCGGTGGCGGTGCAACCGGGCGATGCAGTCTTCGTCCGAACGGGCGTGCGCTTCAGCCACGACTACACCACGGCCATGGCGCAGGCCAGTTTCCGGGCGGCGCTCGGCGATGCTGCGCGGGTGACCGATCCGGCGTCCATTTTCGCCTTTCGCGACCACCTGACCTTTCTCAAGGGGGTGATGAGCGACAAGCACAAGGCGATGGGTCTGGACGTGCAGGCCGAGCAGTTGGCCGTCATCCAGCGCCAGTTCTGCGCAGCACAGGGCATCCGCCTGTACGACGAGCACGCCGACGGCTCGGGTTCCGAGGCCATCTGCCACAACGCGGTGCTTGAGGACCTGGGCGTGCCGGGTGACATCATCGTCGGCACCGATTCGCACACCTGCACGGGCGGGGCGCTCGGCGCGTTCGCGTTTGGCGTGGGCTCGACCGACATGGCCAACACCTGGTACAGCAACGACATCCGCGTATCGGTGCCGCACAGCGTCCGCTTTGTGGTGTCGGGCACCCTGCGGCCGGGGCTCAGCGCCAAAGACGTGATGCTGCGCATCCTGGCCACGCCGTTCATCAAGGACGGCCAGGGCATCGGCAAGGTGCTGGAGTTCTGCGGCCCGGCCATCGAGGCGATGTCGATGGATGAACGAGCGACGCTGACCAACATGGCCGTGGAGGCGGGAGCGACCACCGGTATCATCGCCGCCGACGACACCACCGTCGCCTGGCTCGGCCGACTGCGCCCCGGTACGCCTGCCGATCGCGTGCGCGGCCAGTGGTTCCGCAGCGACGCGGATGCCAGCTATTTCGCCAGCTTCGACATCGACCTCGACCAGTTGGACCTGATGGTCGCCACCCCTGGCGACCCGCGCAACGGCGTGCCCATTGGCGACCTCGGCGCACCCGTCAAGGTCGACCTGGCCTACGGCGGTTCGTGCACCGGCGGCAAGATGGCCGACATGGACATGTACGCCAGCGTCTTGCGCGCGGCCGTGGACAAGGGCAAGCGCGTCCACCCCGATGTGCAACTCTACATCCAGTACGGCAGCCAGAAGATCAAGCAGTACGCCCTGGACCGCGGCTATCCGGCGATCTTTGCTGCAGCCGGGGCAAAGGTCATCGACCCGTCGTGCGGCGCGTGCATCAACGCCGGGCCAGGCGTGTCGAAAACCGCAGACACCGTCACCATTTCTGCGATCAACCGCAACTTTCCCGGCCGGTCGGGACCGGGCAAAGTGTACCTGGCGAGTCCATTGGTGGTCGCCGCGTCGGCGATCGCCGGGCACATCGCATCGCCCGACCAGATCTAAGCGGCCAGCAGTCGCTCGGGAGGCGCCATGCGCGCGAGTTTCTTGGGTCACGGCCCGCTGACCGCGCGGGCTGGCGTTGTTGCGACCGCATGGGCGATGGCCTGTGCACCCGCCGCCTTGGCCGGCCCGCCAGCGGCCCCTGCAAAGCCCACGCCCGTGGCTCCTGCCCAGCCTCCCACGGCGCTGGCCATCGACGAGGCCATCGCGCTGCGCCAGCGCGGCCAGTACGAGCAGGCCTCCCAAAAGCTCCTCGCCTGGATGGCTGAGCACCCAGACGACGCTCGTGCACGGCACGAGCTGGGCACGCTCTATGCACTGAACGGTCAGTTGCGCGATGCCGAGGAGCAGTTCAACCAGGCGCTGGTTCGGCAGCCGGGTTTTCGGGCCGCGCGCTGGAACCTCGCCGAGACCTTGCGCGCCGACGAGCGCTGCGGCGATGCCTTGCCCCACTACGCCAGGCTGGCCGACGACGACCCGAGCGATGGCCCCGCGCGCAAGGGCCAGGTGCTGTGCAACGCCATCCTCGGCCGGTGGGAGCCGGCGCTTGCGGCGTGCGACGTGTTGATCAAGCGCTTTCCGGGTACCTCGCTCGGCAACTGGGCGTCGGCGCAGCGCGCGCGCATCGCGGAAATGGCAGCGGGAGGCGCGCTGACGGTCGGCCAGATGGAGGCCGAGGGCAAGCAGCTTTTCGTCGAGAAGCGCTACGCCGATGCGGCCGTGTGGCTGGCGATGGCAGCGGCCACGGAGCCCACGGCCGACCGCCACTACCGGGTGGCGATGGCGTACCTTGGCGCCCAAGACCTGATGGCGTGCCAGGCGGCCCTGGCGCGGGCGGTCGCGGCCGACCCCAGCCACCAGCCGGCGCGGATGGCAATGGCGACCGTGGCGCGGGCACTGCGCACCATGGGCAAGGGCGCGGTCAACGTCGCCTTTGCCGCGGTGGCCGAGGTTCCAGAGCGCGCGCTGGCCCGGGCACTGCTCGACGGCGATCTGGTGGTGGCACGGCAGCTGGCGCTGGCGGCGCTGGCGGGCAAGGGCGAGGCGGCCCCGGGCGCGGTGGGTCTGCTGCTGGCAGGCGAAGTCGAACTGCGCGACGGACGCAACACCCGGGCCCTGGAACTTTTCGAGCGCGCCCACCAGCTGCGGCAGGGTCACGACGGCGCGCGCAAGGCGATGGCCGACGCCGCGTTTCAGTTGGGGCGGTTCGCCGACGCCCGCCGCCTGGCGTCCCTACCCGCCCCGCCGCCGCACCTGCCCGAGAACGCCGACCTGCCCGTGTTCGTGCGCCAGCGCCGCGCCGAGTTCAACCACCAGCTCAAGATGATGCTCGACCCCGGGGTGCGGCCGATGGCGGCCATCGCCGACCTGGTGGCCGGAGACTTGCCGCCGCCACCGCACAAGGTCGAACCGCCGGCCCCTGAACCGCCGCCGCCGGCCAAGGGCAAAGGCAAGGGCGGCAAGGCGGGCAAGAAGAAGTGATCGGGTCGGGCGGGCCAGACACCAAGACAAGTAGTGGTGCGGTGCGTGGAGCGGCCCTGCTGCCGCGCGCTGACTGCGGCTTGGACTACCTGCCGCATGCCGAAATCGCTTGGCGGGATGGCCGCATCTGCGAACTGCGCGCCCTGCCCGGCCCGCCGCCGCGGGAAGCGCTCTTGTGGCTGCCGGGCCTTGTGGACTTGCACGTCCACTGGCCGCAGGCCCACGTGCGGGGCCAGTTTGCCGGTCAGTTGTTGCCGTGGCTGCGCGAGTCGATTTGGCCGGCCGAGGCCGAGTTTGCGGCCGCCGATCGGGCGGACGAGGCGGTCGCGGCCTACCTGCTCGCGTCGCAGCGCGCCGGCACTTGCGCCGCCCTGGTGTTCGGTGCCCCGTTCGCGGTCGCCAGCCGGCGCTTTCGCGCGTTGGCACCGCCGGGATGGGTCGAGGGTCCGGCACTGATGGAGGTCAACGCCCAGGCCGAACTGCTGCGGCCGGTGGCGGAAACCCTGACTGCGCTGCAATCCGAGCCGTCCGGGACGCTCGCCGCGGTGTCGCCTCGTTTTGCGCCCAACGTTACCGCGGCCGGATTGGCGCACTGTGCGGCCGTCGCTGCGGCCCGGGGTTGGCCCATCCAGAGCCACCTCTCCGAGAACCTGGACGAGGTCGCGTGGGTGCGCGCGCTGTTTCCCGACGCCCGCGACTATGCCGACGTCTACGATCAGGCCGGCCTGCTCGGACCGCGCACGGTGTTGGCGCACGGCGTCCACCTGTCGGATCGCGAACTCGCGCGCCTGGCCGCGACGTCCACCACCGTTGCCCACTGCCCGACCAGCAACCTGGCCCTCGGTTCGGGCACGATGCCGCTGCAGCGGTTGCGCGACCACGGCGTGCCGTGGGTGCTGGCAACTGACGTCGGGGCCGGACCTCAGTTGGGTCTGCTGGACGTCGTGCGCGCCTGCTTGCGCGTGCACCCGGCGCGGTCGGTGGGCGCGGCCGAGGCGCTGTGCAGGGCGACCGCAGTGCCAGGGGCGTGGCTGGCGCAATTCGACGATCGGCTCGCGGGTCTTGGCACGCTGGCCAGAGGAGCGCCCGCGCATCTGGTTGGGATGCCGTTGACACAGGGCGCGGACCCGGAGGCCGTGGTGCGCAACCTGTTGGCCGCGCTGCCCGCAAAGGCTGAGTGTGCCCCCACAGCGGTCGTGACGTGGGGCCAGCGGTTGCCGTTGCCGCCCGCCTAGCGCAATTCGTCGTTTGCACTACAATGGCCGCCCCGCGCCGCCCCAGGCGCCCGGCCCATCCCGCGGCCCAAGCAAGCGTTCTCCGTGACCCACGAAAACCTGTCCGACGCCGCACCGGCGCCGGAACCGTCGTTCGCCCAACTGGGCGTTGACCCGGCGCTGTGTGCCCACCTTTCGGCCCTCGGCATCGACACCCCAACCCCTGTCCAGGCCGCCACCATCGGGCCGTTGCTGCAAGGCCGCGACGTGCTGGCCCAGGCGCAGACCGGCACCGGCAAGACCGCAGCCTACGGGCTGCCGATGCTGCAGCGCATCGACCCGGCGGATTCGCGCATTCAGGGCCTGGTGGTGTGCCCGACCCGCGAACTGGCGCTGCAGGTGTGCAAGGCGCTCAGCAGCTACCTCGGCGAAGCGCCCAACACCCGGGTGCTGGCGCTGTACGGCGGCGACAGTTTTTCCAAGCAGTTGCACGCCCTGTCCCGGCATCCGCACGTGGTGGTGGCCACGCCCGGCCGCCTTATCGACCATTTGGAGCGCGGCTCGGTGCACCTGGATGGCGTGCGCGTGGCCGTGCTCGACGAAGCGGACGAGATGCTCAACATGGGCTTCTTGGACGACGTGGAGAAGATCCTCGACGCCGTACCCGCGACCCGGCAGCTCGCCCTGCTGAGCGCGACGATGCCAAGCGAAATCGCACACCTGGCCGACGACTACTTGCGCGATCCGGTGCGGATACGCATCGACGCGGCGGTCAAAGCCGCTCCCACGGTGTCGCAGCGCTACACCATCTGCCTGCCCGAGTTGCGCGCGGAGGCGGTGGCCCGGTTGCTCGACGTCGAACCGTTCGAAGCCGCGCTGATTTTCGCGCGGACCAAGGCGACCTGCGACGAACTGACCGAGGCCCTGCAGCGCCACGGCGTGCCCTGCGAAGCCCTGCATGGGGACTTGGCGCAGACTGCGCGCGAAGCGGTGGTGCGGCGGTTGCGCGACGGTAGACTGCGCGTCGTGGTGGCGACCGACGTTGCGGCCCGCGGTCTGGATGTGCCCGCGCTCGATCTGGTGGTGACCATCGAACTGCCGGGCGAACTCGGCACCTACATTCACCGCATCGGCCGCACCGGTCGAGCCGGCCGTCCCGGCACCTCGATTCTGGTCCTTGGGCCGCGCGACGAACGCAAGCTGCGAGCGCTCGAGCGCTACGTCGGCCAGCCCATCCGCTTCCAGCCAGTGCCGTCACCCGAAGAAGTCGCGCACGCCAAGCAGGGCCGCTTCGTCGAGCGCATTCGCGCGCTTGCGGCGGAGACGGACACGGCCCCGTGGAAAGCTGTCATCGATCGGTGCATCGAAGGCGACGTGGCGCTGGCCGAGATCGCCGCCGCGCTGGCTCGAATGGCGGCCCCGCGCGGGGTGGTGCCGGTGCTGCCCGAAAAACCACCGGTGCCAGAGCCGAAACCGCTGCGCGACGCGCCGCCGCCCGCGGTCGAACGGCAGGCGGCAGAAGAGCGCAAGCCGACTCGCGCAAGACCCGTGCCAGGCCCGCGTGGCCACGAACCGCCACACGGGGTCGTGGTGATGTCACTGGGCGTCGGCCGCCGCAACAACGTCACGCCCGCGCAAATCGTCGCGGCATTGACGCAGTGCCTGCAGGTGCCGAACCGGGCGCTCGGCCGCATCGAGCTGTACGACAACTTCAGCACGATCGAGGTGCCGGAAGACATTGCGCGGCGGATGCCGTTGGCGCTGCGCGGCGTGGACGTGTGCGGGCGGTTCTTGAACCCGCGGCCGGCCCAGCGCAACCCGGATGAAGCGCCGCGGCGGGGGCCGGACCGGCGGGCGAGGTAAGGGCCCGGAAATGATTTGCTCAATCATTTCTTGGGCCCGTTTGCTTGCTCCGTGGGTCGCCAGCTCGCGGACCAAAGGTCCGACTCGCGGCTCCGTCCTGATGTGAGAGTGATCGACTTGTTGTTTTCCAGTCCCTAAGGGCCAGGAAATGATTTACTCAATCATTTCTCCGGCCCGTTTGCTTGCTCCGTCGGTCGCCAGCTCGCGGACCAAAGGTCCGACTCGCGGCTCCGTCCTGATGTGAGAGTGATCGACTTATTGTTTTCCAGTCCCAAAGAGGGTGTAGCCAAAACCCCGTCCCGCTACGGCCGAAGATCCTGAGCATCTCGCGGCTTACGTCCTCCCCTGTCCGAATCAGTGTGCTACTGGCTCGGTCGGCGCACTGCGAGTGCGCCTCGGTCGGTCGCTGCGGGCGCGCTCGCGATCTGCCGGCATGCTCTTCGACCTCGCAACCGACGAGATTTGGCTACACCCTCTAACGGAGACGGCTACAGGTCGGCCGGGTACCACACCTCGAGTTCGGTGATCTTCCAGCTGTCGTAGCTGCCGCAGAAGTCGTTGCGGCACGCAGAATCGCCATAGCCGCTGTAGCTGTTGCCGGTGCCGACCCGGCAGGTGTAGTCGTGGCCGAGGTTGCAATAGCCGGTGGTCATGTTGCTCGACACGTACCAGTCGTGGCCGCCACCGAATGTCGGGCCGTAGTTGGTGTGGTCGTAGATCCAGTACAGGTAGCTGAAGTTGTTGCCGTTGTCTACGTGGTAGAACTTCTTGTCGAACTTGTGGCCGAGCGTCAAGCTGAACAAGAAGCTGCCCCCGCAGGTGAAGCGATAGTCGTTCTTGCTGTACCACGAGCAGCCGGAGTAGCCGCCCATGATCCGGCCATTGTCGAGTTTGGCCACGGACACGGTGTCGCCCTTGCCGTTGCACTTGTTGTGGAACGTGCTCGACGAGTCGCCGTCGACGGTTTTCTTGTAGCACAACTTCCAGGTCTTGAACGGGTTGCCCACCCAGCCATTGATCATCGACGCGTACGTCGGCGTGATGAGCGCGGAATTCGGGAACCCGCCGGTGCCGTACCACGCCACCCACGCCGTGCCGTTGCACAAGTCCAAGGTCTTGGTGGCGTCGTTGAAGCGCATGGCGCCGGCCTTGGTGGCGTCGCACGCGGCGGAATCGGCGCCGACCTTGATACTGCCGTCCACCAACAGATTGCCCTTGACCTGGATCTTCTTGGTCGACAGCGTCTGGATCGCCAGCGACCACGTGAAATCGCCGTCGGTCGAGCCGTTGACCTGGTTCTTGAGCGGGTCCTTGACGGTCAGCGACCACAGGCCCTTGGGGTTCTTACCGATCCAGTCCTTGTCCATGTCGCCCTGGGCGAGCGCCGTGTCCTTGTTGAACGCAGCCTTGATCGTGTTGCCGGTCTTGCCTTTGGCGTAGAGCACATAGGGCGTTCCCATGCCGGGGCCGTACAACTCGATGGTGATGGCCGACAAGTCCGACGTGAACATGTCGACGTTGACCCAGATCGCCTGTGCCAGGCCAATGTCCGGGAAATCCAACGAGTCGCTCTTACCGGCGCCATTGCCGTCGGGGATCGCCACCTTGGTGCCGCCGTTGGTGGTGTCGATGAACTGGTTCCAAATCAGGCCGTTCGAGATCTCGTCGATCATGTCGGGCGCGATCGCCGACGCCGAACAGTCGTAGCTGCCGTCGGCCTTGATGCCGGCCATCACCAGCCCGGTGCCGCAGGATTTGCCCAATTGCGGCAGCACCGGCTTGTTCAGCAGGTCTCCGTAGTTGCCTGTCTTGCCGGCGTCCGAGATGGTCGGCTTGTCCTTGAGATCGTTGTAGCTGCCCGACTGCGCCACCGCCGCCAGCGAAGCGACCTTGGCGTACGGCGTCAAGTCGGGGCCGCCCTTGAGGTCCGCATAGTTGCCCGAGGTCGCCACCGCGGCCAGGGAAGCGGTCTTGGCGTAGGCGCTCAGGTCAGGCCCGCCTTTCAGATCGCTGAAATTGCCACTCAGCGCCACGGCAGCCAACTCCGACTTCTTGACCATCCCCTCAAAGAGCTTCGGGTCGATGGCTCCCGCGGTCACGCACCCGCTGCACTCGAGCCCCTCGGCGACGGCAGCGCGCACGGCAAACGCGGTCGCGGCGAGCGGTTGGCGCGGCAGCTCGGGGTCGCTGCCGACCTGCACGCCGATCCAGACGTTGGCACCGTTGACGTCCTTGGGCGATAGCGGCGTCTTGGTGCCGAGGGTGTGCGACCATTGGCCGCCCTTGACGCCGATGTTGACCGGCCCTTCGACCCACAGCGGGTTGCCGCCGACCTCCTTGGGGTACAGGCCAAAAGTCATCGCATAGACGCCGTCCGCAGCGGCACCACCCGCGGCGGCCTGCAGTGTGCCTTCGATGGCGGCGGTGGTGGGCACAGCGGCTGCGGCGGGCGCGGCGGCGATTGCGCACAGCGCGGCCAGGGCGCGTGCCAGGATGGAGCGGGAATGCATCGAAACCCTCGCGTAGCATGGGGTTGGGCGCGGGCAGGCGGCTGCCGATCGCGGCTTTGGGCGGGCGCGGCGAGCGCCAACGCCCGGCAAGCTACCCAAACAAGCGTGCGGCCGTCAAGAAGTTCAGCAGTTTGGCATTCCGCCGCGCCGTCCAGTCCCTGCTCACAGGCGTCGAGCGGAGGGGGGTGTCGTTCATGGTCTTGAAATTACTAGACAACGTCGAGGCGGGCCGCTGCGGCCGCGGGGAGCACGCCTCCACGGTGGTGTTCGTCCATGAATTCAAAGACTTGAACGGAGGGGGGGATCGTTCAACTCCATGAAATTGCGACGGAAGGCCGCATTCGCCTGCCACACGCCGGGAGCGCCTACAATGCCGTTTCCGCCACCGTCTCTACGGTCAGCGTGTAGCCGAACCAACCGTTGTCGATGACGACCCGCTTGGGGGCACCACCCGGCCAGCGGCCCTGGTAGCGAATGCGCACGACACCCGGCGGTTGGCCGTCCAATCGGCGGAACCTGCGCTCGGTCAACTGGTGTTCCGCGTAGTGTTCGTCGACCTGCTCGCCGTCGAGCGGCCAGGACCTGTGGCCGACAAGCGCGGGCGTCGCGTCGCCGGCCAAGGCCAGGTATGCGCGCTGGACGTCCACCAGCACAAAGCGCGGCGGAAACGGCATCTCGCGGTCGACGAACGACTGGAATTGGACGTCGGTGCCATCCTGGCGCAGCACGAACGCCTTGGTTTGGAACGGAGTCAGGCCAATCAGCGTCAGCGTGTTGCCTTTCTTCTGCACCGCCACCGTCAGCGAGTCCTCGCGCGCGCCTGTCCTGGCAGTCAACCGCTGCTGCCACAGGAAATCGCGACCGAGCGCCGCCGGTTCGCGCAGGCGCCACGGATACATCTCGGCGGTCAGCCTGGGTCGAGGGACAGGTTGCCCTGAACACGCGGCCAGCAGCCCCCAGCAGAATGCACGGACGACACGGTTCACGGCATGCCCCCCTGCCGCGGTCGTGGCGCCGCCAGCAGCAACAACGTCGGCGCGAGCACAAGGCTGGCGAGGACGCCAAGGCCCGTGGTCAGCCCGATGGCCCGCAAGGCCGGGTTGGCCGACAGACCCAGCAATCCGAACCCCAAGACCGCGGACAACGCCGCGACGACGATCGACAGCACCGTGGCCGGCTCTGAGGCTGGATGGGGCGCAATCTCAGCGAGGTACACACCGTAGTCCACGCCGATGCTCAGTACGAGCACGAAGCCGACAAGGTGCAGCAGGTTCAGCGACTCTCCGGCGAGGCACAGCACCCCCAACGTGGCAAACCCCGCCACCACCGCGGGAACCGACGCAATGGCCGTCTGGCGCAGCGACCGGTATCGACCTGCGACCAGTGCCAGGATGGCGACGATTCCGAAAAGCACCAGCGACCACGTCGTCGTCCGGTAGGCCGCCCACGCTTGGTTGACGAAGGCCCGCTGGTCGAAAAACGTCGCCCCCGGCACTTGGGCCACCGCCGCCGCCACCGCCGCCGGGTCGCGCACATGGCGCAGGAAGGTGAAAAGGGCTGCCTGCCCGTCGACCTCGGCGCGAAACGCCTGGACGAGCGGACCGGCCGCCGAACCTTCCAGATCTGCCCAGGACAGCGGCGTGGCCGCCTCCGCTAGAGCCTGCGCAAATCCGGGTCCCAACACCCCCGGTCGGAAGCCCTCGGCAGCAAAGACGGAATCCAGGCGCGCAGGCAAGCCGGGGTCGCGGCGCAGCAGGTCCAGACTCGCCCGCTGGGTAGCCGCCGACCGCACGAGCGCATCAACTGACCGATACCCCCCGAGCGCGCCCTGCCGCTGGACCACGGCCAGCACCTGGGCGACCGCCTCGTTGCGTCGCAGCGCTGTTTCCAAATCGGGTGCGGCCACCACGACCAACTGGCCCGGTTCGTCCGGCGCCACCTGCGCGCGCACCGCCTCGTCTTCGGCCTTGAGCGCGAGGTCCACGGCCGAGAGCGCCGACAGGTCGTCGTTCCAGCGCAGCGACGGCACACCGGCCAGCGCCAACGCGGTGCCAGCCGCCAGCAGCGCCCACAGCCAGCCGCGGTGCGCCCGCAGGGCGGCGAGCCCGCGCTCGAGGGCCTGGGCCCACTGGTGTTGAAGGACCACCCGGCGCGGTCGGTCGGGCACCAGCGGCGGCAGGAACCAGCGCGTGGTGTACAGCGCCGCCCCGATGCCCACCGAAGCGAACACGGCCACCTCGCGGATCCCCGGATAGGACGACCAACCGAGCCCGACGAATCCCGCAACCGTGGTGGCGGCGCCGAGCCACAGGCCGGTCCACAGCAGGCGCAGGCTCGCGCTCGGCCCGTCCGGGTGCGGCGCCAGCGTGTGGTGGTTCAGGTAGTGGATCGGGTAGTCGATGCACACACCGATGAGGGTGGCCCCAAACGCCAGCGTGAGTCCGTGCACCCGACCAAACACCACCTGGGTCGCCGCCGCGCCCGCCAGCAAGGCAAAGACAATCGGCACTTGGGCCAGCACCAGCAGGCGCAGCGATCGGAAAAGCAGGACGAACAGCACGGTCACCGCCAGCGCCGAAATCGTGCTGATCCGTTGCACGTCGGCCTCGATGGCGGTCCGCGCCTGGACGCCGAATCGCGCGATGCCGGCGTGCTGCATCGTCAGGCCTGGGTGCGCCGCTCGCAGCGCCGCGAAGGTCTCAGCGATGTGGTCGAGCAACGGCGCCTGGCGATCGGCGTCGAGCGCGCTGTGCCTGGTGGTCAGCAACACGATGGCGCGTGTTGCGTCGGCGGAGACGAACCGGTTGTCGTGCAGGCGCATCCCGCCCTGGCCCAGGGCCTCGAGTCCGCGCAGCAGTCCCGGCAGCACCAGCAAGGGGTCGCTGGGCGCGACCTGCTTGACCAGCGGCGCGGTCGGCAAGGCCAGTTGACGCTTGAGTTGACGCGCTGCCTCCCGCAGGTGGTCGTCCGTCACGGTCGCCGGGACGGGCGCATCGAACGCGAAGCCAAACCGTCGCGACCCATAGAGCTGCCACACCGCTTCGCCAAAGCCAGGATCGGCGCCGGTCTGCACCCGCTCGACCTCTGCGTGGGTCGCCCACTGGTCCGCCAGGTGTTGTGCCGCGGTCAACGCAGCCGGCAGGTCGACGCCGCCGACCGACAGGATTTGCGTGCGGGTCAGCGCCGACTCGGCCAGCGCCCGGCCAACCAGGGCCAGCCGTCTGTCGTCCGGCTCCGGCAGCAGGTCCACTGCGTCGGTGGTGACGCGCAGCGAGGTCCAAAGGTACGCGCCAAGGCCCACGGCCAGGGCCAAGGCGAGGCCCAGCGCGCGGGCGGCTGCGCGGTTCGGCACGTGCGGCTACTTGGGCGCCGGAAAATAGCGGGCCCGGTCCGCCGCAGAAAAGGTCCGAGCCGGCTGGACGTCGAAAAACTGTGTGCGCGTCTCGTCGCCCCCGCGCTCGACGATCTTGAGTTCCCAGACCACCAGCCGGTCGCCGCGCAACTCCAGTCGCTCGATCATCTGGTTCATCGGCGCGACTTTGGGTCGCAGCGTCAGTGTCCAGCGGTTGGGCGCCGCAGCGTCGTTCGCAAAGGTCACGCCGTAGATCTTCTGCAGCCCCGCGAGGTCGCCCTGCAGGATGCGCACGAAACTATCGACGAACATGCGCACGACGGGCTTGCCGCCCAGGTCGACGATCTGCCACTGCGCGCCGTCCCAGATGCGCACCTGATCCTTGTCGACCACCAGCACCGAGTGCTCCGGTCGTTCGGTGTGTCGCGCAAGGAGTCCCGGGGCGGCGTAGTAGATCATCCCCGCCGATTCAAGCGGGGCGGCGAGCAGCGCCATGTGCTTGGATTCAGCGAAGCGTGCCGAGAGCCCGGGCGATCGCGCGAAGGCCTGCAACAACTGGTTGAGATCCCAGGCGGCCGGCGGCTTGACCGGCGGCGCGGGATCGGCGGCATGTCCGCCGACCGCGAACAGCCCCAGCAAGAGCGCGAAAAGCCTAGGCAAAGCGTGCAACGATTTCCGGCGGCGTCTCATACAGCAGCTGGCCGTCGCGGCCCAGGGTGACGAGCTTGGTGTGTCCGCGGGCAGCGCGGCGACCGTGGGTGAGGTTGTGGAGTTCATAGGCAATATGGAGGCGGACGTCCCAGTCCACGCACCACGCGGTCACTCGAAACCGGTCAGCGTAGTGCAGTGGGTAGACGTGTCGGACCCGCGATTCCATCACCAGCATCGCGTAGCCCATGTCCAACACCTGCTGGACGTCGAGGCCGACCGAGCGCAAAAGCGCGGTGCGGGCGATCTCGAAGTACTTGAGGTAGTGGCCGTGCCAAACGATGCGCACGGCGTCGACATCGTGGAATGGCACCTCGAGATCGACGTGGACGGCGTGCGCGGCAGGTCTCACGTTACCTCGGCTTGGCCGACCGGCAGAGCGCCGGATCGGTGCAGTTGCAACACGGTGGCAATGTCCTGGTCCATCCGGCGATCCGCGGTGACGGGCGCGATCGCTGCGCGGACGGCGGCGTGCAGCGTCCGAGCGCGGACGTGGCAGTCCACCCGTTGGCGCAGGTCGACGGCCTGCACCGCCGCCAGGGTCACCATGGCCGCGGCCCACTCGGCCAGATCGAGCGCCTGCAGGCAGTCGCGCGCCGCGATGGTCGCCATCGGCACCTTGTCCTGGTTGTGGCACTCGGTGCTGCGCGAGAACACCGTCGCCGGCATCGCCAGCTTGCATGCCTCCGCGGCCAGTGCGCTCGTCGCAATCGCCATCGCCTTGAAGCCGTGGTGCGCAGCGGCCTGCCCGTTGGCGACGAGCACAAGGTTGGCGGGCAACCCGTTGCTCATGGACGGATCGCACAATTGCGCCATCTGGCGGTCGGCGAGATCGCACAGGCTCGCGACGGCGGTCTTGCACGCGTCCATCGCGAATCCGATGTGCCCGCCGTAGAAGTGGCCGCCGTGCAACACTTGGTCGGTCTCGGGGTCGAGCAGCGGGTTGTCGTTGCAACTGTTGATCTCGGTTTCGATCCAAGGGCGCATCCACGCCAGGGCATCCACCAGGACGCCGATGACGTGTGGGGCACAGCGTATCGAGTAACGGTCCTGAAGGCGGACGAGCGGCACCTCGCGCGGCACCTCACGTTCGATGTCGGCGGCGATCCAGGCGGCTGCCCGCGCCTGACCCGGGTGGGGCTTGAGTGCGAAAAGCCGGGCGTCGAAGTGGGCCGGGTTGCCCTGCAGGACGTCGCTGCAGACCGCGGTCAGCGCAGCCGACCAGCGGCATAGGCGGCGGGCACGGTCGAATGCCAGACACGCGAGCGCGGTCATCACGCTGGTGCCGTTCATGATCGACAAGCTCTCTTTTTCGAACAGCGCAAAATGGGGTTCGGTCAACCGTTGGACCGCCAGTTGCGCCGCCACCACGCGGCCGTCCACCCAAGCCTCGCGCTCGCCGACCAGCAGCGCAGCGACGTAGGACAACGGCGTCAGGTCGCCACTTGCGCCCACCGAACCCAACGCAGGAATCTGTGGCAGGATGCGCTTGTTGAGCAACTCGCACAGCCGCTCGACGACGGCCACGCGCACGCCGCTGTGCCCGCGCGCCAGCGACGCCACCCGCACCGCCAGCACCGCCGCCGCCGCCTCGGGTTCGAGCACCGGGCCAACACCACAGCCGTGGAAGCGGAAAAGGTTCAGTTGCAGGTCGCGCGCCAGCGCTGTTGGCACCGCCGTGGTCACCGAATCGCCGACACCAGTCGTCACACCGTACACAGGTTGGTTGCGCGCGACGAGGTCGGCAAGGTAGTCCGCCGAGGCAGCGATCCGCCGGCGGCTCTGCGGGTCCAGGGCGAGCTGGGCACGACCGTGGGCCAGTTCCAGCACATCCTCAATCGTCAGAGGATGTTCCCCAACCAGCACGTGCGCAACGGCGCGCTCCGTCGCTCCGGCGGACGCCGTTTCAGTAGGTGCAACTGCTGGAAATCCAAGGGTATCTGGCGGCATGGTCGCCTACGCGAAGGCCCGACAAGGTACGGGCAATGCGCTGTGGCGTCAATAGCCAAAAAACGCCCCTTGAAACACGGAGATGCCCGGTCAGGTCCGGTCAGCCGAGCGCCGCGACGAGCCATCGCCGTGCTTGCTGCGCGAATCGTAATTGCCAAGCGTGTACATCTGCTTGCGCATCATCTCGTCCTGCTCGACCGCCATGCGCTCCGCGTCCTGGGTCAGCGCCGCCACCAGGGCGCGCAGTTCGGGATCGGCGGCCATGTAGTCCGCGATCCGCAGGGCCGTCTGCTTGAGTTCAGCGGCAGCCTCGCGGTAGCGGCCACGGCGGTTGAGGTCGACGGCGCGCATGCGGGCGCGGGCGGCGTACTGCCGACCCATCTCGCGATCAACGGCGAAATCGCGCGGCTGGCTGTCGTTGGTGCGCGCGTCGGCCAGGGTCCACTCGACCAGCGCGGCAGGCACCAGCGCCGGTTCGCCCTCCAGGATTGCGCTGCACTCGACGCCGCACGTGTCGCCGAATTCACCCGCGGGCAACGTCACCCGCAAGGCTACAGTCACCTCCTGGTCCGCGACGAGGTCGCCCAGGTCGACGTGGACGTCGGCGCCGGTCCAGCTGTTGCGGAAGCCGCTCAGCACCTCGACGCGCACACCTGGACTGGGGCGCACCTGCAAGACCGCGCCGCGCGCCACCACTGCTTTGACTTCGCCGAGTTCACGGCCCACGATGCCCGGAAGGTCGGCACCAGTCGCCGCGAAGTAGTCGTTGCCGCCACCTTCGCGGGCCATCGCCGCCAGCAGACGTTCGTTGTAGCCGTCGCCGATGCCGATGCACGACGTGCTGATGCCC
The DNA here is from genome assembly GCA_016875335.1 of Deltaproteobacteria bacterium. Lineage (GTDB taxonomy): Bacteria > Myxococcota_A > UBA9042 > UBA9042 > UBA9042 > SXRM01. The sequence goes on along the minus strand of VGRO01000062.1, from coordinate 6,200 downwards.
TTGTCCCGCCAGGCGCGCGCCGCGGGTCCCAACTGGTGCTCATCGCTCGGGCCCTCGTTGGCCTGGCCGTCGGTGATGAGCAGGACGCGGGCGCGGGCGTCGGCTTCGCGGGCAGCGCACAGCGTGTCGGCCGCGAGGTTCCACCCGTCAAAGAGCGCCGTGCTGCCACCGGTTTGCACGTCAGCGCACGCATCGACCGTCGACTGCACGGCCTGGGCGGTCGCGCGCTGGCAGGCCTCCAGGCGCACGGCCTTGTCGTCGAACCACACGACCGCGAACGAGTCCTTGATGAGCAACTGCTGCAGTGCCTCGCCGACTGCGCGCTTGGCCATCTCGAGCTTGCCGCCGCACATCGAGCCCGATCGATCGACGGCAAAGCCGATCTGCACGGCACTGCGTTCCTTGCCGGGCACCTCCGGCTCGTGCCGCGCGACCAAGCGCACGAGCACGTGACGGCGGCTGCGGCGGTGCGCACGGCCAAATCGGCGGTCGCAGCTTGCATGGAGGCTGGCGATGCCTTCGCCGTCGCTGTCGGCGCTGTCAGCGCGGTGTTGGGGCGGCCTTGGGTTGTTGCGTGGCATTCTACACCTCCTCGGCGCCGTTGGCGCTCATGAATTTCCTGAGTTTGTCTGCCGTGCGCAGCAACTCCTGCACCCGGCGATTGGCGGCAGTGGACAGCGGCCGGCGCACGTGCAACTCGACGCCGTCTTCGAGGACGAACCGTTCCCACTGGGTGCGAATTGCACTGGGTTCGGACCGCGGGCTCGAATCTGGGAAGAGCCGACCCTGGCCAGCCGGGGAAGCCCGCGCCGACGACAGGTTCGGCCGCCACCGACCGGCGAGCAGGTCGTCGTCGCTGACGGTGTCCAGTTCGGCCCGGATGGCGGCCAACTGCCGGCCGTCGTCCTGCAAGCTGCGGATGGCGCGCAGCCTCGGCGCGTGGCCCGCCGGGTAGCGCGCCGCCGGGCCGGAACCGGTTGGTCCAGCGAGCAGCCCGTTGAGCATGTAGTAGCGGATGGTGCGCGGCGACACGCCAGTGGCCGCGGAGAGGTCGTCCAGGCTCAAGGCGTCGGTGTCGGGGTGCGGAGGCGGCTGCTGGCCCATGGCATGGTTCCTTTTCGGTGTGGGTGCGCCGTGGTTGGGGTGCGCCCGGCTCGGCGCGACGATGTCATCTAAACATGTTCAATGTGAACTGTCAAGTGCGAAGTTGACTGCCGGGCTCCCACGCCGCAACACCGCGACACCGCGGCGCGTTTGACGCCGGCAGGTGACCGATCGACAATCGGCGCCTCGCGCCAGCGCCACCCTGCCGACAGTGAGGCACGCGTTGCGCCGACGCCGATCTTGGCAGGGTCGGCGCGACAGGATGGGCGCGGCACGCCCATCGGCGTTGGGTCCGCAGCACGCGCCGCGAGATTGCCGCAGCACTGGGCAAGCAGCCGGAGTGCGCGATGGCCAAGCGATCGCTTGCAGACGACGCCCGCGGCCTGGATTCTGCGGTCGAGCGCGCTGGCGCGGTCCTGTCGGGTCGCGTACCCGCCGACGCCGGAACTGCTGCGCCTCGAAGCGAAATTGGCCGCACTGACGCCGAACAGTGCGCGGGCGGCAATCCTCTGGCGCGCACACCGCGACTGGCTTGCAGTGGACAGCGCCGACCTTGTGGCGCATTGGGCCAGCGAGGCCGACGACGACGAGCGGCGATCTCAAACACCTGCCCCTGCGGCGTCAGCCCGACCGTCCACTCGACAAGCTGCGTCGAGCCGGCGAGACGTTCCACTACACGTTCCACGATTGTGGTAGGCTATCCGATACCGTCCGGCAGCCGATCAACGCCGCCTAGCGTCCATTCGGTACTTCTGGATGCATGTTCGGCGATTCAGATCAGCCGTTCGATGCGCTACGACGACCGCCCGACGCGGTCAATCCGGCGCCCGATGTTGACCAACAAGCTGTCCACATCAACCACAATTCACTCGCGCCGCCCAAACACTAGACCGGCGTGCCACCACCGCCGCCCTTGGGTCCGCGCCGCCTCCGCGTGCCGGTCTCGATACCGAGCAGCGCCAGCGCCGCTGGTTGGCCTTTCAGCCGGACCTTGGCGATCTTCCACCACACGGACAACCACGCCACCAGGGCCTTGCGGTCGGCGACGTGTTGATGGAGCGCGCCCTGCTCGCCACCGCGCTCGATGTCTGCGCCGACGCGCGCGGCATCCCAGGTATCGAGCAGCTTCTGGCCTGCTTTGCCGTCCTCCGCCGTGATGTTGTACTTGACCAGCGATGGCGCTAACGCCGGGCTGCTGACGTAGGCGATGAGATCCTTGGCGGTCGCCTGCAGGCCACCGAAGGTGTCCAGTTCGCCCAGGCCTGGCAGCCGCACCAGATCCGCGCCGGCGGCGTGGACCTGGATGCCGCCGACAAGCCAGTGGGTCTGGCGCACCCAGGTGCGCAGGCGCTTTTCGGCCGCCTTGGCGTCATTGACCTTGTCGCGGCGCGCCGGTTTGGCTGTGGTGCGCGTACCATCGCTCGCCCTGAAGGCGTTGTAGAGGGCCACGCCCTCGCTGTGGTGGTCTGGCGCGAGTACCTTGCCCTTGGCGTCTTTTTTGCCGCTGTAGTTCTGCTGATCCAACGCATTCTTGGCGAGCTTCGCCTCCGGCTTGTCGCTGGCGAGGCCGTCGAACCACTGGCGGGCGATGTCGTGCAGACCGGCGTTGCTGTAGTTGATCGGGGTAGCCATATCGGGGTCCTCAGCGCCGCGGGGAATGCGGCGGGGCGAGGCTATGCCTGCTCGTCGTGGCGGTCAAGTTGCGGCGCTGGCAACATGCGAGCCGACCAGGAGCGGAAAAAGCTAGTCCGCAGCCGCCGTTGGCGACGGAGACCCTGTTCTTAGGCCAGGCTGGACGACTCCGCGATCACGGCGATTTCGGTCGCGCGGCGGGATCCGACACCTGGCGCGTCGGCAGGGCTGGCGCTCGGGTGCGCGGGTCGCACTTCTCTGGCCGGCTGGGTACGCTGCGCAGGCGGTCGGTGGCTTGACGATTCCGGTGGGGGCATGCAATCGAGTCCTCACCGGGTATGACGCCCGAACCGGAGTAGCGCCATGTGCCAGAAACCAAAGGTCATCGTTCTCGCCGAAGACAACATCCTCGAAACCGAGCGCAGCGGCGCCTCAGTGATCTTCTGGGCCGACATGTCGACCTGGAAAGAATTCATGGGGGCCAAGGGTGTCCGCCTCGACCTGAACCTGCTAGAGAAGACCGACAACACCAACGTGCTTATCTACGGTGAATACGGCAACGACGGCCGCACTTTCACCGTCTTCGCGCGCAACCTCGACGGCAACACCACGTCGATCCCGACGGGTCGCAGCGTTGCATTCTACGCCAACAAACCCGCCGAGTTCGCCCCGATCACCCGCCTCGGCATCCAGCTCGCGCGGACCGACAGCATGCAGGGCCGCATCCGCATCTCCGCCACGGCGACGGTGCTGTTCAGCGACGTCACCTCGGCCTGGGGCCTGTGCTCTGCGGGCGGTTTGACCGCCGGCACCTCGACCTACACGATCGTCCCCAACTCCAGCGTGTGGGACGGCACCTTGTTCGAAGAAGGCGACGTGTTGTTCACGTACACCGGCACGCCCGGCGGCGCCGGCCTCAAGGTGGCGGTCTTTGGCAGCCTCGATGGGTCCACGTACGCCAAGCTGGTCGAGACGTCGGCGATCACCAGCTCGTCGTCGGAGGGCACGCGCCTGTCCATCCCGCAGATGTTTCCGTATCTCAAACTGATGTACACGCTCGACACCGGGACGGTGACGGTGACGGCGCTGTTCCAGGGCCGGACCAAGTAGATGCCGGCAATGGCAGGAGGTGAAGCGATTTCGGTTTGACGCGGGCGAGGTCCCGCCATACGCTGCGAGCAGGCCGAAAGGCCAATGGGGCAACGATGGCTGCGTTTGCCGGACAGCAAGACCGATTTCTCGCGGACCAGCCGCGCGGCCAGGTGCCGGTCGGTGCGGCTTCTGAGGGCGCCGGGCGCGTCGACCGGTACTTGACTTCGAGCCGGGTGTTGGAGACTACGGCCGACGGCGCGGGCGTGACCTGGCTCAAGGCCGGGCTGGTGCGGGAGGTGGCGGGGCAGCGGCGGCAGGCGGCAGGATTGCTTGCCGGGCATGGTGACGCCTCGGTGTCGCGGAACGACAGCGGTGTTGCTGCCCCCATGGCGACAGGGGAGCGATGGTTGTCGGCGACGCCGCGTGGGGTCAACGCGGCTGCCGGGCGAACGGCTGTCGTCACTAGCGCCCAGGGCACTCGCTATCTGTCTGGGGCGGCCCGTTCTCAGGTACTGCCGTGTAGGACGTGTAGCAAGGAATCAACGCAAGACGGATCAGCGTCTGTCCAGAGATTCAAGAACGAGGACAGTCGCGCCGCAGATGGCTCCTTGTCACTTGGCGACGACCTGCGCATGCGTCGTGTCTACCCATTCACCCGATCTACCCTGAATTCGGTAGTGGACATCTTGCGACTTAAGTTGGTTGGCAAGGGGGTGTTCGAGGTTCGGGCGGATACCTTTGATGTCGGAGCGCAGCAATGGCCGCCAACGGGACTACCGCTGCAGCCAGTCGACTCGCACACCTACCGGGTTGGCATTGCCCTTGCTGAAAACGGCGGCGATATTACGGTTGAAATCGATCTCGCGATTCTTGGCGCGGACGATGTAGGTGTCGAAATCAAGATTTCCTGCGACGGACCATGGTTGCCAGGGTTCGCAACAGCGTTTGCCGGAGCCAACACCTTCGCGGTGGGCATGAAGTACAATGGTGCCGCGAAGTTTTCCGCTTCTACAGTTCTTTTTCATGTGCTGGCTAAGGAACTTCCGACATTGGGTTCGACGCCGTCATCGTTGATAGCGACGATCCCTGCACGTGTTTACTTCACACGCAACTATCCGGGAAAGCCTTGGCGCACGGCGCAAGATGGCGTCCCGCCCGAAGCGAAACTTCTAGGCGTGGTCGAAGCACAGTCCCTCGAATTCTGCTGTGCCCTCCCCGTGCCCTACGGTTCCGATGCGGTTCTGGCAAGCTCCGCGCGCACAATCCTGCGCTCTGCCGCCGTGCCTCTGAAATCTGCGGCGTGGCAATTCGACGCGACGACACTAATTACAACGGGCGGACCATCGCCACAATTTGGGGCACACGTAGGGTACAGTGCATCATGGTGGTTCGCCGGCAGCCCTGGGCTAGTGCCTTGCCCAGAGGACATCGGCAACGCCAATGCCTGGTTGGAGGCAGTTCTTGTGTACTCTCTTGGCAAGAAAACGAAGATGTGCTCAGCAAAGTCAGCCGCTTCCGATCAACTTCTGGATTCTCAGTTCGCACTATTGCCCATCGATGCGGCGGCATTGCTGATCTTGGTGGCGAATACGCTGGGGGCGCGCATGCGGCTGGCGATCGCAGTATCGTCTGGATGGCCAAGTTCGAGCGTTGTTGGATCCCAAGTCATCGGCAAGTCGCCTTCCATTGCGCTTCGTCCGGTTCAGCCGGTTGGCGCAAATGATTGGCTTGTCGTAACCCCCCGAAGATCCCGGCCTGAAAATCGCACCGTCGGCAGGGCATGCTCCCGCCGGCGCGCCGTCTCGCGCGCCGAAGGAGCCGCACCATGCCCAGCCACCGCCACTTCCCTCATCGTCCAAGCACCTGGTGGCACGCCACCGTTGCCAGGTTCCGCTGCTCCGGCCTGTCGCCAGAGGCCTTCGCGCGCAGCATTAACGCCCACCCAGCGACCCTGCTGCGCTGGTGCAAGCAGTTCTCCGCCGACGCGCCGACACCGGCGACGCTCTCGGTCGGCCCGCCCCGTTTCGTCGAGGTGTCCGTTTCGGCTGCGCCGCAGCCCGAGCCTTCGCGGTCGAATCGCGCCGTCGTCGAGGCCCAGGTGGGCGCCTTGTCGCTGCGCGTGCTGGACGACGCCGACCCGGTGTTCGCCGGAACGCTGCTCGCGGCGTTGGCCAGGGTGGTGGGGCCGTGCTGACCTTGCCGCCGTCCACCCGGATTTTCCTGTGCACCCAGCCCTGCGACATGCGCCGCGGCTTTGACGGCCTGCTCGCCGAGGCCCGCCGCCGCTGCGTCGACGCTGACCCGTTCGCCGGCCACCTGTTCATCTTCGTCGGCAAGCGCAAGCACCACATCAAGGTCCTGTACTTCCAGGC
>VGRO01000061.1 GCA_016875335.1 Deltaproteobacteria bacterium | reverse complement strand
CCCGGCGCTCGCCGACGCTGCGACCACAGCCTGCGCCGAGTTGGCAGCAGACGACACCTGCCGGTCGGCCCCGACGCTGGCCGCCGCAATCGCCGCCGAGTTGGCCGTCCACGCCGCCCTGCGCGCCCGCAGCGACGGCCCGACCGCCGAGGCGCTGGCGCGGGCAGCTGTGCGACTCGCGCAGACCCCCAAGGCGTTGCACAACCTCGCGGCGCTGGTGGTCGGCCGCGACCCGCAGTTGGCCTTGGCGGCGTGCGAACGGGCGCTGGACCTCGAACCCGACTACGCCCGCGCCCACCGCGTGGCGGCCCGCGCGGCGCTGGCCTTGGGCCGGTTCGATGTGTCAGCGGACCATGCGCAATCGGCGGCGGACAGCATCGCCGACCTGGCAGAACGGGAGCGCTGGGTGCAAGGCCTGTTGGCCGACGCTCCGCCAGCGGCGCGCGCGGTGTTGCGGGCGGCGTTGACTCCGTAGCGCGATCACGAGCGCGGCACGGCCGCCCAAGCCCAATCCAACCACGGCAAGAGTGCCTCCACATCCGCGCGCTCGACGGTGGCACCGCACCAAATCCGCAGCCCGGCCGGCGCGTCGCGATAGGCGCCGATGTCGAACGCGGCGCCCTCGCTGTCGAGCAGCGCCACAAATTTCTTGAGGAACGCCGCCTGATCGTCGGCCGTCAGGCTGCGGAACCACGGGTCGGCGATGGTCAAACACACCGAAGTGCAACTGCGGTGCGCCGGCTGCTGGCAGAGAAACTCGACCCACGCCGTGCGATCGACCCACGCCGCCACGGTCGCCAGGTTGGCTTCGCTGCGGGTCACCAGGGCATCGAGCCCGCCGATCGCCTCGGCCCAGCGCAGGCCGTCCACCGCGTCCTCGACGGCCAACATCGACGGCGTATTGATGGTTTCGCCGGCAAAGATACCCTCTTGGATCTTGCCGCCCTTGGTCATGCGAAAGGTCTTGGGCAGCGGCCAAGCCGGGGTGTGGCGCTCCAGCCGCTGCACTGCGCGCGGTCCCAACGCCAACATGCCGTGCGCCGCCTCGCCGCCGAGCACCTTCTGCCACGACCACGTCACTACGTCGAGCTTGTCCCAGGGCAACCGCATGGCGAACGCTGCACTGGTGGCATCGCACACCGTCAAGCCCTGGCGGTCGGCGGCGATCCACTCGCCGTCGGGCACGCGGACGCCCGAGGTGGTGCCGTTCCAGGTAAAGACGACGTCGCGATCGCAGTCGACCTGGCTCAGGTCGGGCAGTTGGCCGTAGTCGGCCTTGAACCAGCGCACGTCCTTGATCTTGAGCTGCTTGGTGACGTCGGTGTGCCAGCCCTCGCCAAACGACTCCCAACTGACCACGTCGACCCCGCGTTCGCCAAGCAGGGTCCACAGCGCCATTTCGACGGCGCCGGTGTCCGAGGCCGCGACGATCGCCAGGCGCCAGTCGGCCGGCATGGCCAGGACGCGCTTGCTGCGCTCGATGACCTCGTTCAGACGGGCCTTGCCGCCCTTGGCTCGGTGCGAGCGGCCGACCAGCGCGGCGGACAGCGCCTGCAAGGACCAACCCGGCCGCTTGGCGCACGGGCCGGACGAGAAGCACGGGTTGGCGGGCTTGGTGGCGGGCTTGGGCGACATCGGATACCTCCTGCGGGCGTTGCGTGCCCGGCGGAAGGCGCCGGACGCGCGGGCGCGGCATCTTGGGCGCGACCGCCGCTGGCGTCAATTGCCCGGTGCGCTGCGGATTCCCAAACCGGCGGGTCGGCCCTACACTAGCGTCGCGCCTCGTGCGCCAAGGGCCTGCACCCGTGCCGATCTCTTCGCGTGTTCTGATCCTGTCGCTGGCTGTTGCGGCCGCGCTGCCCGCCCGCACGGCGACGGCCGACCTCGCGGACGAAGTCGCCGCGTGCCCGACGGTGGTGTTCGCCGACTGTCCGGCCCTGCAACAGGCGGCGGCGTCCCGCGGTCCTGAAATCGCCCATCTGGCCAAGAAGATCGCTGCGGCGGACACGTCGGCTCCGGCGCGCGCCAAGCTCGCCCTGGCGTTGGCGTTGCTCGATGCGCGCGCCCACGTCGACGCGCTCGATGCCGCTGCCCGCCAATTGGGGTCGGCGCCCGAAGCAGCCGACGTGCGCGCTGCCCAGGCCCGGCTCGGAGACGCAAGGGCCGCGGCGCCCTTGATCGAATACCTCAAACGCGACGATCTGCACGCCAGGCTGCTCGCCGCGGGTGGCCTCGGCCTTTTGCGGGCCAAGGCGGCAGTCCAACCTCTGGTGCACCTGCTCGGCGAACCGACGCCGCAGGTGCAGGCCGAGGCGGCCCGGGCATTGGGCAGCATCGGCGACCCGGCGGCCGAACCGGCGCTGTTGTCGTTGGCGGGCCAGCCCAAGGTCGCCTTGCCGGCGCGCGCGGCGGCCCTTGCGGCGCTCGGCGATCTCGGTTCGGTGCGCGGCGCGGCGCTGGCGGCCTTGCTCGCCGATCATCCGACGCGCATCGTGGCCACCGCGGCCCTGGAATTGCTGCGGCGCCAGTGGAAGCCGTGGATGACCCCCGCCGCCGTGGCGGCGGTCCAGGTGCCGGGGCTGCGCGGAGCATGCGCGCGCCTGGCCCTCGAACATGGCGTCGCCGCCCTCGCCCCCCATCTGATGCAGGTCCTGCGAAAGGGCGAGTCCGAGCCGGACGAGATCGGCGTGGTGCTGCTGGCGGTGGCCCGCTTCAAGCCCGCAGGTGCTGCCGCGGCCATGGTCGAGCGCCTCAAGGCCGCGCCCAAGGCCGAGAGAATCGAGCTTTTCCGCGCGTTGCCCAAGGTCGAGGACCGCACCGTGGTGCCCGATCTGGTGCCCTGGCTGCAAGACGCCGACAACCAGGTGGTGGCCCACGCCGTGTACGCGCTCGAGAACCTGACCGGTCGCCACCTCGGCCCCGACGTCGCGGCGTGGCGTGCCTACGCGGGCCTGGACGGCAAGGCCGGCGCCGCCCGCAAACCCGAACCCACCCAAGGGGGAACCGATGCCGCTCAGCCGTGAACGAATGGCCGCCCGGGTCGCCGAAGAACTGCGCGACGGCTACTACTGCAACTTGGGCATCGGCATCCCAACGCTGGTCGCCAATTACATCCCGCAAGGCATGGATGTGGTGTTGCAAAGCGAAAACGGCATGCTCGGCATCGGCCCGTTTCCGTACGACGGCGACGAGGATCCGGACCTCATCAACGCCGGCAAGCAGACCGTCACCGAGATCGCCGGATCGGCCTACTTCGCCTCCCACGAGTCGTTCGCGATGATCCGCGGTGGCCACGTCGACCTGACCGTGCTCGGCGCCCTGCAGGTCGGCGCCAACGGCGACCTGGCCAACTGGATGGTGCCGGGCAAGATGGTCAAGGGCATGGGCGGCGCCATGGACCTGGTCGCCGGCGCGCGCCGGGTGATCGTGGTCATGACCCACACCGAGAAGGCCGGCGAGCCCAAGATCCTGGCGCAGTGCGCGCTGCCGCTGACCGGAAAGGGCGTCGTCAACCAGATCGTCACCGATCTCGCCGTGATCGACGTCACCGACCAGGGCCTGGTGCTGCGCGAGATCGCCGCCGACACCAGCGTGGAAGAAGTGGTCGCCAAGACCGCCGCGCCGCTACAGGTGGCTGCGGATCTGCGCCTGCTGGCGGTGGACTGAATGGCCCGACCCGCCGCCGACCGCCTGGTCTGCGCCGTGATGGCCGGCGGGTCCGGGACGCGGTTCTGGCCGTTGTCACGCAAGGGCGAGCCCAAGCAATTGCTGCGCTTTTTTGGCGACTCGACGCTCTTGCGCGCAACTGTGGACCGCATCGCGCCCATCTGCCCGGCCGAGCGCCGCCTGGTGATCACGGCCGCGCACCTGGTGGACGCGGTGCGCGACGTGTTGCCCGAGCTGGGCCCGGGCCAGGTCATCGGCGAACCGGCGCCGCGCAACACCGCGCCGTGCATGGCGGTGGCGGCCATGGTCGCCCGCGCGATCGACCCCGACGCCATCCTGGCGCTCTTGCCCGCCGACCACTGGGTGGCCGACGCCGGCGCCTTCCAGCGCGCACTGGCCCAAGCCGCCCAAGCGGCGGACAGCGGCCAGATCGTCACCTTGGGCGTGGTGCCGACCCAGCCCGAGACGGGCTACGGCTACATCGAAACCGTGGGTCCGGCGGCCGAGGGCGTGACGCCAGTGGTGCGCTTCGTGGAAAAGCCCACCTTGGACCGGGCGCTGCAGTTCCTGGCCGGCGGCCGGCACTTGTGGAACGCCGGCGTATTCGTGGTGCGCGCCGACCGGGCGCTGCACGCGCTCGACCGCCACCTGCCCGACATCGGCCGCTGTCTGGCCGAGCTGGATCACCACGCGGTCGGCGGCGAGGCTTGGCATGCCGTGATCAAGGTGGCGTTTCCGCACTGCCCCAGCGTGTCGATCGACTACGGTGTAATGGAGCACGAATCCGACATCGCGGTGGTGCGGTTGGACGCAGGGTGGAGCGACGTCGGCACCTGGCACTCGATCCTCGGCCTGCGGCCAGCCGGTGCGACCAACTTCACCTATGGCCCCGTTCTGACCCTGGACAGCGACCAGTGCGTGGTCATCAGCAAGGGTCCGTTCGTAGCGGCGGTCGGCCTGCACAACATGGCGGTTGTGGCCACCGACGATGCCACGTTGGTGGTGCCGCTCGACCGCAGCCAAGACGTGCGGCAGGTGGTCGCCGAGGTCACGGCCCGCGGGCGCGCCGATCTGCTCTGATCGATCCCGGCTTTCGCTCAGATCCCTGGTCCGCCATGACAAGGAACAAGCGCGGACGGACCGGGCCCCGGCGCGCCGTGATCGGCGTGTCATGCGACCAGCGGAAAATAAACAAAACGGCTCCGATCGGCGTCAATCTGGGCATGCGGGGCGCCCCGCCCCGACCCCGGAGGACGCATGCCGCGCATCCCTGCACCTCGGCACCCATCGCGGGCCGGCGCACTCCGTCGACCGCTGGCGGCGGCCTTGTGCGTGGCAGCCAGCATCGCACTGTCCCTGGCCATTGCGCTTGCGCCGGTGGAACCGCCGATCGCTCCTGAGGCCCGCGCACAACGGCCCGCCGCCATCCCGGTCGCCGCGGCCGAGCCCGCCTTGACCCTGCCGGGGCCCTTGCCGCCGCTGCGCTTCACCCCAGTCCCGCCGCGCACGGTCGCCAAAGCCGCGGCTGCGCGCCGGCCCACCCGGGTGCCAAGGCCAGACGGCGACGTCGTGGCGCGCTGGCACGCCTCCGGCGACACCTTGCTGCGCCTCGGCACCGGCATCGGCCGCGCCCTGCGGGCCGTGCTCCAGCCCGAGACGCCGCCCGTGGTGGCCGTCGCGGTGCCAGCAGAGCCCGATGCGGACCCTCCCGTTGCCGACCCCGTGCCCGGCGATCCGCCAGCGACAACCGAACCTGAACCGGCAGAACCGGCCGAGCCGGACGAGGATTCGCAGGACGCAGACGAGGACGGCGCGGCGGCCGACCCGGACAGCGATGACGCCACCGAGGATTCGGGCGACGAGGGGGCCGACGATGAAGAAAGTGACCTGCGGCCGATGCGGGGCGGCCGCGTGTAGCGACGGGCGCGATCAGCCGACGAAAAGCGCCTGTTTGGCCACCATGAGCCAGAACACCAGGGTCAGCGGCAGGCCCACCACGCTGCCCCAAATCGCCCACTGCACCAACGCCCGGGCGGTCGCCGGCCGGTCGCCGCGCTGGGCGTCGGCCACCAGCCGCTCCTGCCAGTAGAGCACCACGGTCACCGAGACCAATGACGTCAGCAGCATCAGCGCCATCGACTCGAAAAGCCACGGTTGCTTGTGCACGCCGCCCAGCACGCCGGCCATGCAAATGCCGTTCCAGATCGCCAACTGAACGCCCGGGGTCGTCAGCCAGATGTCGCAGTCGCTCAACACCTTGGCCGCCCAGGCGATGCGGCCCTGATCGCCGCTGTACCACGCCAGGCTCAGCCACACTGGCCCGACGATCAGGTTGCCCATCATCAGCATCACGCCCACGATGTGCAGCGCCTTGTGGACGTTGTAATCCAGCGGCGCCGCGGCCGGGATGCCGGCCCACAGCAACGCCAGCGCCCCCCAGGCCACCAAGTTCGACACCACCGACAGTTTGGCCGAGAACGACCGCTTCACTGCAACCTCCGAATTGGCAAGCCCCAAGACGCGCCATCGTAGCACCGCGAACGGCGGGCGGCAAGTGCGCGGGCAGCGCCATCAAGCCGTGCGACGACGGCAACCCGTGCACCAAGGATGCCTGCGAACCGGCCAGCGGCTGCACCGCCACGGCACAGGACGGCGGCACCTGCGACGACGGCACCGCGTGCACCAAGGACGATACCTGCACGGCCGGCAAGTGCGGTGGCAACACGGTTGTGTGCGACGACAGCAACCCGTGCACCTCGGACAGCTGCGACCCGGCCAAGGGCTGCACCGCAACCAACGACGACAACCTTGCATGCAGCGACGGCGACGCCTGCACCGACAAGGACGCGTGCAGCGGTGGCAAATGTGCGGGCGCGGGCGCGGTCAAGTGCGACGACGGCAATGCCTGCACCGACGACAAGTGCGACCCCAAGACCGGCTGCGCCGCCAGCAACAACACCGCAGCGTGCGACGACGGCGACGCATGCACCGGAAAAGATGCCTGCAATGCCGGAAAATGCACAGGCGGCGACGCCATCAAGTGCGACGACAAGAACCCGTGCACCGACGAGACTTGCGACAAGGCCAAGGGTTGCCAGAGCGCCCCCAACCAGGCCGCTTGCAGCGACGGCGACGCCTGCACCACGGGCGACAAGTGCGCCGCCGGCAAATGCGCGGCCACCGGCAAGGCCGACTGCGACGACAAGAACCCCTGCACCGACGACAGCTGCGACCCCGCCAATGGCTGCGCCAAGAAAAACAACAGCATTACCTGCGACGACGGCGACGCCTGCACGGCCGGCGACAAGTGTGCCGACGGCAAGTGTGTGACAGGCAACGTGATCAAGTGCGACGACAACAACCCGTGCACCGCCGACAGCTGCGACAAGGCCAAGGGCTGCGTCACCACCACTACCAGCGCGGCGTGCGACGACGGCGACGCGTGCACCAAGGGCGACAAGTGTGACAGCGGCAAGTGCGCGGCCGGTCCGCCGCTCAAGTGCGACGACAGCAACCCGTGCACCGACGACAACTGCGACGGCAAGACCGGCTGCGTGAACACCAGCAACCTGGCCGCGTGCAGTGATGGCGACGCTTGCACCACCAAGGACGCCTGCGACGGCGGCAAGTGCGTGCCCGGCGCCAAGCTCGACTGCAACGACAACAACCCGTGCACCGACGATTCGTGCGACAAGGTCGCTGGCTGCAAGAATGCCAACAACACCCTGGCGTGCAACGACGGCAGCGACTGCACCACCGGCGATCAGTGCGCCAACGGCAAGTGCGCGGGCATTGGCAAGCAGTGCGACGACAACAACCCGTGCACCGACAACAAGTGCTCGGCGCTCAACGGCTGCGACTACCCGGCCAACACGGCGCCGTGCGACGACGGCAAGGTCTGCACGGAAAAGGACACGTGCAAGGACAAGGCCTGCTCGGTCAGCGTGCCCAAGGTGTGCGACGACGGCAATGGCTGCACGGTCGACAGCTGCGACCCGGTCAAGGGCTGCGTCGCCACGCCGACGCCGGGCTGCGTCGGTTTGCCGTACCTGCAACTTTTCAACTGCCAGGACCCGTCCCTGACGACCTGGACGCTGAGCGCCGCGGCCTTGCCCGGCCAGGCCTCCTGGGCCGTGGACGCGACCGCAAACCCGCCCGGTTTCTGGTCGCCAGCGTGCTCGCTCAACTTCAACAATGGCGTCGACTACCAGTGCGTGGGCACGGAGAAATCGGTGGCCGGCACCGCGACCTCGCCGCAGTTCGACGGCACCAAGCTCAAGGGCGGCGCCAAACTGCGCGCGGTGTTCCGGTTGGGCGGCAAGTGGGAAGACGGCGCCTACGACAACCTTGATCTGCAACTCAGTGTGGATGGCGGCAAGACCTGGACCCTGGTCAAGTCGTTCGACGCCCCGCCGGCCTGGAACGGCGTCACCGTCGATTTGCCCGATGCCGTGGTGGGCAAGCTCTTCGCGCTGCGCTTTGCCGTGTCGGCCACCGACTGCCTGTTCAACGACACCGCAGGCTTCTTCGTGGACGACTTCGCGATCGTGCCCGCCGCCTGCTCGTCGAGCGCCGGTTGTGATGACCTGAACATCTGCACCACCGACACCTGCACCAACGGCGCGTGCAGTTGGAAGGCCCTGGCGGCCAGCACGCCGTGCAACGACGGCAACGCCTGCACCGGCAAGGACGTCTGCAACAGCAAAGGCATGTGCGGGCCGGGCGCCGCGATCACGTGCAACGACAACAACCCGTGCACCACCGACGCCTGTAGCCCGCAGACCGGATGCAGCAACGTGCAGAACACGCTGCCGTGCACCGACAACAACGCCTGCACCGACAAAGACGTGTGCGCGCTCGGCAAGTGCGTGTCCGGCCCGGCGCTCAAGTGCGACGACGGCAAGCCCTGCACCGCTGACAGCTGCGATTCGGACAGCGGCTGCCTCAATCTCAACACCCCGAGCGGTCCGAACGTGCCATGCGACGGCACTAGCGCCAACGGCTACTGTTACAAGGCGGTCAAGTCCACCCAGACCTGGGCCAACGCCGAAGCCGCGTGCAAGGTGTGGGGCGGCAACCTCGCCAGCGTCACCAGCGATGTAGAGAACGGCGCAGTCAACAAGACCGCGGTGGGCGTCTGCGGTAGCGTCAGCGCATGGATCGGCTTGAACGACGTCGCCAGCGAGGGCAAATACGTGTGGACCGACGGCACCCCGTTCGCCTACAAGAACTGGTCCGCCAACCAACCCGACAACGCCGGCAACGTCGAGGACGTGGTCGAGATGCTCGCTGCCGGCACCTGGAACGACCTGCCGCCCGGCAACACGCTCGGCTGCTACGTCTGCAAGCGTCCGCTGCCGGTGATCTGCGACGACCTGAACAAGTGCACGCAGACCGACCTGTGCGACGGCAAGGGCGCGTGCGTGGGCAGCAACCCGCCGACCTGCAACGACAACAACCTGTGCACCACCGACAGTTGCGACCCGGCCAAGGGCTGCGTGTTCAACCAGAACACCGCGCCCTGCAACGACGGCGATGCCTGCACCACCAACGACGCCTGCGCGCTCGGCGCCTGCAAGGGTGGCGTGGCCCCCAACTGCGACGACAAGCTGGAGTGCACCATCGATAGTTGTGACAAGACCAAGGGCTGCGTCAACACCGTCAAGACCAGCGCCGGCCCGGCGTGCGACGGCACGGTGGTCAACGGCCGGTGCTTCAAGGCCAACAAGGTGACGCTGAGTTGGGCAAACGCGCAGACCGCGTGCCAGGCTTGGGGCGGCAACCTGACCGCGCTCAGCAGCAGCACGCAGCAGACGGCCGCCCACACCGTGGCCAAGGCGGTGTGCGGCACGACCGGCGAGTTCTGGATCGGATTGTCGGACGTCGTCACCGAAGGCAAATACGTGTGGGTCGACGGCACACCGTTCTCCTACGCCAACTGGGCGAGCGGAGAACCGAACAACTCGGGCAACGAAGATGTCGTCGAAGCCAGCCTCGCCGACGGCAAGTGGAACGACATCGCCACCGGCTCGACCAACATCTGCTACGTCTGCGAAAAGGCCGATCCGCCCGCCTGCAACGACGGCGACGCCTGCACCACCGTCGACAAGTGCGCCGCCACCGGCAAGTGCGTCGGCACCGTCGCGGCGGATTGCGACGACAAGAACCCGTGCACCACGGACAGTTGCGACCCGGCCAAGGGCTGCGTGAACACCAACAACACCGCCGACTGCATCGACGGCAACGCCTGCACCACGCTCGACAAATGCAACGGCGGCAAGTGCGTGGGCGGCCCGGCGCTGGTGTGCGACGACAAGACCTCGTGCACCGTCAACAGCTGCGACCCGGCCAAGGGCTGCGTGTACACGCCCGACGCCAAGAACAACGTCGGCGCTCCGGTGTGCGACGGCTACGTGGTCGGCACCCGCTGCTACAAGGCGGTCAAGTCGGCACTGACGTGGTCGGCGGCCGAGACGGCGTGCAAGAACTGGGGAGGCAACTTGGCAAGCATCGCCGATGCCGCGGAGAACACGGCGGTGCGCACCGCCGCCGATCGCGTCGTGGGCAAAGTGCCGGTGCACATCGGCTTGAGCGACACGCTCACCGAAGGCAAGTACGTGTGGAGCGACGGCACGGCCTTTGCCTACACCAATTGGAATGCCGGCGAGCCCAACAACAGCGGCAATGAAGACGTCGTGGCCATGCTCGACAACGGCAAGTGGAATGATTTCCTGGCAAGCAGCGCCCTGGCCGGTTACGTCTGCGAACGCGCGGCGCCGCCCAAGTGCGAGGACGCGGGCACCTGCAACAACAGCTACTGCGACCCCGCCGGCAAGTGCGTGACCACGACACTGCACAGCCCGTGCGAACAGGGCGCCGCCCTCGAAGGCAGTTGCTCGGCCAACGTCGCCAAGGTGTGCGCCGCCGACCCGTGGTGTTGCGCCAACGGCTGGGACACCCAGTGCGAGGCCGAGATGCTGTCGGTCGCCGCTGACAACCAGTGCGTGGCGGCGTGCGCGCACAGCATGTGCAGCAACGGCGGCGCGCTGACCGCCGGCTGCGACAAGGTCGGCCCGAGCCCCGGTTGCGTCTCGCAGGTCTGCAAGACCGATTCCTACTGCTGCACAACCGCGTGGGACGGGCAGTGCGTCGGCGAGGTGTACTCGATTTGCAAGTCGCAGGGCTGCACCTACGGCACCTGTGCGCACCCCTTGTGCACGATCGGCGCCAAGCTGGTCTCCGGCTGCGATGGCGTCGCCAAGGGCGACTGTGCCAAGAAGATCTGTGCGGCCGATTCATACTGCTGCAACAACTCGTGGGACGCCAAGTGCGTCGGCGAAGTGGAAACGGTCTGCGGTCAGACCTGCTACTAATTCGTATGGTGCGGCAGGGGGTTGCATCGCCTTGGCACCCCCTGCCGGCGCCGCGTCTGGGTTCCAGCCACCGATCTGGACAGCCGGCCCCCGCCGCGCCACAATCGGGGTCGCGCGGTACTTCGCGTCGGCGTACGGGTGGTCCGGTCATGCAATGGAATTCGTTGTCCAAAGCCTGGGTGGTGGTCGGCGTGATGTGCGCGGCCCAGGTTGCGCTGGCGTTGCCCGCGACGGCCGCGCCGCTCGACGTGCGCTTCGACAAGTTCTTCGAGGTCACGCCCACCGGATCCAAGATCAAGAGCGAGTCGATGCGCCAACTGATGCGCGAAATCAGCTTCGCGCTCGGTCCGCGCAGCAGCGGCCCCATTGCCTCGCAAGGTGCGCTCGGGGTCGACTTCGCGTATGAGTTGGGGATGTCGGGCGCCAACGACAAGGCCGACTACTGGCAGAAAGGTGCCGAAGCGCCAGCGTCGTCGCTGACCAGCCACACCATGCGCTTTCGCAAGGGCCTGCCGCAAAGTCTCGCGGTGGGCGCGAGTCTCGCGCACCTGAGCGATTCGAGCCTGTACGCCGCAGGGTTCGAGTTGCAGACGGTGTTCATCGACGGGTTCCGCTCGATCCCGGAGTTCGGCGCCCGCATGGGCGGCACGGCGATTTTTGGCAACAGCCACCTGGAAGGCTTCTACAACTTCTTTGGCGACCTGACGCTGTCCAAGTCGTTCGGTGTGGCCGGGGTGCTGGCCTTGCAGCCGTGGCTGACCTACTCGATGTCAGGCACCTACTACAAGCCGCTGGCCGAAAAGATCATCCCCGACGACAAGACCCTGGCCGACGTGCAACCGCAGTACTCATTCGACGTGTCGCTGGCGCACCGCGGGGCCGTGGGCTTGCGCGTGGTGTCGCATCGCGTGCAGCTCGGCTTCGAACTGACGCGCTCGTTCTCGGACAGCCTGAATCTCTTCACGATGCGCGTGGGCGCCGTGTTTTGAGCCATTCGGCCCCCAGCTTGCCTTTGTCCGCCGCTGTCCCCGCCAGCATCGCCAGTGCGGCCGCCGCTGTGCTCGCCGGCAATGTGCGGGCAGGCGCGCGGCTGATGCGCATGCTCGACGACCGCGATCCGCAAGCGCTGAGCGTCCTGCGGGTGCTTTTTTCGCACACCGGCCGCGCCCAAGTCATCGGCATCACGGGAAATCCAGGCAGCGGCAAGTCCACATTGACCAGCCGGCTGATCGCCCACTACCGCGCCCAGGGCAGCAAAGTCGGCGTGGTGGCGGTCGATCCGTCGAGTCCGTACTCCGGAGGGGCGATCCTCGGCGACCGCATCCGCATGATGGACCACGCGTCCGATCCGGGCGTATTTATCCGCAGCCTCGCCACCCGAGGTGCCCTGGGTGGCCTGTCGCGCGCAACCAACGACGTGGTGCACGTGCTGGATGCGATGGGCCACGACGTGGTGCTCGTCGAAACCGTGGGTGTGGGCCAGGACGAGATCGACATCGTGCGGACCGCCGACACCACGGTGGTCGTGCTGGTGCCAGGGCTCGGCGACGACATCCAGGCCATCAAGGCCGGCATCCTCGAGATTGCCGACGTGTTCGCGGTCAACAAGGCTGACCTCGACGGCGCCGAGCGCACGGTGGGCGACCTGCGCGGCTTGCAGATGCTGCTGACGCGGATGCCGCCGTGGCTACCGCCGATCGTGCGCACGGTGGCCGCGCGCGGCGAGGGCGTGGCCGAACTCGCGGACCGCATCGCGGACCACAGCGCATTCTTGCAGGCCTCGCCAGCCGCGACCGAGCGGCGGGTGGCGCGGGCGCGCTTCGTGGTCACCTCGCTCGTGCGCGAGACCGTGGGCGACGCGGCCGAACGTTGGCTGCACGACAGCGCGGCAGGCCAGCAGGTGCTGGCCGACGTGGTGGCACGCAGGACGGATCCCTTCGCCGCGGCCGAGGCGGCGTTGGCGGCCACCGCAGCGCGAGGCTGAGCCCGATGTCGCGCAAGGGGCGAAAGGGCCCGGAACTTCCGGCGACGCCACACGTACCGCCGTCCCTGGCACAAGGTGCATCGACGCAGGCGGCCGTTGCGCAGTCTTTGGATCACCCTGCCGCCGGCCCGGACGACCCGCCCGCCGATCCCCTCCGGACGCTCGCGCTTGCCGCCGCGGGCTGGGCATCGCTGATCGCCGCCGCTAGCCTGGGCGCGACCGCGCCGACCGGCCTGGGCATCGCACCCGTCGCCGTCGCGGTTGCCGCAGCAGCGGTCGGCATGCGCAGCCTGCGCACCCAGAACGCCACCGGCTGGGCCGTGGGCACCGCCGTGCTCGCCCAGTTGGCGGCGGCGTGGACGCTGGCGGGCGTGGCGGGTCCGCGGATGGGCGACCCCTTGCGCGCGAGCATGCACGGGATTGGCCCGTTGGCATGCCTCGCAGTTGCGGGCCCGGGGCTGCTGGCGCTGGTGCGCGCGCCCTCGCCGATCGCACGGGCGCTGGCGACGCTCGGCAGCGCAGGCTTGTGGATTTTCTGCTGGATGCCGGTGGGCCATGCCGGCCAGACGCGGGTGCCGTGGCTCGCGGCCTTGGGTTCGGTGCCGTCGGCTGCCGCGGCCGGCGAGGCGCCCGTCGCGAGCGAAGTCATCGGCGCGCCCTGGTTGGCGGTGCTGGCGGTCGTCTCTACGGCGGTGCTGGTGGGCATGTGCGCGCGGCCGGCGTGGCCTGCGGCATGGGCGTGGGCGGCGACGAGTGGCCTTGGGTTGGGTGTGGTGGGCGCGGCGAGCGAAGGTGGGCTGGTGGCCGCGTTGGCGACGGGAGGGGCCCTTCTCGCCACCTGTATTCCGCTGTACGAAGTCATGGTGCGCAGACCGGCGGACCGCCCGGACGCGGCGGCGGTCGGCCGGGCGTTCGAGCCATGGGCGGTCGTGCTGCTGCTGGCGACGTGGTCCCTGCTCAAAGCCAACGGCTTGCGCTATTCGACAACCGACGAGGCGCTCTACTACTACGCCGCCCGGTTGTGGTCCGAGGGCGCGATGCCCTACCGCGATTTCTTCTTTTCGCACCCGCCGCTGCACATCGCCGTGCCCGCCCTGCTGTACAAGGTCTTTGGCTACCAGTTCTTGATGGGCAAGCTGCTGTCCGTGGTCGCCGCCACGGTCGCCGCGCTTTTCAACTGGCGGATCGCCCGCCACGCCCTGGGTCCGTTGGGCGGCGTGCTGGCGTTGGCGCTCACCCTGCTGGCCGGCGAAGTGCTGCAGGCCGCGACCAACCTGACCGGCGTCAACCTGACGGCGGCGTGGCTGATGGCCGGCCTGTGGGCGCTGTGGGTGCGGCGGTCGTTCGTGTGGGCGGGCGCGTGCCTGGGGGCCGCGGCGGCGACCGGGTTCTACGCCTTTGGCGGCTGGCTGACGGCCATGGTGCTGGCGCTGCTGTTGCCGTGGCCCGCGCGCTGGACCGACCTGGGACAGTGGCTTCGGCATCCGGCCGCGCGGGTTGCCGCCGGGTTTCTGTTGGTCTGGGGTGGCGTCAACCTGCTGTTTGGGGCCATCGGCGGGCAGGCCTACTGGGACGGCGTCTACGCCTACCACTTCGCCAAGAAGGCGAAAGTCGATGGGTTCGTGCCACTGTCCGAAGGGCCGACGGCGGTGCTGGCCAACTTCGCGACCATGCTCGGGGCCCGCGACTTCGCGGTCTCGGTCTACCACCACGCGGCGCACTACTGGCTGGCCTTGGGCCTGCCGCTGGCGCTGGTGGCGCGGCATTGGGTCAGTCGGCAGGGCGATGCCAAGCAGGCCCCATGGTCCGCGGTGTTCGATCCGCGCCGGTGGTGGG
Organism: Deltaproteobacteria bacterium; assembly: GCA_016875335.1. Classification (GTDB taxonomy): domain Bacteria; phylum Myxococcota_A; class UBA9042; order UBA9042; family UBA9042; genus SXRM01. The sequence continues at coordinate 14,401 of VGRO01000061.1, read as the reverse complement.
ACGGCCCTGGGATGGCCATCGCGCTGGTGTGGGCCCTGGCCTTGGCGCTGCTCGTCGAGTTCGGCCAGTTCAAAGAGCGCTACGATTTCTATTTTGCGCTGGTGCTGCCGGTCGTCGCTACCTGCGCCGCCGGGTTCTTGGTGGTGGCGGCCGAGGTGGCTGGACACGCCGTCGGGGCAGCCGCCGTGGCGCCGACCCGCCGGGCCGTGGTCGCAACCGTCGCACTGGGCGCCTTCGGCTGGTGCTGGATGCCGGTGGACATGGCGGCCAACCGCGCCGCGTATCCATCGGAGTTCGCGGGCCCCAAGGTCGAGGGCAAAGGGCCAGGCGAGCGCCTGGTGTTCGAGTGGCTGCCGGCGCCAGGACCGCCTTGGGTGTCGACTTGGACGCAAGCGCTCTTGTGGAAGGACCACCGCATCCGCGGCAGCGTCGAGACCGGCATGCACCACTACCTGTGGGGCAAGAAGCGCTGGTTCAGCAAGGCTGAAGAGATGGCCGCCTACATCGCCGCCCACAGTCGGCCCGACGAGACGATCACAGGCGCCAGCGACTACGCGCCCCTGTTGGCGCTGCTGAGCGGCCGACGCATGGCCGGCAACCACGTGGACACCAACAGCAAGGTCTTCAACACCGGCGCCGTGGCCCTGGAGAAATTCTGGGACGACGTCTGCCGCGACAAGCTCAAGTTCATCGTCTCGGCGCCGCAGAGCTACTTCGCCGCACAGGACCTGCCCAAGCGCACCACGGTGCAAGAGAACTTCGTGCGCGACAAGGTGTTCGCCGACCCCGCGCTCAAGCATTGGCGGCCTTTGGAACTGGAACTCTGGGTCCGCAAGGGCCCCGAACCGTGCGCGTACAAAGGCAAGCGCGGGGGCGGGCCGAGCTTGTAGACGGCAGGCGCGCTTGGCGCGTCGGCGAGCGCCGTCGTGGATCCACGCGCCCCTGAACGCTGGGTCCCGGGAACCCTCCTGCCCGCGACCTTGACACCGATGCCGTTTGGTGCCACACCGCCGGCCGCGGATCCGCCGATCCGATGGCCCGCCGATGGACAACCCGCCGCCCGTCAACGCGCCCGAGCTGCAGCGCACGCCGCTTTTCGACGCCCACGTTCGCCTGGGCGGCCAGATGGTCGAATTCGCAGGCTGGCACATGCCGGTGCAGTACCAAGGCCGCGGGCTGGTTGCGGAGCATCTGGCCACGCGGTCGGCCGTCGGCCTTTTCGACGTCAGCCACATGGGCGAGATCATCGTGCAAGGGCCTGGGGCCGAGGCCGAGGTCAACCGGTTGGTCAGCAATGACGTGTCCAAGCTCGGCGATGGCGACGCCTGTTACGCGCTGTTGTGTCACGCCCACGGCGGCACGGTCGATGACCTGTACGTCTATCGGTTGGAAGCCGACCGTTTTCTGCTCGTGGTCAACGCGTCCAATGCCGCCAAGGACTTCGCCCACATGGTGCAAAACGCCCGCCACCCGGGGATCTTTGCCAACCGCTCTGGCGACTTCGCCCAGATTGCGGTGCAGGGTCCCAATGCCGCGCGCTTGTTGCGGCGGGTGGCACCAGGCGAAGCGATCGGGCTGCCGCGCAACCGCGTCCGCGTGCACGCGTTCGACGGCGGTGACCTGCTGGTGGCGACGACCGGCTACACCGGCGAGAGCGGCTTTGAGATCTACTGCGCGCCCGACCAGGCCGAGCGGTTGTGGTTCGCGCTGCTCGACGCCGGCGCCGACCTCGGCGTGTCTCCGGTGGGCCTGGGTGCCCGCGACACCTTGCGGCTGGAGATGGGCTACCCGCTCTACGGCAACGAACTCGACGACCACACCAACGGCTATGAGGCACGGGTGGGCTGGGCGATGCGGCCCAAGAAGGCGGGTGGCTTCATCGGGTCCGATCCGCTCCTGCAGGTGTTGGCACAGGGACCGGCGCGCAAGCTGGTCGGCCTGGAACTCACCGACCGCGGCGTGCCCCGCGCCGAGTACCCGGTGTTGCACCAGGGCCAACCCGTCGGCAAGGTGACGAGCGGCACCCACTCGCCGAGCCTCAAGAAGCCGGTCGCGCTCGCTTACGTGCCCGCAGACCTGTCGGCGCCCGGCACCCCACTGGCCATCGACGTGCGCGGTCAGCCCAAGGCGGCGGTTGTCGTGCCGTTCCCGTTCGTAACGCCCCTTCCCAGCAACCCGCTGGACTGAAAACGATCTTGGCGCGCGCGCGCCGCGAGGTTCCCATGGCCATCCCCAGCAACCTGCGCTACACCCACGACCACGAATGGGCCCGCGACGAAGGTGACGGCACCTGTACGGTCGGCGTCACCGATTTCGCCCAGGAGAACCTGGGCGGCGTGGTCTACGTCGAGCTGCCGGCGGTCGGCACGGCGGTCAAGGCCGGTGCCCGCTTCGGCACTGTCGAATCGACCAAGAGCGTCAGCGAACTCTACGCCCCGGTCGCGGGCCGCGTGGTCGCCGTCAACGAGGCCCTGCAAGGCGAGCCGGAACTGGTCAACAGCGACGCCTTTGGTCAGGGCTGGATGGTGCGCATCCAGGTCGAAGCCGCCGATGCGCTTGCTGGCTTGATGGACGGCACAGGCTACGAAGCGCACGTGGCGGCAGCGGCGCACTGAGTCGGCTATTTCCCGCCTGCGGCACAGTTGGCTATTTCCCGCCTGCGGCACACTCAGGCGCCGCGGCAGGGCGTGCGACCGATGCAGGCGCCGTGATTGCCCGCGACAGGTCGAATCCGGCTCAGCCCGCGACGGGCAAGGCGCCGGCCGGCCGCTGCTCGGCGAAGATGGCGTCCAGTTCCTGACCCACCTCGTCTTCACCCTGTGCGCGCGCCACCGACAGCTCCTTGACCAGCAGCGTCCGGGCCTGGTCGAGCATTTTGCGCTCGCCAAAGCTCAGGGCCTTGCTGTACTTGAGCACCGACAGGTCGCGCAGCACTTCGGCGACGTCGAAGATCGAACCCGTGTTGATCTTGTCGACGTAGGCGCGGTAACGGCGGTTCCAGGTCTGGTTGCTGGCGGTCTGGGTGCGTTCCTTGAGCACGCGGTAGATGCGCTCGACCTCGGCATTGCCGATGACCTTGCGCAAACCGACGGACGCCACCTTGGAGACCGGGATCATGATCTTCCTATCGGTGTTGATGACCCGCAGCATGTACAGGATCTCGGTGTTGCCCGCGATCTCCTTGGATTCGATGGCGGTGATCTCCGCCACGCCCTGACCGGGGTACACGGCGCGGTCGCCAATGCGAAACATCATGGGTCGGCTCCTGGTGCGGCGACGGCGCTGTCGGCCCCGGCCACATCTGCCCGCTGCGCACACTCGGCCCCCTCGGGCGGGGCCGCGCGGCGGTCGGCGCGGTCGGCAAGCAAACCGGGCAGCGGTGCGGTGCGCGCGGGGACGTGCGGCGACAGGTGCGGCACGGCGAAGGTCACGGGGAAGGACGCTGGCGGGCGCTGCAAACGCGCAACGCCCTGCGCACATTCTAGCCGATCTCGCGCACTCCGGGCAACAACAAAACACTGACCCCGCTGCGCAAGCCCCGTCGGCGGGCTCAACCCCGCCCGAACGACGTGCGCGCCCGCAGCGCTCGGCCGACGGTCGCGCCGTCCAGGTATTCCAGTTCGGCGCCCTGCGGCACCCCGCTGGCGATGCGGCTCAGGCGCAGTTCGCGACCGCGCAGTTGCCCCTGGACGTAGCTCGCCGTGGCTTCGCCCTCGACCGAGATCGAGGTGGCGACGATGACTTCGGCGGGTTGCAGCGCGTCGATGCGCGGTACCAGGTCGTCCAGGTGCAGGTCGCGGGGACCGACGCCGCGCAATGGGGCCAGCGCGCCGCCGAGCACGTGATACAGCCCGCGGTACTCGCCGCTGCGCTCGATCGCCAGCAGGTCCGGCACGTCCTCGACCACGCACAGTAGGGCCGGGTCGCGGTGCGGATCGGCGCAGATGGCGCAGCGGTCGGCCTGCGCGAAGTGGTGGCACGCCTCGCAGAACCGCACCAGGTCGTGCAACTCGTGCAGCGCCGCGCCCAGGCCCTGGGCGTACTGGGGCCCCTGGGACAACACGAAAAGCGCCAGCCGGTGCGCCGACCGCTCGCCCACGCCGGGCAGTCGGCCGAGCAGCCGCGCCAGGCGTTCCAGGGCCGGGGGCAGCGACGCGTCGCTCACGCAGAGGCCGCTGGCGCGTCGGCACCTTCGAGGTGCAGGGCCACCACAGTGCCGTCGAGCGCTGTGGCGACCGCCCGCACGGCTGGGTGCTGCCTCAAGGTCGCCTCGGCACTGGCCAACTGCGCCTCCTTGGCGCGCGCACCGCGGGCCGACCGACTGTCGGTCCTGGCGCGCGGATCGTGCACGGCGCGCACCTGCCACGACCCACCAAACGCGTGCGCGGCCGATTTGCCGAAAAGGTCGAGCAGTTCTGGCCGCGACGCCTGCTGCAGCAGGAATTCGTTGGCGACGCCCAAGTCGAGTTCGCCAGCTGCGCACCGGGCGACCACCATGCTGTCCAGCAGCGAGGCGTGGGCGGCGTTGCCCGACAGCTCGCGCACTGCCGACTGCAGGCGCCCCAGATCGTCGTCGCCGAGGGCCAGGGGCGCCGCCGGCAAGGGGGGCAGGGGCGCCGAGGGGCGCAACACCGCTTTGGCATCGGCCACGCTCGGCGGGCTGGCCAGGGCCGGACCCGCGCCAGGTCGCGGTGGCGGCACCGGCGCGGCGGCGCGACTGCCGGGACCGGCGGGCGATTGCGGGCGCCCCACGGCGGGCGGAGGCAAGGGCGCAGCTGCCCCACCAGGCCGCGGGCCACCGAGTCGCGGGCCGGAAGCCAAGAGGGCTTCGACGCGCGCGGCCAGTTCCGCCACGTCGGCCAGGTGCGCAGCGCGGCACAGCCGCACGACGCCGAGTTCCAGCACCAGCCGCGGATAGCGCGCGGTGGCCACGGTCTCGGCCAGCTCGAGCAATACGTGGCTCAACCGTTCCAGGTCTGCGTCGCTGGTGCCGTCCGAGACGAGGCGCAGGGCGTCGATCTCGCTGTCGCTGCGGTCCACCAGTTGTTTGGCCGCCGATCCGGTCAGGCGCACAACCAACACGTCGCGGGCCTCCATGGCCAGGGTCCGGCCCAGGGTCTTGAGATCCAGGCCATAGTCGTGCGCTGCGCCGAGCGCCTGCAAGGCCAGGGCCGTGTCGCGCCGGCACAGCGCGTGCAGGAGCTGGTGGGTGCGGCCGCGGTCCGCCACGCCCAGCAGCGCCGCCACGGTTTCGGTGTCCAGCCGGTCGCCGCCGAACGCGATGACCTGGTCGAGCAGGGACAGCGAATCGCGCATCGAACCATCGCCCTCGCGGGCCACGAGGTAGAGCGCGTCCTGGTCGTAGCCGATGCCCTCGGCCTCGCAGATGCTGGCCAACCGGCCCACCACGTCCTGGGCCTTGACGCGCCGGAAGTCGTAGCGCTGGCAGCGCGAACGGATGGTAATCGGCAGTTTCTGCGGGTCGGTGGTGGCCAGGATGAACACCACGTGCGGCGGCGGCTCTTCCAGGGTCTTGAGGAAGGCGTTGGCCGCTGCATCGGTCAACATGTGCGCTTCGTCGACGATGTAGATCTTGTAGCGATCGCGCTGCGGCGCGTAGCCCACGCCCGATCGCAGTTCGCGGATCTCGTCGATGCCGCGGTTGCTGGCGGCGTCGAGTTCCTGGACGTCGACGCTGTTCGAGGCCGAGACCTCGCGGCACGCTGCGCACTGTCCGCACGGCGAATCGGTGGGTCCGCGCTCGCAGTTGAGCATCTTGGCGACGATGCGCGCGGTCGAGGTCTTGCCTGTGCCGCGGGCGCCGCAGAACAGCAGCGCGTGCGGAATTCGCTTCATCGCCAGGGCATTGGCGAGCGCGCGTCGGATGTGCTCCTGACCGACCAATTCCGCGAGGCCCGCCGGCCGATACTTGCGGGCGAGCACGACGTAGCCCATGGTGGCCTCCACGTGGAGCGATGGAACGCAAAAACGAGTTCGCCGGCAGGGCCGGCGGCACACAACCCGACTGCTACCGCTGCTCCCTCTCGGGCCTGACGGGGTTCACAGCGAATTGTTGCCGCCGGCCTTGCCGGCGAACGGTGGCACCCGCCCCCGCGGGGGCGTTGCACGGGGCGCGGTCGAGGGACGACCGGGCGCGGCGGAGAGACGGGGATTCGAACCCCGGGTACTCTTTTGGAGTACACCCGCTTTCCAAGCGAGCACCTTAAACCACTCGGACATCTCTCCTGCGGCAGGCGCCCGCCCGCAATGGCGGCCCTGCGCGGGGGCACGGTTGCCGTCGGGCCGGCCGGCGGAGAGCGAGGGATTCGAACCCCCGATACCTTTCGGTACACCTGATTTCGAGTCAGGCTCCTTCAGCCACTCGGACAGCTCTCCGGGGTTCGCCGCGGGCGCGGACGAGGCGGAAATCGGCGGCCGAGGCGGCAACCATGGTGCAGTGCGGCGAAACTCGGTCGCGCTGGCAGGCGCGATCGCAGGGCGACGAGGCGCACGGCCCCAGCGCGGCGCGCAAGGATAATCGTCCGCGCGGCCTCGCGCAATGTCAGGCGGCGCGATCGGGGCGATCGGCGCCGTCGCCTGCGCGCAAGGCTGCGAAAAACTGCGACAGGAGCCGGCTCGCCGGATCGCGGCGCACGCCTTCGCTGACGATCATGCGGTGGTTGAGGCGATCGTCGTGGCCGAGCGCGTACAGCGACACGGCTGCGCCCGCCTTCGGATCGCGGCACGCAAAGGCCAGCCGACCCAGCCGGGCGTTGATCGCGGCGCCCATGCACATCGGACACGGTTCGAGCGTGACGTAGAGCGTGCAGTCGTTCAGGCGCCACGACCCCAGCCGCTGGCCTGCCTGGCGCAGCGCCAGAATCTCAGCGTGGGCTGTCGGGTCCTGATCGCGCTCGCGGCGGTTGGCCGCAAAGGCGACCACCTCGCCTTCGTGGACGACCACTGCGCCAATCGGCACCTCGCCCTGGGTGCCGGCATCTTCGGCGATGCGCAGCGCCAGGTCCATGTAGTCGCCGTCGTCGGCCAGATCGCGACCAGCGGCATGGTGCACGACCCAGTGCATGGCGGCAGGAGACATGGCGGCACGGCGACTGCGGCGCGATGGCCGCGCAAGGCGGGGTTCTGGCGATAGGGTCAGACGGGAGGCGCCGAACGCCGGGACAGGCCCGCCACCCGGCCGCGGACTGGCAACCGGGCGAGCAGTGTGCCGATTTTGTGCGGGGTTGGCAATGGACTGGTCAGCCAGGTCCGCGGCCCCCAGCGCCCTGTGCAGCGCGTCGCGTTGTGCTACCCTCGCGCGGCCGTTGCCGGCGGTGGAGGTCGCGTTGTCCCTGCAATCCTTGCACGCGTACTGCGCGGCGGCGGCGACGATCGCGGCCCTGGTTTTGTCCAACCAGGCGCGGGCGCAGTCCGACCCGTCCCCTGCGGCGCTGCCGGTCGCCCCAAGCGCGGTCGACGCACCGGCCGCAGCCACCGCCGAGATGCACCCGTCGGTTGAGACGCCGACCGCCGTCGAACCCAAGGCCGCGCCCGACGAACCGCACAGCGCTTGGCACTGGCGCCACAGCCTGGACCAGCGCTTTGTCGGCGAGCGGGCGAGCGTGGTCGAGGGCTTGGGTCCCGAAGCCAGCGAGGCTGCGCGGTTGGGGCCGACTTCGGGCATGCAGGCGCGGGCGCGCGCCGGCACCCAGGTGTCGTACGCCTCGCCCGATGGCTTCTTTCGCCACGCGGTCGGCGAGTTGCAGGTGCAGTTGCGCTACTGGGACCAGCCGTGGGCGCCCTTGCCGGCGACCCACAACGCGCTGCTGCGCGGCCGCGTCGAGCTGACCACCACTGCTGGGCAGTTCACGCTCGGCCGGTCGGCGTCGGTGTGGGGCCTGGGCCTGCTCGCTACCGACGGCGGCTACGATGCCTTGCAGTTTGGTGCGCGACAGGGCGAAAACGCGGTCACCCGCCTGGGCTGGGCGGTGCTGCCCGCATCCCTGTGGCACAAGGGCGACCCGCTTGAGGCGTTTCCGCTGGCCGTCGCGGTGGCGTACGACGTCCAAGCCCACGACGACCTGGCCCGGCTGCCGGGCGACGCGGCGACCAACCAGATCGCCGCGATCCTGTACCGCGGCAAGCAGGTGCAGACCGGGGCCTATGCCGTGCGCCGCGCGCAGACCGACGCAGACGGCCTGGGCCTGGCGGCGACTGTGGTCGACGGATTCGTGCGCTACCGCCGGCAGACCGGCCTCGGGTGGGTCGAGATCGCCGCCGAGGGGTTGTACGGCTGGGGCCACACCGGTTGGCTCAAGTCGCCCAACCAACCCGACGGCCTGGACCTGGCCCAGTGGGGCGGCGCCGCGCGCGTCGAGGTCGGCCGCCGCCGCGGGGCGCTCCGCTTCGAAGCCGGGGGCGCCAGCGCCGATGCCTTGCCACTGAACGGCACCCTGCGCAGCTTCCGGTTTGCCACCGACTATCACGTGGGGTTGGTGATGTTCGGCCAGGCGCAGCGCCAGCTGTCGGCCCAGGCGGCGCACAACTTGGCCGACCCACGCTATAGCGGCAGCGCCCCTGCCGGCGTCCAGCGGGTTGCAACATGGGGGGCGGTCACGCAGGCGCTGTACGTGCACCCGGTGGTGCGCCTGCAGCCCTACAAGAACGTGGCGGTCCTGCTGGGCGGTGTCTGGGCGCAAAGCCCGGCCGACGTGGCCGACCCGTTCCGCACCTTCCTCAACGGCGGCAAGGCCACCGGACCGCGCGGCGCGCAGGGCAAGCGCGGCCTGGGAACCGAACTCGACGGCGCCGTCGAATGCACCGCACATCTGCTCGACGGCCTCGTCGCCGTGGCGCGGGTGGACGCGGGCGTGTGGTTTCCGGGCGACGCGTACGACGACGCGGCGGGCGGGGCGATGGCGGCGGTGGGCGTGGTGCAGGGCCAGGTCCAGGTGCGGGCCGATTTCTAGGACGCGGGGAACGCCATGAATGCCAAGCCTTTCTCGTTCCGCGCCGCCGCACTCGTCGTGGTTGCAGCGTGGGCTGCCCGGTGCAGCGCGCTCGACGACCCGGATCTCGGCAGCGCGCAGGGGATCGCCCCGACCGACAAGAGCAAGCCCGGGCCGACGGTGGTATTCGACCCGCTGCGCCGGCCGCAGCCCGAGATTCCGTTTCCCAACGACCTGGCCCTGCACAGGCGGGCCGACGGCGCCCAATACGTCAACGTCAGCACGGTGTCCGAAGCTGCCATCGACCGCCGCAACCGCGAGCACCTCAACAACGTCGAGGGCTTTAGCGGCCTGACCCCGATTTCGGTCAGCTTCGACGGGCCGCTCGACCTGACTACGGTCACCGACGACAGCGTGTTCGTGGTCAACGTCCAGCCGGGTGGGGGGCACGTGGGCGAGGTGATCCCGCTCGACCTCGGCCGCGGCTGGTATCCGCACACCGCCGAACCGCATGCCTACTTTCCCAACGACAAGCTCGGCTTTTTCGACAGCTACGTGCTGCCGCCCGACAACCAGGTGGACAGCGACGGCGACGGCGTGCCCGACCAGTGGATCTACCACTATGAAACCGCCACCCATACGTTGGACATCCGGCCGCTTCTGCCGTTGCGCGCGGGCGAGCAGTACGCGGTGGTACTGACCCGCGACGTCAAGGGCTGGGACCAGCAGGGTCGCTATGGTCCCGTGCGATCGCCGTTCGATTTCGTCAACCACGACACCCAGACGCAGGCTTTGGAGCGCGCGCTGCCGGCCCTGCAAAAACGCGGCAAGAAGCGCGGCGACATCGCCTTTGGCTGGACACTGACCACGGGCGACCTGGCACGCACGTTCCGGGCGTTGCGCGATGGCCTCTACGGCAAAGGGCCGTTCGCGTGGCTCGACAAGGCCTTTGCACCCAAGATCAACGATGTCTACGACATGGAGGTGACGTTCGACGGCGACGCGACCTATGGGGGAATCGGCGACAAGCCTTTTCCGTTGGTGCCGTGGGACACGACCTACACCTTGCAGGGCGCGTACCTGAAGCAGATTTTCGGCTTGCTCAACCAATTCGTGCCGGCCGGCGGGTTCGACCACGTCAGCCACGTGGTGTTCGGCGACATGGTCACGCCCAACTTGCGGTCGACCCCGGACAACGTCTGGCACCTGGACACCAAGAAGGGCGAGATCGCCAAGGATGACGCACTTTTTCACGAGAAGGTGCCGTTCTTGCTCATCGTCCCCAAGGCCACCGCCCAGCACAAGCCGCCCTTTCCCGTGGTGGTGTACGCCCACGCCACCGGAACCAGCCGCATCGAGTGCCTGTTGATGGCCGACAAGCTGGCGCAGGCGGGCATTGCCACGTTTTCGATCGACGCCGTGGGTCACGGGCCGGTGCTGGCCGACGCGCTCAAGTTCTTGGACGATGGCGGCTTCTCGCAGTACTTGCCGATCATCCGCAGTTTGCTGCCCAAGTTCCTGTACGCCGACAGCGAGACGCGCTTTCCCGAATCGATGTCGGACACCGAAGTGCTGCAGGCTCTGCTCAAGCACGGCTTCATGCAGCAATTGGCGGTCAAGGGCCGGGCGACCGACGACAACGAAGACTGCTTCACCAAGGGCGGCGAGGCCTACTACGCGCCCAACGCCTTTCGGTTGCGCGACGCCATGCGCCAGACCACCTTGGACTACATCGTGGCCGTGCGCATGTTGCGGGCGCTCGGCCAGGTGCCCAAGCCCCCGACAGACCCCAAGAAGGCCACCAAGGCGCAGTTGATGCCGAGCTTGCTGGCCGGCGACTTCGACCTGGACGGCGTGCTCGACGCGGGCGGCCCGACCGTGCCGTATTTCATGACCGGCATCAGCCTGGGCGGCATCCACACCGCGCTCACCAGCCCCTTGGAGCCCTACATCGTGGCGGCGGCACCGGTGGTTCCGGGGGCGGGGCTCGCCGACATCTTCATGCGCACGCGGCTGCATGGCGTGGTGACGCCGCTCGTGCACGCCATCAGCGGACCCAAGGTGGTGGCCTGCCCCGAGAAGAAGGACGGCAAACCGACCGGCCAGGTGTACCTGAGCTGGAACGACGACAGCGACCGCTGCAAAGCCCTGTCGCGCAAGACCTATCGCGACGACAAGACCGGCCTTTGCCGGGCCACGGCGGTGGAGGTGCCGACGTTCTTCGCCAAGGTGCCGGCGCCGCCCGGCGCGCAGGTGCAGTTGGACAACCTCGCCAACGGCAACCACGCCCAGGTGGCGGTGGGCGCCGACGGCGCGTTTGCGGTGGCGGTGCAGAGCGACAAGTTCGACCCCATGCGGGTGCGCGTCTTCGCTGGCGGCAAGGCGGTTTCCGACGTGCACGCGGCAACCCCCTATGAGGGCCTGGGCAAGGAGCGCAACACCCCGGATTTTCGTCGGTTCGTGCAGTTGGCCGCCAACGTGCTGGAGGGCGCCGATGCCATCACCGTCGCCGACCGGGTGATCCTCGACCCCATCGCGGGCTATGCGCCCACCCACATGCTGATGATGCTGGCGGTGCTCGACCAGACCGTTCCGTTCACGACCGGGGTGACCCTGGCGCGCGCGATGGGGTTGTTCGGCCGCGACAACCTGCTCGACCCCGTGCAGGCGCCCTATCGGCCGTGGTTCGAAAAGGCCATCGCCGCCGGACTCTTGCGCGGCAAAGACGTGCCACCGCCGGCCGTGACTCCAGCCGACCCCAACCCGCTGCACAAGCTGTGCAGCTTGGTCCCGACCACGCCCGGCAAGCCGGGCACTTCCGGCATCTGCCTGGCCGACGTCCACGGCAAGCACGAATACCTGGCCCAGGCGCCCAAGAACGATGAATTCCCGCCGGTGCCGGGCCTGAACAGCAAGGGCGAACCGTACAAGGGCACGTTCACCGAGTACCACAAGAACTTGATGGTCCACTATTTCCACAGCCTGGGCACCCAGGTGCTGGACGACGTGTGCTGGGGTGACCCCAACTGCGTGGCCGACAAGGGCCTGGACAAGGCCTGGGAGACGCCGGTGGGTCCGGTGCCTTAGGTGATGCGCCGCGTTCTGTGCCTGCTGGCGAGTTTCGCAACCGCCTGTGCCACTGCGGCGCACGGCCTGGATCTGCGCGTGCCCGCTGGCGACCCTGCGATCCTGCAGACCGCGCGCGGGGTTGCGCAGCGTGTACGCGGCCAGGCCGAACTGACCGTGCAGTTGGTCCACGACGAGCGCGCCGCCGTAGGTCCGCCGCGGGACTGTGCGCTCGTGCGCGCCACTGCGGCGCGCCAGGCGTTCGAGGGCACCGGGCGCTACGACCGGCCGCACAAGACCCTGCGCACTGTGGCGATGCTCGGCCACGAGGTGGTGCACGCCTGGGTGCGCGCCGATCGCAAGGATTTCCACGGCCTGAAGGGCCGAACCGTGGCCGTGCGCCCGACCGATGCCGAGACGGTGCGCACGGCGCTGGGCTTTGCCAACTTGGGCCTGTCCGCGCTGCACGCGGTCCATGTGCAAGACCCGGTGGCGGCGGCGCGCGCCGGCGACATCGACGGCTGGTTCGAGGTCGGTCTGCCCGACTCGCCGACGGCGCAGGCGCTTGCGGCGCTGGGGTTCGCGCAACTGCGCTACAAGCCCGAGGAGCAACTGCGCCTGATCGACGAGGGTTGGCCGTTGCTATGGGCAAAACGGGCAGAACTCGGCTTGACCGGCGCGGGTGAAGCGCTGGCGGTGCCCCTGGCGCTGGTGTGCGACGAATCGGTGCCGCGGGCGACCGCAGAAGATCTTGTGGATGCGCTTTTCGGTCCAGGCGACGCCACCCAGACCGCCGACGCGCCGCTGCCGCTCCGCTACGCCAGCCGCAAGACCGCCGCCAAGCCCGTGCCGACGGCGCTGCACCCGGGGGCCGCCGCCAGCTACGAACGGCTGGGGCCACTGGACGGCCCGGTCGAGGTCCAGGTCACGCTGTGGATGCTCGACGTCAGCGACATCGACGTGCAGACCAATACCTTCGAGGCCGACTTCACCTTGGAATTGCGCTGGCAAGACGCGCGGTTGGATGTCGAGTCGGTGGCGCCGTTTGAGATCATGAACGCCGCCGAGTCGCACCAGACGGCCTACTACTACACCAGCCTGGGCAAGTGGCACACCAAGAACTGGCGCATCCAGGCCAAGCTGCGCGGTCACTTCGACCTGCGGCGCTACCCGTTCGACAGCCAACGCTTGCAGGTGGAACTCGAACACCCGCTCAAGACCTCGGATCAACTGGTCTATCGCTGCGAGACGCGCTTTGGATCGCCCCACGTGGACCTGCGGCGCGACCGCCTCGGGCCCGACCTGAGCTTTGGCGCGTGGCAGTTCTCGAGGGTGCACACCGACGAGGTCACCAGCACCTACGGTCAGGACGAGCACTACAGCCGCTACCGCTTCGTGCTGACGGTCGAGCGGACGCTGCTGCCGTTCGTGGTGCAGGTGCTCGGGCCGCTGCTGTTGCTTTTGCTTTTGGCGTGGGCGGCAAGCTGGATCCCGCACGAAAAGATCGACGCCAAGTTGTTGCTGACCGTGCTGTCGCTGGTCGTCGTGGTCGAGTTGCAGGTCGGCGCCGCCGAACGAGCGCCCGAAATCGCCTACCCGACCCTGACCGAGTACCTGTACCTGTTCACGTACCTGTCGGTGGCGCTGTCGGTCGCCCAGGCGATCGTCGAGTACCGCCTGCACGCGCGCGGCAACGACCCGGTTGCGGCCCGGGTGCGCAACTGGGGCCTGGCGGCCAGCGTGCTGGTGTTCGCGGTGCCGACCGCAGTGGTGTTCGCGGGTCGGCTGATGTAGGGCAGCCCGGTCGCTGTCGCTCGTACCTGAGGCCCGAAGTGCGCGGCGGGTTCCGGCGCGCAACAGGGCCGAGGTGCTTGCAGCCGCGGCTGCGGCCTGCCAGCGACCGAAGCTGGCTGAAAACACTTCAGGCAGTTCTTGGTCGCTGCCCCGATCGCAACCAGCACGGAGCCTGTCGGACGATCGTCCGACAGGCTCCCAGAGGCGCGATCAGTTTCGCCCAGTGCACTGAGTCTTGTCATGACGTTGCCGCGAGTCGGCTCCGACGCGAGCTTGGCAACCCACTGAACAGCAAAGAGACTCGACCCATAATGGACTGGAAAACAATAAGTCGATCACTCTCACATCAGGGCGGAGCCGCGAGTCGGACCTTTGGTCCGCGAGCTGGCGACCCACTGAGCAAGCAAACGGGCCCAAGAAATGATTGAGTAAATCATTTCCGGGCCCTAAGAGGGTGTAGCCAAAACCCGTCCCGCTACGGCCGAAGATCCTGGGCATCTCGCGGCTTACGTCCTCGCTTCCTCGGTCGGCGCACTGCGAGTGCGCCTCGGTCGGTCGCTGCGGGCGCGCTCGCGATCTGCCGGCATGCTCTT
>VGRO01000060.1 GCA_016875335.1 Deltaproteobacteria bacterium | reverse complement strand
AAGCGGCGTCAGCGGCGGCCGCGACCAAACCGGCCGCGCCCGCGCAACCGGCCGCGCCGAGTTCGCCCGCCCCGGTCGGGGAAGCCGCCGAAGAGGGCGCCGCGGCGGCCGACAAGCCCGAGGACAAGGCCCCCAAGGCCGGCCGACCGCCCGCCGGAAAATACGTCGTACAGATCAAGGCCTTCCGCAATCAGGCCGAGGCCGACGTCTTCGCCGGCGAACTGCGCGCCAAGGGCTACACGGTGTCGGTCTCCGCGGTCGAGGTGCCGGACAAGGGCCAGTTTTTCCGGGTGCGCATGGGGCCGTTCGGCACACTGGACGCCGCGCGCAACGCCCAAAAGAAGTTGGAGACCGCAGAGGGGCACCAGACCATCGTGTTGGCGACGCCGTAGCCTGCCTGGCACAGCACAGCGACCGGCCCGGAAGGCGGCGAAACAGGCCAAAAGCAAGGCGTCCAAAAAGGGGACTGGGACGGACCGGACCGAGCCGCCGGGCGGCATGGTCCAGGTTTGGGGTGTCCCGCGCACCGCGGGCCCTACCCTTTGCAAGCCCCCGGGCCTGTACTATACCCCCCGGCGCGGCCGGCCCATCGCCGCCTCCGGGACCGTCATGGCCAAGACCTCGCGCGCCAAGCCGCAACCGCCGCAGGCCCCGCAGTCGGCGCCGAGTTCGCGCTACCTGGCCGCCGTCCAGCGCAAGAAGTCGCTGCTGGCCGCGGTGCCGCCGCCGAGCCTGCCCGCCGAGAAGTGCACCGTCCAGTTCGACCTCGATGCACTGCCGTTCGAGACCACCGCCGACCTGGAGCCGCTGGCCAGCGTCATCGAGCAGGAACGGGCGATGCAGAGCCTGGAACTGGGCCTGTCGGTCACCCGGCCCAACTACCACGTGTACGTGGCCGGCCCCTCGGGCACCGGCAAGCGCAGCCTGCTGCGGGTGATGCTCGACAAGCTGGCGCCCAGCCGCAAGACTCCGAACGACTGGGTCTATGTGCACAATTTCGACGACGATGACGCGCCGGTGGCCATCCCACTGAAGGCCGGCGACGCCCGCGAACTCAAGAAGGCGGTCGACAAGCTGCTGGAGCGCCTGCAAAAAGAGGTGCCCGCCGCCTTCCATTCGCCCGAACACCAGTTGCGCCTGCAGCACGCCGTCAGCCAATCGCAGACCCTGCAGACCGACGCCTTTGTGGCCCTGTCGCGCAAGGCCGAGCAGGTCGGATTCGTGGTGCGGGCAAGCAAGGACGGCGAGCTGGAGACGCTGCCGGTGGTCAACGGCAAGTCGCTCAAGGACAAAGACGTGATGGCGCTGCCCGAGGACGAGCGCAAGGCCATCGACCAGCGCCGCGAAAAACTCGAGCCGCTCTTTACCGAATTCGTGCAGACCAACCGCAAGATCGAGCAGACGACCCAGGAGAAGATCGAGAAAAGCCAGCTCGAACTCGCCGAGCGCGTGTGCAAGCCGCTTTTCGCGGAATTGCGCGACCGCTTCAAGTCGGGCGGCAAGAAGCTGGCCGCCTACCTCGACGACCTGTACGACCACGTTTCGCACCACCTGTCGCACCTGCTGCCCGACAACAGCGACGGCGACAGCAACGACGACCGCGCCGAGCCGCACAAGGATCCGTTCTTGCCGTTCGCCGTCAACGTGTTCGTCGACAACGGCCGCAGCCAGGCCGCCGCGCCGCCCGCCCGCCACGATGGTCGCCGCGCCGACACCGACAAGGTAGAGACCGCTGAAAAAACGGACAAGGCCGAGGGCGAAGGCGAACCCAGGACCAAGGACGGCAAGCCCAAACTGGGCGGCGCCCCGGTGGTGTTCGAGACCCACCCGACCTACTACCGGCTCTTTGGTCGCATCGAGCGCCGCGTCGAACAGGGCATCTACTTCACCGACCACACCATGGTGCGCAATGGCAGCCTGGCGCGTGCCAACGGTGGCTTCTTGGTCTGCCACGCGGTCGATCTGGTGCAGAGCCCGGGGGTGTGGGAGAACCTCAAGGTCACCCTGCGCAATGGTGAACTGTCCATCGAGGACCTCGGCGAAACCGCGGGCCTCTTGCCGACCAGCGGGCTCAAGCCCGAGCCCATCGCGCTCAACGTCAAGATCATCCTCATCGGGTCCAATTCGCTGTACCACCTGCTGTACCGCAACGACGACGATTTTCGCAAGATTTTCAGGGTCAAGGCCGATTTCGACCACGAGATCCGCAAAAGCCCCGAAGCCGTCGAGAAATACGTGCGCTTTGTCGCCACCGCCGTCAAGAACAACGGCTGCCGGCCGGTCGACAAATCGGCGGTCCACGCCATCCTCGAACACGGCGCGCGCATCGTCGACAGCCAGCGCAAGCTGACCCTGCGCTTCAACCGCATCTCGATCCTGCTCATCGAGGCCGACTGGTTCGCTGGCAAGGCGCGCAGCAAGGTCATCACCCGCAAGCACGTCGACAAGGCCATCGACCAGCGCACGCAGTCCAGTAGCCTCATCGCCGACAAGATGCATGAGGATCTGCTCGACGACCAGTGGCTCATCGAGGCCGAGGGCGGGGCGGTCGGCGTCATCAATGGCCTGGCCGTCTTGTCGGTCGGCGAGCACGAATTTGGCAGGCCGTTCCGCATCACTGCCCGGGCGTTCACTGGCACCGCCGGCATCGTCAACATCGAGCGCGAGGTGTCGATGTCGGGCGAGATCCACGACAAGGGCGTGCAGATCCTGTCGGGGTTCCTCGGCGATCGCTTCGCCCGCAAGCAGCCGCTGTGCCTGACCGCCACCGTGACCTTCGAGCAGAGTTACGGCGAGGTGGACGGCGACTCCGCGTCCAGCACCTGGCTCTACGCCATCCTCAGCGCCATTGCCGAGGTGCCGATCGACCAGGGCATCGGCGTGACCGGCAGCGTCAACCAACTGGGCCAGATCCAGCCCATCGGCGGCGTCAACGAGAAGATCGAGGGCTTCTACCGCTTCTGCAAGGCCAAGGGGCTCAACGGCCGACAGGGTGTGCTCATCCCGTGGCAGAACGTCCAGCACCTGGTGCTGTCCCGCGAAGTGCGCGACGCCATCGCCAAGGGCAAGTTCCACGTATGGCCCATCAGCACCGTCGAGCAAGGCCTGGAGATCCTGACCGGCGTGCAGGCCGGCAAGATGCAGCCCGACGGCACCTACCCAGCGGGCACGCTGATGGCGCGCGTCGCCGAACGGTTGGCCGAACTGCGCAAGTCGGTTGCAGCGGCGGGCAAGGCCATTGGACGGCGCACCGGCAAGGCCGGCGGCGGCGTGCGCGCGCGGCGTCGGCAGGGCGAAGAGTTCGACGGCGACGAAGCCGAAGCCGGCGACGACGAAGGCGAGGGCATCGACGAGGTGATCGACGACCTGCTGTCGCGCCACGACCGCGACCCACGGTGAACGGTCCCATCGACCAGGAGGCGGCGCTGCGGGCGCTGCGGGCGTGGGTGGCGGCGCTCAACGCCTATGGCAACCGATCGGCGACCGGCCGGGTGATGGCCGACGAGGTCGTCATCGAGCGCGGCGGCTTCGGCGCCGAACGCGGCCGGGTGGTGCAGACGATCCGTGGCCTGGACGCCGCCAACGCCTGGCTGCGGATGACGCGGCACGTGGTCACGTTTTCTGCCGACGAAGCGACCCTGCACTCGCAAGGCCGCGGCTGGTCCGCCCGCTATCGCCTGACCGCGCCCGACGATTTTTGCGGCGGCGGCCTTTGGCAGTTCGAACTGGATGGCCATGGCCGCATCGTGCGGTTGCAGCACTGGCCCGACGATCTGCCCGACGGGCCGTGACCGGCCGCCGGCTCCGCGTTCAGTCCTTGCAATCGGTCGTGCAGACTCCGCCCGACTCATTGTAGTCCGGGCAAATGCTGCACACGCCGTCGCCGCAGGCGCCGCAGTCCTTGGGGCATGCCGCCGCGGTTTCGCCCGCTTCGCACAGACAGTTTCCGCACCCGGTGGCACAGTCGGTCGGGCACGACTGCGGGTTCTCCTTGGGTGCCTCGCACTGGCCATTGCCGCAGGCCTTGTTGTCGCAGTCCTCGTTGCAGCTTTGCGGGGTCTCGCCCGGTTCGCACACCTTGTTGCCGCACGCCGGCTGGCAATCCTTGGCGCACTCGACCGCTTCACCGCACACGCCCTTGTTGACGCACTTGCCGTCGCCGCAGATGCAGCAGTCGATGCTCCAGTTGATGTTTTCGCACGGCTCGCACTTGCCGTCGCCGTTGGCGACCTTGGGGATCGGACAGTCGCACGCGCAGTTGGCCGCGGTCTCGCCGCACTCCACCTGGCACACCCCGTCCGGGCACGACAAGGACAAGGCCTTGCAGTTGCTTGGCTGCGTTTCGGAGGTGGGGGCGACGTCAGCCGCGGGTGTGCTGTCGGTCGGCAGTTTGCCATCGGGCGCGGTTGCTTTGCCGTCCGTCGCAGCCACGTCGGCGTCCACCGCATGGTCACCCAAGAACGCTCCTGCCGCCGGAACCGCTGGCGGTTCGCACGCCGCCACGGCCAGGGCCGCACCGAGGACCAGGCGCACGGCGAGCATCAAAACCTCGCCGCGACGCCAAAGACCGCCGCCTCATCGTCCCACCCCGGAGACCACCACCACGAGGCCTTGGCCGGCGCGGGCTGCGCCTGGCCGACGAGCACCCAGGCGACCGCGGCCGCGGCGACAATCCCCCCGGCGCCGCCTGCGACGGCGGCCAGGGTCTGGCGACCTGCAATCTCGTCTGCCTCCCTTTGCGCCGCCGCGCGGGTGCCGGGCACCTTGCCGCCTGCGAACCCTGGCGCCATCTTGGCTTCGAAGTCCGCGCGATCGGCTCGGGCTCGCATGGAGAGCACTGCACCGGTGCCTGCCACCACGGCCCCCGCTGCGGCCACCAGCCATGGCCACCGCTGCGGCGGCTCCGCGGCCGTGACCGCCACCGTCGGCGTGGGTGCGGGCGATCGGGTCGCAGGTGGCCCGGCCTCGGCGGCGGGCTTGGCGGACGGCGCCAGTGCGACGAGCCTGGCTTCGGCGACCGCCCGATCGCCGGATCCGGCCGCCGCCCGGTCGCGCGCCTGCGCCAGGGCGGCGACAGCTTCTTTCTTGAGTCCTGCCTTGTCGGCGCACAACCCCGCGCGCAGCCACAGCCGCGCCTCGTCCGGGTGGCGCTGCGCCAACTCCAGCCAGCGCAGGTACCCTTCCGCGGGGCTCTGGCGCTCAGCGGCGTCGGCGGCGGCCATGCCCACCTGCAAGCGTGCAGCGCCAATCTCGCGCAGCCACGCGCGCGCCTTGGCGACCTGCGCAGCTTCGGCGCCAGGCGCGGCCACGAACTGGCCGAACCGTTCTTCGGCCACTTCCAATCGACCCGCCACCTGGGCGGCCCGGGCGCTGTTGTACAGGGCGTTGACCAGCGTCGGGTCCGCCCGCCACGCCTCGTAGTACAGGTCGCTGGCGCGCGCCGCGTCTCCGGACTCGAACGCCTGAGCGGCCTTCTCGGCCATCGCCGCGGCGGCCTTCTGCTTGTCGATCGCGCGTGCCGGCGCCACCGTCAGCGCCAGGCCGATCGCGACCACTGGCGCCCAGACCCAGCGGGCCGGCGCATCGTTGCGAAACAGGCTAGCAATCATGGATCACCGCCTCGCGGCAAGGTTGGTCTGTGCCCGTCGCGTCCGCGAGCAGCGCCTGCCCCCTGCGCACCAAGTCTGCCGCGGCAGGCAGCGGCAGGTGGGCGAGGGCCTCGACGATCATGCGCCGCCCGGCCGCGCGGTCGCAGGCCCACAAGTAGCAGAAGCCCAAGCCGAAACGGGCGGCCGTCGCGAACGCCGGCTGTCCGGCCTTGCGCGCCTGTTTGCTCGCCCACGCCAGAAGGGGCTGCGCCTCGCTCGCACGGCCCTCGGCCAGCAGTGCAGCGCAACGCACCAGCCCGCCGAGGACCACGGCGTCGCCTGGAGCGACGTCGCCGAGATCGTGCGCGGCGCGATCCCATTGCGCATGGGCGCTGGCCGGGTCGAGGTCAGCATCAGCCGATGTCCCGTTCGCCGGGTCGATGCACAGGCCCGCCAGGATCCAGGTCGCCGCCGCCCATGGCGTCCGATCAGGATCGCGATCCGCCGTCAACCGCTGCGCCAACGGCCGGGCAATGCGCAAGGCCGCAGCGGCGTCACCGGTCACGACCAGCGACATCGACAGGTCCAAGGCGCTGTCCACGGCCGCAGACGCATCGGCATTCTCGCCGGCCTGGTGCCCCGACGCCGTCCACAGTTCCTGCGCGCGACGGCTGTCGCCCTGACTCCAGGCCAGCCACGTCCGGGTGCGCAGCAGCGCGGGTGCGAAGGTCTGCATCGCGCCGAGTTCCGCCTCGGCGGCACCCAATTCCGCCGCCCAATACGGGTATTGCGCGGGGCTGGACTGACCGACGCACGATCGCGCCACCACCAACCGCAGCCACGCCAGCGCCGGCCGCGCCGTCGGTCCCATGCGGTCGAGCGTCCACTGCAGCGAGGTCCAGGTGCGCATCACCTCGCCGGCATCGGGCCGCGCGCAGGCCTCGAACAGGTGCAGCGCGTCGAATAGCGCGGCCACCGCGAAACGCGCGTTGGCGGTCGTCGCGGCCTGGGCCAGCCGCTGGCGCGTGGCGTCGGCGGCCCGCAGGTGGTGGACGTCATCCGTGCGCCAGCGGGCCGCCGCCGTCGTGGTCACGCGCGCCGTCAGGTCGATCCACGGGCCGAGCACACGGCGGATCGGGTCGCCGCGATCGAACGACTGGTCGATGGCCTGGCGCAGGGCCGTCACGCCCAGCCGTTCGAGTGCGCCATCGCTGCGCGGCTGCAAACCGCCCAGCAGCGCACAGCCCGCCAGGATGGCGACCACCTCGCGGGCCTGCGCGCGATCCACCCCGTCGTCCAGACCGGCGAGGTGCCACGGCCAATCCGGTCGAGCCGCACGCAGCGCGCGGCCAATGGTCGGTTCGCCCAGGCCGCGGGCGATCGCGCTCCAGCCCAGCCCGTGGCCATCGGCGCGCAAGAGTCCGACCCGGCGGAGGCCGCGTACGGTGCGGTCGTCGGCATCGACCAGCCGCCGCACGCTGCCCATCCACAAGCCGATGGCCAAACCGGATGCGCGCGACCCCAACGCCTCGAAACGGGCGACGGTCGCTGCCGCAACGGCCCGGTCGACCAGCGTCCGCCAGACCGCGCCATCGGGCGTCTGGCCCGGTTGCCACGACTGCAGGGCGGCCACAACCGCCCGTGCGACGAGGTCATCGAGATCGCACAGGTTGTCGGCGAACCGACCCAGTCGCTGCGCATCCACCGCCGCGAGGCCCAGGTGGCGAAGCGGGTGCGCGGCGTCAGCGAACCACTCGGCCAGCGCCTGCTCCGCCTGCGTCACAAGCGCGCGGTGCGCCCCGCAATCGGTGGACTCCACCAGGGCGCCCTGCAACACGATCGCCTTGGCCGGCAGCCGCCCGAGGCGCCTGCGCACGGCCGTGCCCAACGCGCGCTGCGGTGCGTCGGGTACCCACCACATCCAGCGCCGCGCCGCGCTCGCGGGCCACCGCGCCGGGTCGCACGCCGCCCAGGGCACCTGCACCACTGCGGTGTCGTCCCCCGCCGCCAGGGCCAAGGCCAGGGTCTGCGCACCCGCGCGCGGGGTCAGTGCCGGCAACGGCCACAGCCCTTCGATCTCCGTCAGCGGTCGTGCGCGCAGGGCTGCCAGCAGAAGCGACATCGAACCTCCCTTCCGCGGCAATTAGCGCGAGTGGGCGGGCCGCGCAAGCAGGATGAGAGAATCCAACAGTTGCAAACACTTGGGCAGGGCCATGTGCCGTTCGGCGCACACGGCCGCCGGCGTTGACACCACAGCCGCCCACCGGTAAATTTCCGGCCCCCGCCGCCACCCCACACGGGCGTCCGGCGCGAGACAGGCGCGTAGCTCAGTTGGTTAGAGCACCACGTTGACATCGTGGGGGTCCGCGGTTCAAATCCGCGCGCGCCTACCCCATTTCTCGAGGGAATCCGCCCGGCGGATTTGAACCGCGGCTGCTTGCTTGGTGGGTCGCCAGCTTGCGGCCGCTGGACGCGGCCGACGCGCGGCTCCCGGTGGCGGGCGTGGGCGCGGTGGCGGAGTCGGAGGCTCGGGTGGCGGTGGGTTCAAATCCGCGCGCGCCTGGCCCATTTCTCAAGGGAATCCGCCCGGCGGATTTGAACCGCGGCTGCTTGCTTGGTGGGTCGCCAGCTTGCGGCCGCTGGACGCGGCCGACGCGCTCAGCCCCGGAACACCGGTTCGGCAAGTCCCGGCAAGCGCGCGTTGGCGCCATAGAGGCCGAGGGCGATCGCCTGCAAGTCGTCGGGCCAGCCCAGTTCGAAGCGCAGGTCCTCGCCGGTGTGTGGGTGCCGAAAGCCCAGCGCATAGGCGTGCAGCGCCTGCCGCGGAACCTGCGCCAACCAGTCCGCGTCGGCGCGGGTGCGGGCCGTCCTGGCGAAAGGACGTTTGCCGCCATACAGGTCGTCGCCCGCAATCGGGTGACCTGCCTCGGCCAGGTGCACGCGGATCTGGTGCGTGCGACCGGTTTCCAAGGTGGCCACCACCAGCGTGGTCAATGGCGTGCGCGCAAGGACCGTCAGGTGGGTCACCGCCGGTTTGCCCTGCGCGGCGCGACAGGTGAATTTCTTGCGGTCGCCCGGGTGGCGGCCGTGCAGCCCCCGCAGCGACCAGGTGTCCTGCCGCAGGCTGCCGAGCGCGATGGCGACGTAGCGGCGCTCTAGCCGATGGGCGGCAAAGTCGGCGCCCAGGCGGCGCAGCGCAGTCTCGGTCTTGGCCACGACCAACAGGCCACTGGTGAACTGATCGATGCGGTGCACCAGCCCCGGCCGGTAGGTGTCGCCGAGATCCGCCATGTCGGGTTCGTGGTGCAAAAGCGCATTGACCAGCGTGCCCGACTCGTGGCCGAGCGCCGGGTGCACGACCAGTCCCGCCGGCTTGTCCACCACCAACACGTGCGCATCCTCGAACACGATGCGCAGTTCGATGGCCTCGGGGGCCGCCGAAAGCTGCGGCTTGGGCTGCACCTGCACCGCGAAACGCATCGATTGGTGCACGAGCAGACTGGGCTTGATCCGAGCATTGGCCGGCCCGGCCAGCAGGCGCACATGCCCAGCGGCGAGGTGGTCGGCCGCCCGAGCCCGGCTCATGCCCTCGATCGCTGCGCACAGCAAGGCGTCCAACCGCATGCCCCCTTGGTGGGGAGCGACGCCGACCTCGACGGACTGCCCGGCCGAATGGGTCACGGCGCCGGGCGCACGGCGGCCAGCAACTGGTCCAGACCGGCCGCGGTCTGTTGGCCACTGGCCTTGAGTTCTTCGAGGTCGCTCACCAGCTTGCCCCGAATTGCGGCGTCGATGCGCAGACCGATCTGCGCCTCGTGCCCGGCGTCTTCGAACTGGCCGACGCACGCGAGTGTGACGGCGTACTGCACCTTGTGGTCGGCGAACTCCTGCCGCGACAGTTCAGCCGCGAGGCGCGCCCACGGCAGGGCCTTGGGGCACGCTTTGAGTTTGCGGTAGGCCTTGGCGATCTCGGCCGCCCGCTCTCGTTTCTCTTTCTGCTTGCTCTCTTCGCTGCGGCCGTCGTTGGGGATGCCTTGTTCGTCCAGGTAGATGGACCAATCCGCCAGTTCCTGCCACTGGTCGAGCTTGCGGGCGGCGGTAAGGCCGTGGTTGAGCGTCTGCTTGTACGACCCGACCAACTGGCCGCCATCGTCGGTGGGCCAGCGCCCGCTGGCGCGGTACTGCTGGTATCCGGGTACCTGCTTTCGCACCAGCGTGATTGTCTCTTGGTGCCTGCCGTCGGCATTGAAATCCGACAGGCGGGTGTTCAGGGCCACCAGCTCGTCGGGCTTGAGCACCAACGCCTTGTCGATCGCGTCGTTCATCGAAGCCTTGTCTTTGATGCGCGCCGAGAACATCGCCACGTTGACCCAGGCGTTGAGCAAGTTCGGGTACAGGTTGAGCGAACGGTGCAAGCTCGCAATGGCCTCCTTGGTCTGGCCGAGCGAGTTCAGGCACAGCGCCTCGATGAAATGGTTTTGGAAATCGTCCGGGTTGATGCGGATGGCTTCACGGATCTCGACCAGCGCCTGCCCGGCCCGGCCCGGCTGCTTCTGGTGGTTGCGCGCGTCGGTAAAGCCGCGCTCGGCGATCATCCAACGACCGTGCACGCCCTCGGAGTTTCCGAACCCTTCGAGAAAGACCAGGGTCCCGAGTCCGGCCGCCACCGTGCCGGCAGCCATCCACTGCGGCCAGGGCGTCGGCCGGTCGGCCGCGGTTTCGGGCGCCAGCATCGCATCGGCTGCGGCGATGACACCCAGGTGCAAGCAGAAGAGAAACGTAGGCACCGGGAGCTGCAGAGGAAAGCTCGCCATCGCGTCGCCACAGATTGCCACGATGCCCACCAACGAACCCAGCGCCGCAAACGCCACCAATGCCGCGCCCTCGGCCTTGTCGTCTTCGACCCGGCTCGCGCGCGCCACCGACCGAACCGCCAGGCCCAACGCCGAGGCCAGCAGCACCATGAGCGCCAAAAGTCCGTGCCAACCGTACTCGACGCCGAACTGTAGGAAATCATTGTGTGCGCGGATCGGCTGCTTGGCGATGGTGAACATCTCGTTCTTCTCGCGCTGCACGAGGTATTTGGGGAACATCACCCGCCAATTGCCGGCACCGCCGCCCAGCGGCTCGTTCTTGATCGCTTCCCACGAGCTTTCGAGCATGGTGAAGCGCCAGCGGTAGTGGTCGCTGCCAAACTCGAAGAACGATTTGATGAGCTGCGGCACGCTGCGGTGCAACTTCTCGTCGCCGCCCTGCGTGGTCGCCGCCGGCTTGTAGTGGTCGGCCACGATGGCAATGCCAGCCGTCAGCACCACCACCGCGGCCAGCGGCCTTGCCAGCGCGCCGGCTGACGTCCGCAACAGGCCGACGCGACGCGGATCCGCAGAAGCGGTTGCCACAGCGTCGCCCTCCGCTGTGCGCGGCGATCGCTTCGCCAGGACCGCGCCCAAGACCCACGCCGAACCGGCCGCCACCAGCCCCAAGGCCGCGCCCGCCCAGGCCGACCGCGTCACCGTGAGCATGGTGTAGTAGAGCAGCAGGTTGAGCGCCACCGCCGACGGCACCGCCACCCACAGCGCCAGCATCGCGCGGCCGTGCAGATACCAGCGAACGGCCATTGCCAGCGCCACGTAGCAGGCCGGCAGCATTGCGACCACCACCTGCGCCGCCATGTTGCGGTTGCCGAACGTAGAACCGGGCTTGGTGATGCTGTTCCAGCGTTGGACCGGCAGCAGACCCTGGATGTTGTGCTGTTCGCCGATGCCGATGAGCGCGATGACCAGCCCGCCGGCGACCAAGCCTGTCAACAGCCACCACACGTGGCGCGGTCGCCGCACGCCGATGGCGGTGACCCAGAACACCGCGCCGGCCGCCAGCCAGCGTTCAGCGTCGTAGCGGGCAAAGAGCGACAACTCGCCGCCGGTGTGTTTGGGCGCGACGGTCAGGCTGACCAGGATCGCGACCAGGAGCGCAAACATCGCCCAGACCAACGGCGAGGTGCGCAGCCGAAACGGCCGGCCCATCCACGCCAGGGCCCCCAGCAGCGCCACCAGCAGCGCGGCGCCGTCGGCGAGGTAGAGTTGCTTGGGCAACTGGAAAAGGTCGCGGATGTTGGGTGTGACCGCCCGCGCCAGCACGATCGCCAGCAGGCCTATGCCAAAGGGCACCAGGTCCTCCAGCCAACTGGAAGAATCGCCCGCTGTTGCTCCTTGGGCCGGCACGGGCTTGCGTGCCGCGGGGGCGGTCTTGACGGCTTCGACCTTGATCCTGGGGTTGGCCACGTGGTCCTCGAACGCAAGCGCGGCGGCCGGCGGCGCGAACCCATGGCCGCGGCGCCGGCCGCCAAAAAGGCGTGACAGCTTAGCGCAGGTTGGCCGTGGGAGGGTATCGGGCGATCAGCCGTGATCACGGCGGTGTCAGGACGACAACCAGTTGAAACATAAGCAATCCATCGCCATGGTCCCCCTCCAACCGCCCGGCGAAAAAACTCCTTTTGCGTCCGTCGCGCGGTTTTTTCCGTCGCCGCAGCGATCACCTGGACGAGCAGCGGGGCCGACGGCCCCACAAGGAGTCTGCCGTGACCACCGCCTTCGCCCCCGCACCCGACGACCTGGACCGCGACCTGCGCGCGGCCAGCGCCACCACCAGCCTTTTCGTGGCCCGCGAGCGCCTTGCCTGCGAACTGCGCCGCCTGGACCGCATGCATACCGCCGCGCGCAGCAACCCGCGCCGGTTTGCGCGCGCCATCCAGGGCCTTCAACGGGCGATCGGCCTGTGGCTCTATGGCATCGCGGTTGGCGTCGCCGCGCAGGGACTGCACGACACCGCCATCGCGTTGCTCGATCTGCTGCCCGGCATCGCCGCCGGCGCCGAGGGCCGCCGCGAACTGCTCTTGGACCTCATCGCCGACCACGCGACCCAGCCGCTGCTGCTCGCCGCGTGACGGCGCCCCTTCCACCGATCCAGCAGGAGTCCAACATGCGTCCCCAAGCTATGCCCGTGCCGACCGTTGCCGGACCCACCGAACCGAGCGAGGGTTTCGCGCTGCTCGTCAGCGCCGAACGCCGCTGGCGGCCGGTGTCGGTCGGCGCCAAGACCATCCTCGGCACCGACGCCGTGCCCGGCCGCGTGGTGGGGCCGACCGTCGACGCGCGCCACTGTGCCGCCCGTTCCGAACCCGCCGGGATAGCGTTCATCGACCTCGGGTCGCGCCACGGCACCTGGATCGGCGCGACGCCGTGCGCGGGCCGACCGCAGCTCGCCACCCCGGGCAAGGTCGTGCGGCTGGGCCGCGCGCCGGTCGTGGTGGTGCGCGAACGCAAGGATCGCCACGGTCACTGGATCGGGTTCGGCCAGTGGGGCTCGTACGCGCCGACCGTCTGGCCGGTCCTGGCCGAGTTGGCGCTGGTGGCGCAGTCCGCCGTGCCCGCGCTCATCCTCGGCGAAACCGGCACCGGCAAGGAGGGCGCGGCCAACGCCATCCATGCCGCCAGTCCACGCATGGACAAACCGTTCGTGGCGATCAATTGCGCGGCGCTGCAGGGCGATCTCATGCACGCCGAACTGTTCGGTGCCGAGCGCGGGGCCTACACGGGCTGCACGGAGCGGCGGCGCGGCGCCTTCGAGCGCGCGGACGGGGGTACGTTGTTCCTGGACGAGGTCGGCGAGCTGTCGCTGGCGGCGCAGGCCGCGCTGTTGCGGGTCTTGGAAGTTGGCGAGATCCAGGTGCTCGGCGGCGCGGCCCGCAAGGTCGATGCGCGCCTGGTGTGTGCCACCCACCGCGATCTGCCCCGGATGGTGCGCGATGGGCGCTTTCGCCAGGACCTGTGGCACCGCATCGCCGTGGCCCCCGTGGTCCTGCCGCCGCTCGGCGAGCGCCGCGAGGACATCGTACCGGCGTTCGAGCGCTTCGCGGAGCAGGTCGCAGGTGCGCCGACGGTGCTGGACGCAGCGGCCGTGCACGTGTTGCAAGGCCACGACTGGTCGGGCAATTTCCGCGAGCTGCGCAACGTGGCGCTGCGCGCGTTCGCCACGTCGTGCAGCGGACACATCGAACAGGCCGACGTCGATCGGTCGATCGCTGGCGCGACCGGGTTGCACTGGCAACGCCGCGACGCCGAGCAGCGCCTGGGCCAGGTGCGCGCGCTGGTCGCCACGGGTCTGCCGTCCGCCGACGCGTGCCGGCAAAGCGGCATGCCGCGCGGCACCTTCTACCGCTATCTCAAGCGCGTGCGCGCGCAGGCATGACGGCACCAGTCCAGCGTCGGACACAGCCACTGTCCGAATCGGACAGGTCGAGCGTGCGATCGGACACCGCGGCCGTCCGATGTCGGACACAGTTCCGACGCCCGACCCCACCCGTCCTGCAACCCGAATGCGATGCTAGAGCCGCTCGGGTGCGCACAACCGCCGCCGCCGCGTTGGCACGCAGATTGCAGCGGGGACAGCCGTTCGCCAACCCCGGAGGTTTCTTCGGGGGTGGAGTTCTTGCCCTGCGGGACCGCCGTACTACCGGCCGGACCCCGGCCTGAGCTGTCCGTGTGGCGATCCGGCGTGCTGGCGTGTTGAGTCAGCCGCTGCCCGGTGTGGCGCTGGGCTTGCATGACACGGGGAATGTGATGCAAGCCCGGCGCGCCCTGGCTCCGGGCGGTCGAAGGGGTCGGCTCCGATGCAGGTTGCCGCGCCGCGCGGCGGCCCACTGCCCGGCCGGGCACAGGCCCGATGCTTGCGGCGTCCTACGCACCCAAGTCACGCGGCCACAGGTCCAACATTACAAGGAGTTGGCCGTAATCCACCACCGGCCGTCTTTCTGGGTCAGCTCGATCGGCCGCGGCATCGAATCCTTATTCTTGAGATCCTTGATAAAAAGCTTGACCTTGCTCGGTGACAGCGTCTGCTTGCGCGCCACCTGCACGGTGGGCTTGCTCGGATCGGCCACGTACCACGCCGCCTGCCCGCTGAAGCGCTTCCACTCGTAGCGCTGCAACTGGCTTTTCTGGTCGGCGGTTTCCTTGCGGTCAGGGTGCAGTTCCGCGAGGTAGGCGTCGAACTTGCCAGCCATGCCCGCGGCCAGGGCGCGCAGCACCACCGCCTCGGGTCCAGCCGTGTCAGCGGCCGGTTCGGCGGTCGGAGCTTTGGGCGCTTCGGCCGGCGCGGGGGCCGACCACGCCGGTGCGGCGAGCAGGGTCAGGGCGAGCGCAGCGGCGGCCGATCGGGCATAATCGTTGATTTTCATGCGAAATCCTCGTGCGCAGCGTGCGTGCGCGATGGGCGACAACGACTGCATTGTGGCGCGGATTCACGCCAGCGGCTATCCCCGCGATGTCACCCGCAGGATTGCGACCTTGAGGTAGCGGCCTTCGGCGTGGGCCGGCGCCGTCGGATGATCTGCGCTGGCGCCGCGCAAGGCGAGCAATTGCACGGTGCGGCCGGCCTGCTGGGCAGCCAGCGCGATCATGCGCACAAACGCGGCCGGTTCCAGCAGACCCGAACACGAGCACGACACCAGCCAACCGCCGTCGCGCACAGCCGCCGCCGCTACGGCGTTGAGCGCCTGGTACTTGTGCACGGCACCGTCCAGTGCGGAGGCCTTGGTGGCGAATTTCGGCGGGTCCACCACGACCAGATCAGGCTTTTCCGACTCAGGTCCGTCCGCAAGGCTGCGCAGCGCGTGGATGGCTTCGCCGCACTGCGTTTCGACCGACAGGCTGTTCAGTTCGGCGTGGCGCAGCACGGCGTCGATGGCACGCTGCGAGGCGTCGATGCACAGCACCCGCCGGGCCCCGGCGCGCGCAGCCTGCAAACCGAATCCGCCCACGTGGCAGAACGCATCGACCGCGAAGGCACCGCGCGCCAGCGCCGCCACGGCCGCATGATTCTCGCGCTGGTCGCAATACAGGCCCGTCTTCTGCCCCGCGCCCGGCTCGACGAGGTAGCGGACACCGCCCAACTGCACCTCGACTTCTCCGGGGACCGGACCGTGCACGTGTTGGGTGCCGGCCGGCAGGCCCTCGGCTGGGTGGATGTCGTTGGGGACGCGCACGCACACCCAGCGCAACCCCTGGTCCAACAACGCCTGCACCACCGCCGCGCGCACCTGCCAGATCCCGGCCGCGGTGACCTGCACCACCGCGCCGTCGCCATACTGGTCCACGGTGCAGCCGGGCAGCAGGTCGCCATCGGCATTGAGGAGGCGAAACGCCGTGGTGTCCGGACCCGGCAGGCCCAGGTCGCGCCGCAGCGCCACGGCTTGCCCGACGCGGGCCACCGCCACGTCGCCGAGCGTCGGCAACTGCTGCGGCTCCAGCACGTCGCGGCCGTGCGCCACCATCCGAACTGCGATCTGGCTTTGAGGATTGTAGTAGCCCAGGCCGAGCCAGCGTCCGTAGGGGTCGAAAACGCCACAGCGCACCCCGGGCTCGATCGCGGTCTGCGGTCCGCACACCACGTGGGCGACGGCGCCCGAGTACAGCCACGGATGGCCCGCCAGGACCGGCGTTGCCATGCCGGGCCGCAGCACGATGGACACCGCGTTCGGCCACGTCGGCAGGTGGGCGGGCAGCGCCACCGGATCGGCCTTGGGCCGCGGCCCGCCTGGCGAGCCCCTCCGCGCAGGTGGCATCCTGGACATCCGCTATTCGGCCGTATCGACGAAGTGCTCGAAGCTGACCACCTTTTCGCCGTCCGACACGTTGATGAGCTTGACGCCCTGGGTGTTGCGGCCAATGACGCGGATGCTGTTGACCGGGATGCGCAACAACGTGCCGCCGTCGGTGACGATGAGCACCTCGCCGGCCGGATCCACGGCGCGCAACCCCACGACCTTGCCGTTGCGGGCGGTGGTCTTGATGGCGATGACGCCCTTGCCACCGCGGGTCTGCAACCGGTAGTCCTTGGGCGGCGTGGCCTTGCCGTAGCCGTTCTCGCAGATCGTCAAAAGCGACGTGCCAGCAAACAGTTGCGCCGCGCCCTCCTCGGGCTCGACGGCGTCCTCGGGCTCGGGTGCGTCGCTGTCGTCCGGTTCGCCGCCCGGGGCCGGAATCACCGCCAAGCTGACCACGGCGTCGCTGCCGGTCAGGTCGATGCCGCGGACCCCGCGGGTGGCCCGGCCCATCGCCCGCGCGTCGGTCGACCGGAAGTGGATGCTCATGCCCTCGCGGGTCGCCAGCACCACGTTGTCGGTGTCGTGCACGATCTTGGCATCGATGAGGTCGTCGCCCTCGTCGAGCACGATGGCGATGATGCCGCTCGAGCGGATGCGGTTGTACTGCAAGAGTTCGGTCTTCTTGACGGTGCCGAACTTGGTGGCCATGAGCACGTGGGCGTCGGCCACGAACACCTGCACCGGCAGGACCGCGCGGATCTCCTCGGCCTTCTCGACCGGCAGCAGGTTGACGATCGGCTTGCCGCGGGTCGAGGCGGCGCCTTGCGGCAGTTCATAGACCTTGAGCGCATAGGCCTTGCCCAAGCTGGTGAAGAAAAGCAGCTCCTGGTGGGCGCTGGCCACGAACAGGTCGACGACGAAGTCCTCTTCCTTGGTGGTCATGCCGGTCTTGCCGCGTCCGCCGCGCCGTTGCTGCCGGTAGGTCGACAGCGGCGTGCGCTTGATGTAGCCGGCCCTGCTGATGGTCACCACCATGTCTTCGTCGGCGATGAGGTCCTCCACCGACAATTGGCCTTCGTCTTGCACGATATCGGTGCGGCGCGCATCGCTGAACTCGTCGCGGACCGCCGCGATCTCGTCCTTGATGACGCCCATGAGTTTGCCGTCGTCGTCGAGCACGGACTTGAGCCAGGCGATGGTCTTTTGGACCTCGGCGAATTCGGCGGCGATTCTCTCGCGTTCCAGGCCAGTCAGGCGCTGCAGGCGCATATCCAGGATGCTCTGGGCCTGGATCTCGGAGAGCGCGAATCGCGCAATCAGGCCAGCCTTGGCGGTCGGCGGATCGGCGCTGCCGCGGATGATCGCGATGACTTCGTCCAGGTGGTCGAGCGCGATGAGGTAGCCCTGCAAGATGTGGGCGCGCTCTTCGGCCTTGCGCAGCTCGTACAGGCAGCGGCGGGTCACCACCTCGCGGCGGTGATCCAGGAAAAGCTCCAGCATCTCCTTGAGCGACAGGACGCGCGGCTGGCCGGCCACGATCGCCAAGTTAATGATGCCAAACGTAATTTGCAGTTGCGTCTGCTGCAGCAACTGGTTGAGGACCACCTGGCCGACCACGTCGCGCTTGAGCTCGATGACGATGCGCATCCCCTCGCGGTCCGACTCGTCGCGGACGTCGGAGATGCCCTCGATCTTCTTTTCGTTGACCAGTTCCGCGATGTGCTCGACCAGCTTGCTCTTGTTGACCTGGTACGGGATTTCGTCCACGAGGATGGTCTCGCGGCCGCCCTTCTTTTCGACTTCGATGCGGGTCTTGGCGCGCAGCTTGATCTTGCCGCGGCCGGTTTCGTAGGCGTCGACGATGCCCTGTCGGCCGCAGATGGTGCCGCCGGTCGGAAAGTCCGGGCCGGCGATATGCGCCATCAGCCCGCGCAACTCCAGGAACGGATCCTCGACCAGCGCAATCAGCGCATTGCACACTTCGCGCAGGTTGTGCGGCGGCACGTTGGTCGCCATGCCCACGGCGATGCCGCCTGAACCGTTGACCAACAAGTTCGGCACCTTGGTCGGAAGCACGCTCGGCTCGCGGTCCTGGCCGTCGTAGTTGGGGACGAAATCGACGGTTTCCTTGTCCAGGTCGGCCAGCAGCTCGTGCGCGAGCTTGTCCATGCGCACTTCGGTGTACCGCATGGCCGCGGGCGGGTCGCCGTCGACGGAGCCAAAGTTGCCCTGGCCGTCGACCAGCAGGTAGCGCAGGCTGAACGGCTGGGCCATGCGCACCAGGGTGTCGTACACGCTCTGGTCGCCGTGCGGGTGGTACTTGCCGATGACGTCGCCGACGATGCGCGCCGACTTGCGGTAGGGGCCGTTCCAGTTGTTCTTGCCCTCGTGCATCGCGAAAAGCACGCGGCGGTGCACGGGCTTGAGGCCATCGCGCACGTCGGGCAGCGCCCGGCCGACGATGACGCTCATGGCGTAGTCGACGTAGGCCGACTCCATCTCGGCCTTGATGCTGACCGGCTGCACGTGGCCGATGCCCTTGGGCAGCCCGTCCGCCCCGCCGCCGTCGCCACCATCGCGGCCGCCGCCGCCACCTCCACCATCCGCGCCCTGGGCAAGCGCTTCGGGGCCGTCGGCTGCGGTCTTGGGGTCGAGATCGTCGCTCATGCAATCCTGGGCGCGGCTTTGGGGCCGCCAAAGGGCGCAGCAGGATAGGCGCAAACGGGCGGCTTGTCAATCGTCCGGCGACATGCAACCTGTTGGAATTGCTTGGGTGTTTTCTGGGTGCCCGCGGGTCGTTGCGCCGGGCCAGCGCTGTGGCACACTGCCGCTGACGAGGGAGGCAGCGATGGCGCGCACGTCAACGGTCTGGCACATCGCTGCGCTGGCTGTCTGCGCGGGTCTCGTCATGGTGGCCGCGCCGGGATGTTCGGCGATGCGGGCGGCCAGCGCGCGCAACCAGGTCTTGCAGGACCGTACCGCGGCCCATGTGTATCCCATGCCGTGCGCGCACCTCTGGCCGGCGGTGCAAGCGCTGCTTTTCGAGCGCGGCTTCTCGCCGGCGCCGACGCCGCCAGGGGCCCTGGTCGTCGAGACCCACTGGCGCAGCGACGCGCGCGGCAGCGCAACCTGGTGGACGCGCTACCTCGCTCAGGCGTTCGCGCCCACGCCCAACCATTGCCAGATCGTCCTGAACAAGAACGAGTCGCAGACGCCGGGCGTCGGCGCGCCGTATGCCACCCGCGACTGGGAAGCGGAGTGGGTCCTCTTGCAGCGCCTGGACCAACCGCGCGCCGAGGCGATCGCCGCCGAGGCCAACGCTGCGGGCGACAAGGCCGCCACCGAGGCCAATTGACGACGCCCCACACCCTAACTTGGATCAAGGGTCGATCGGATCCTTGGAGCGAGCCCGGGGCGCGCTTGACGGGCCTTGCGCACACCCTTAGACTTCCGCGCCCCGGGGTCACTTGCGGCCCTGTGCCGTCCTTTGGGGGCTCGGCCGCCTGCGCGGTCGCCGAACCCAGCGACGTCGGCGGCGCACCCGGTGCAGGTGCATCGCCTTGGCACCCACCGTGCCCAGCGCCCACCGGCCAGCCCGGCGCGCCACACGCATGCGGGCCGGTAGCTCAGTCGGTAGAGCAGCAGACTTTTAATCTGTTGGTCGAGGGTTCGATTCCCTCCCGGCTCACCGGCCGTGCCCGGTGGTGGCCCTTCGTTCCCATCGTCTAGTCCGGTCAGGACACCGGCCTTTCACGCCGATAACGTGGGTTCAAATCCCACTGGGAACGCCCGCAAGCCGACCTCCGACCCCTCGGGCTCGGAGGTCGCTGCGTTTTTGGCGACCGCCGCGCTCGCGGGCTGCCGCGATTTCGGCCTTGCACCCGCGGTGTTTGCCGCTATCCTATCGCGCCCGCAGCGCCACCTCCGCCGGGCACCGCGTCGTGTGCAGACGCGCCGGACCCCGATGTACCGTTTGAATCGCCCTTCCATCACGGCGCTGGCGCTGGCCGCCAGCTCGGCGATCACCAGCCTGGCAGCCGGTCAGGAGACGCCGGCCGGCAGCCGCCCGCCGCCGCCTGCCGCCGCCGGGGTTCCGCATGCCGAAGCGGCCACACCGGCGGTCGCTCCCGGCGAACCTGCGGTCGGACCGGCCGACGCACCGACCCCGGCCGCCGCGCCAGCGGCCGCAGTGGCGCCTTTGGCGGCTGCTGGACCTGCAACGGCTCCGACCGCAGTGGCCAAGACCACTGGTGCGCCTGCCGCCGCAAAAGGCGGGCAGACTGGCTCGGGCGCGCTGGCAGCGCTCGTCCCAGGATCGGGATCGCCCTTTGCCGGCTCGACCGTGACGCTGCGCAATACCGCCACCGCGATTTCGCTCGACAAGGCCCACGAGCCGACCTACAACCCGTATTACGCCCTGCAGTTGACGCTTGCGCCCAACGTCATTTTGCCCAAGGGCCTGTACGCCCGCGCCAGTGCGTTCGTCACCCGCGAGCTGACGCAAGAGGACGACACCACCTACCGCGGCGAGTCGGTGTGGAGCGACACCAACGCCACGCTGGGCTGGCGCGCGCTGCGGGTGCCGTCGCTGGGCGCCATGCTCAACCTTGAGGCCCTATTTACCCTGCCGACCAGCAAGGCCTCGCAGGCCCGCACGTTGACCCTCGGCACCGGGCTCGGCGCGACGCTCATCGTCAGCGCGGGCGATTTCTACTTTCTGGGCATCAGCCGCGCCACCTACAACTGGCACCGCTACACCACCGGCCAGACCGAGACGCCGTGGCTGCCCGGCTGCCAGGGCACCGCCACCGGTTGCGACCCCTACATCGGCAACGGCGTGCGCAACCCTGAATGGCGCTTGCTCAACCTGCTCGGCGGAGGGTGGTCGCCGGCGGCGTGGCTGGGCCTGAACGCCCAGTTCGCGGTCATCGACAACGTGCTCTACGGCGCCACGGACCAGCGCACGCCCGCTGGCGTCGCCGTGCCGGTCTCAGCGACCAACTCCAACCTCCGCGGCGCGTTCTACTACGGCCTCTCAGCCGAACTGCGCGTGCACAAGGCCTTGATCGTGCTGCTGGGCGTCGACACCTTCAACCCGCAGTTGCAGCCGGATTCGACCTATCGGCAGGCGGTGTTCAACCGCTTCTCGACGCTCTACGTGGACCTGCAGGTCGCGCCGGACAAGCTGCTGGCGCTGTAGTCGTCATCCGCCGCGATCGGCGAGGGCCTCGGGATCGACCGCGCCCTTGCGCACCGCCGGCACTCCGGCGATGAGGCTGTACGGCTCGAATTGACTGAATTCTTTGACGACGGCGCCGGCGGCGATGACGCAGTGGTGGCCGATGCGACTGCCCATCAACACCACGGCGTTGGTGCCGACAAAGCAGTGCTCGCCGATCTCGGTCGGCGCGCGATCGACGTGCGGGTGGCGGCGTTCGGTCACCGTGCGCCGCACCGAGCTGTGGGTCAGAATCTGCGCGCCCGACGAGATGTTGGTACCAGCGCCGATCTTCAAGCCGCCCGAGCCGTCGATGAGCGTGAACGCGCCAATCCAGCATCCCGGACCGATCTCTGGCTGACCGACCACCCAGCACAGGCGGTTGTAGGGGTTGGCCGGCAGCGGCCAGACGTCGGCAGGGTCCGTCACGGTGCGGGCTCCGGCCAGCTCAGCCGCACTGCGAACCCGTCGGCGGTTTGCTGCACTTGGACGCGTCCGCCCACCTTGTGCAGATGCGCGGCCACCACCGCAAGCCCCAGGCCCAGGTGTCCCTTGCCCGGCCGCGCCTTGCGCGCCAGCACCGCCGCCCGCCAACCCTCGGGCACCGGACCGTTGTCGGCCACGACGCAGTGCCTGGTGCCCGTCGCCGAGCCCGGTTGCACCGACACGTAGCGGCCACCTGCGGGCGCCGGGTCTCCCGAGCGGGCGTGGGCGGCGTGGGCGTCCAGGGCGTTGCGCACCGTATTGTCGAGGCACTGCACCCACGATCCTTCGTCCAATCCCGCGGGCCCCGGCAGGTCGGCAGGCAGCCGCACGGAGACGCCCACGGTCTTGGCGTCGTCGGCGATGCGCCCGCGCCAGTCGGCCAGCGTCCACGGCCGCACCATCGCCCGGGTCGGCAAACCGCGCATCGGCCGCTCGAAGAGCGCGCGGGGCCGCACCAGTTCCTGCCGCAGCGGCGCCAGCGTGCCCTCCAGGTCCGGCCGGTCGATGGTCAACAGGTCCAGCGTCGACACCGCCGAGACCAGGGCATTGTTGACGTCGTGTGCCAGCTTGCGCACCGCGGCCACCACTGCGGCGCTCTGGCCCGCGTCGAGCGGCGGTACCACCATGGGATCGGTTGGTTCGTTCATGGCCCTGCCGCCTTGCACGCTTGGCCGAGCCGGTGCGCTTCGGCCGACGCCGTGCCGTCGGAATGCAACCCGCCGGTGATCCAACCGGTGCGCGTCGCGGAGTAGAACTTGCCCGCACTGGCGAACAGCGCCGAAGGCACGGGGTCGATGGCCTGGGGGTTCAATTGCAAGGTGATCCCGGTCGCCGGGTCGCACACGCCGGCGTCGACCGAGATCTGGTGGCCGAGGTCCTTGACGTCGGGCGAGGCCGGACCGATCTCCGGGCAACCGGGCGTGTCCGGCTGCTTGACCGGCGGCACCGCGATCCAGCCTTTGGCGCCGATGGCGTCGAAAAGCACGGGCGCAAACACCGGCCGGCCGCGATCCGGCAGCAAGACGGCTGTCGCCTTGCTCGGCTTCTTGAGG
Organism: Deltaproteobacteria bacterium; assembly: GCA_016875335.1. Taxonomy (GTDB): domain Bacteria; phylum Myxococcota_A; class UBA9042; order UBA9042; family UBA9042; genus SXRM01. Next base: position 6,426 of record VGRO01000060.1, on the reverse strand, counting down.
TCGGTGAAGTACGGATAGCCGACCGGGCAGAACTTCTGGGCGAACAGCGTCGACGACACCCAGAAATGCGAGCCACCGAGGGCAGGAACGCAGGTGTTCTCGCCAAAATTGAAGGTGTCGTTGCCGACACTGCCCTGGAAGGCACCGCTGGCGTTGTAGATCATGCCGCCGGTCACGCCGAAGCGGTCGAGCGCCTCGTGGTACACCACGATCTGCCCGTAGCGGGGCGGCGGGACGTCGATGGTCTGGCCAAAGCACGCACCCAACTGCGCGCCCACATCCGTCCATTGCAGCGTCGCGAGGTCCAGGGCGGCGAAAGTCGTGGACACCGACTGCTTGCCCCACCCGCCGTACACCAGGATGCGACGTCGCAACTCGTCGTGTGCGAACCCGGGGGCGCCCAGGAACGGCGCGGCCTCGCTTGTCAGCGTTTCCAGCTTGCCCTGGGCGTCCACGGCCGCGCCGAGCACCACGGCCCGCACCGCGTTGGTCGGTTCGAACTGCGGACGCACCTTGCCGTCGCTGCCGTTCTTGTCCTTGACGCCGCCGTTGTCGTTCCACAGCGCGGCCACGTCCTTGACGTCGCTGCCCGCCTGCAGCGCAAGGCCGCCAAACAGCACCAGCCGGCCGGTCGGCGGGTCGATGCCGTAGGCGCCGAACGCAAACTTGACCCCGGCACTGACCTTGGGTTTCCAGATCTCCTCGGGGCCCAGGCACCACGCGTCGGTCACGGCCCGCGTGCGCGGCACCCCCGGCGTCGTCGGCACCTCGTTGGTCAGGCCGCCAGCGATGCACAGCGCCTTGTGTTGCGGCCACCAACCCATCGCGTGACCAAAGCGCGCGCGCGGCACCGGCCGGTCCAGTCGCAAGGTATTGTCCTTGGCGGGCCGCCATGCCAGGACGCTGGCGAAATCGGTGCGCGCGCCGCCACTGGACGCGAACCCGCCGGCCACCACGATCGCCTGCAGCTTGGGGGACCACGCGGCGAGGGCGTTGCTCCGCGCCAGTTCTGCGTGGGTCAGCGTCACGTCCGCGGCCAACGTAAACGTCGCCTCGGCGGGCAGCCCCAACGACACCGACGCATGGCGCCGCTCGGGACTGGTGCCCTGACCGCCCTGGCCGCCGAAAACGTGCAGCGTGCCGTCGCCGTCGAACACGCACTGCTGCAGCGGCCATGATTGGGCGTCGCCCGACACCGCGATCGGCTGCACAGTCCACTGGTTGCCGTCGAACTGCGCCCACACCCAAGTGCCCGACGCCATCGAAACCACCACGCCCGCGCCGTCGGGGGTTCTGGTCAGGCAATGGGCGTCGCCGGCCGTCCAGGTCGGGTCGCCCGGCAGCGGGCTCCACCCCGCCGCGCCCGCGCCGATCGCGTGCCACAGCGGCTGCGCGTGGTGGCGGCTGAACAGCACCAGGGCTTGGCTCCCGCCGGCCTGCACCACCGCGGCCAGGCTTGGGCCTTCTTTGCCCGGCGTCGACTGCGCCGTCGGCAATTCCGACACCACGGCGCCGGTCGCGCTGCCGCTGACCAGTTTCCATTCGCCGGGCAGGTCCGCCCGCCACACCTTGAGGTCTGGTTCAGCTCCGGTGGTGCCGTCCACCAGGTACATCGCCGTCGAGGCGGGGTCGTCGCACAACGCGCCCTGCACGCGCGGCCCCGGGGTGGCCGCATGGACGGCCCACAGCCCGGGATCGGTCGGATCGGCCACCTGGAAATCCCAACTCTCGGCGCGCGGCACAACACCGTGGACTGACGCGACGGCGCCGGCGAACACGTGGACCTTCTGGGCCTTCTCGCTCCAACCGGTGGTCCAGCGGTCGCGCGGCTCCGGGGCGCCCCCCTGGACCTTGTCGAACCCTTTGGCAAACGGCACAGCTCCGCAGATCGCCGATTGACCGTCGGGCGAACAGATGACCACCGGCGGATTGAAGGGAGCGCCACTGCTGCACTTCAGCCCGCCGCCCGGGCACGCCGGGCACGGTTGGCCGATCGCCGCCCCAGCCAGACCGAACGTCTCGTCGGTCTGTCCGTCACAATCGTCGTCCAGGCCATTGCACGCTTCTGCCACGCCAATCGACTGGCTGCCGCCCCCGTCGAGCGAGCAATGGGGTTGTTTGTCGGGCCCGCACTCGACCGTGCCGCTCTTGGCGCTCTTGACGCATTCGCCTTTGGTGGCCTTGCACACTTGGCCGAGGCCCAGGTCGCCGAGTTTGAGATCCTCGTCGGTCTTGGCGTCGCAGTCGTTGTCCAGGCCGTCGCACAGCGTCTCCTTGGCCTGCCACGTCGGCAGCCCGGGCGCCTGGCACAGGCAGCCGACGCACCCGTCGACGGCCTTGGCCGCGGGCGCGGTGGGGTCGCACGCCAGCGTCACCTGGTTCAGGTTGCCGGCGCACACGCCCTTGCTGCAGAACTTGGCGGCATTGGGCAGCGGATCCTGGGCATTCTTCTTGGTGTCGTAGGCGTCGACGATGCAGTCGCCGTCGGCGTCGACCTTGTTGCTCTGCAAGGCGTCGGGGATGCCGTCGGCGTTGCTGTCCTTGGGGGTGGCGAGGTTGGGACCCACTTCGGTGCCGTCGTCGATGTCGTCGTCGTCGCTGTCCTTCTTGTTGGGGTCCAGGCCGAGCTTGACCTCGTACTGGTTGCTCAGGCTGTCATTGTCGAAGTCGAGGTCCGGACTCTGGCAGACGCTCTCGACGCACACGCCCGATCCGCACTGCGTGCCGTTCTGGCAGGTCACGGTGCAGAACCCGTCGATGCACAGGTTGCTTTCGCACTCTGCCGCCTGGCCGCAGGTCGATCCGAAGCGGCGGCGCTTCTTCTTGAAATAGCTGCACCCGTCGGCCACGGCGAGCAAGACGAGCAACAGGACCAGCAGCCCCGCCCGGCGGTCGCGCACCCTTCGCAGCCAGTCGTCCACGTCGTACCCGGGCGGTGCCCGCGGCGCCGCGCGGCAAGGGTAGCAACTCGCAGGATCTCGCGCCAGACGGGTGCAGGGCCGCGCTGGGCCAGGGCCGTCTCACTTTTGTCTCACTTTTGGTCTCAGTTTTGCCTAGGGCAAAAGTGAGAATTGCGGAAGCGACAACGTGTGATTACAGGCCGTTGCAGTTGGCACGCCGCTTGCAAGGGCCCTGCCGGCCGTGCCCGGGTGGCACCGATGGACTCCAGGTGATGTTGGCGAAAGTGCAAGCGGCAGCGGTGGTTGGCGTGCAGGCGCGACCGGTCGAACTGGAATGCGACGTCAGCGGCGGCGTGCCGTACTTCGACACGGTAGGACTCGCGGAGCTGTCGGTGCGCGAGGCCCGTGTGCGGGTGCGCAGCGCCATCCGTCACGCCCACCTGCCGTTTCCCGACGGCCGTGTCACCATCAACCTCGCCCCGGCCGACTTGCGCAAGGACGGCACCAGCTTCGACCTGGCGATGGCCTTGGCGATCCTGGCCGCCGAGGGGACGCTGGCCCAGGCCGACCTGCAGGGCTGGGTCGCGGTGGGCGAACTGAGCCTGACCGGCGCGCTGCGTCCCGTGCACGGCGTGCTGGCCGTGGCGGAGTACGCGGCGGCGGCGGGTCTTCGCGGCGTAGTGTGTCCGCCCGACAACGCGCCGGAGGCCCTGGCGGTGCCCGGCATCGAGGTGCGCGCGGCGTCGGGCCTGGCCGAGTTGGTGGCATGCCTGTCGGGCAAGCGGCCGTGGCCGGATCTGCCGGCCGCCCCTGAGCGCATGAGTTCGCCGCACAAGCTGTGCTGGAGCGACGTGCGCGGTCACGAGCAGGCCAAGCGGGCGCTCGAGGTTGCCGCGGCCGGCGGTCACAACGCGGTCCTGTGCGGCACGCCGGGCACCGGCAAGACCATGCTGGCGCGCCGGTTGCCGACCATCCTGCCCGAGATGTCCGCGGCCGAATCCGTGGAGGTGACCAAGATCCACAGCGTCGCCGGCCTGCTGCCCACCCGAGCCGGCCTGATGCGCGAACGGCCGTTCCGGGCGCCCCACCACACCGCGAGCGCGGCGGCGCTGGTGGGCGGCGGCAGCATTCCGCGGCCCGGCGAGGTGTCGCTGGCCCATCGCGGCGTGCTCTTCTTGGACGAACTGCCCGAGTTTGCCCGCCACGTCATCGAGACCCTGCGCCAACCGCTCGAAGACGGCTACGTCACGGTCACGCGAGCGCGTCAGGCGGTGCGGTTTCCAGCGACGGCGATGGTGGTCGCCGCGCTCAACCCGTGCCCTTGTGGTCACCATGGCGCGGGCGACGGCCGTTGCCAATGTTCGCCGCTCGCGCTCGAGCGCTACCGCGCGCGGTTGTCGGGGCCGATGCTCGACCGCATCGACATCCAGTTGCGCCTCGCGACCCTGCCCGGGGCGATGTTGCGCGACGGCCGCGCGGGCGAACCCTCGGCGGTCGTGCGCGCTCGCGTCCAGGCCGCCCGCGACCGACAGAGGGAGCGTTTCGCGGACGTGGCCGAAGGGGCCAACTGGACCAACGCCGAGGCGCCGATGACCGCGCTGCGCAAACGCGCTCCGCTGCGACCGGCGGTCCACGACCTGCTGTTGCGGGCGCTGGACGTCCACGGCTTGAGCCCTCGGGCCCACGACCGCGTGTGGCGGGTCGCCCGGACGCTTGCCGACCTCGACGCTGCCGCCGACATCGGTGCCGAGCACATCGGCGAAGCCTTGCAATTCCGGTGGTTCGACCGCGATCACGCGGCCCAGTAGCCACACCCCGATTTCCTCCCACGCTGCGCCACCCGGCGCACGTCGACGGCGCCATCTCCGGCGCGGTCGCTTCCGGCGGGCCCAACCCGTCTTGTGTCAAGGAGTTTCCATGGCTGTCAAGCTCGGCATCGCGGCGGTCGACGACCTGATCCGCAGCATCGAAAAGGCCTTCGGGCGCGGCACGCTGATGGTCGCCAACGGCGAGGCCGTCGACAAAGGCATCGAGGTCACGCCCTCCGGGTCGTTTGCGCTGGACCGGGCCCTGGGCACCGGCGGCGTGCCCAAGGGGCGCATCATCGAGATCTACGGTCCCGAGGCCTCGGGCAAGACCACCATGGCGCTGTCGGTGCTGGCCCAAGCCCAGCGCGCCGGTGGCCTCGCCGCGTTCGTGGACGCCGAGCACGCGCTCGATCTGCGCTACGCCCGCCGCCTCGGCGTGGACTGTGCGCGGATGCTGTTGTCGCAACCCGACTGTGGCGAACAGGCGATGGACGTGGTCGAGGCGCTGGTACGCTCCGGCCAGGTCGACGTGGTGGTGGTCGATTCGGTGGCGGCGCTGGTGCCCAAGGCCGAAATCGACGGCGAGATGGGCGACAACCACGTCGGACTGCAGGCGCGCCTGATGAGCAGGGCCATGCGCAAGCTGGCGTCGCTGGCCCACCAGACCGGGACCACGCTCATCTTCATCAACCAGATCCGCATGAAGATCGGCGTGACCATGGGCAGCCCCGAGACCACCACCGGCGGCAACGCGCTCAAGTTCTACGCCTCGGTGCGCCTGGACGTGCGCCGCATCGGCTCGCTCAAGAAAGACGACCGCGCGATCGGCAACCGCGTCAAGATCAAGGTGGTCAAGAACAAGCTGGCCCCGCCGTTCCGCGAAGCCGAGATCGACCTGCTTTTCGGGTCGGGGTTCTGCCGCGAAGGCGAAGTGTTCGACCTCGCTGTGGCCCAGGGCGTGGTGAGCCGCTCGGGCGCCTTCTATCGGTTGGGCGACGAACTGGTCGGCCAGGGCCGCGACCGCGCCATCACCGAGATGAAAGCGCGGCCCGACCTGTGCGCGCGGATCGAGGCGCAACTGGTCGACGACTCCGGCGAGTTGTGCGCCCCCGAACTCGAGGAGGCCGCGTAGCGCGGGCGTTCCTCGTCCCTGCACCGTCGGGACGGCCCAAGCGCCGGCCCGCGGTCCACCGCGCCCGTCGCCCGTGGGCGGAGCGCACACCCAAGCAGCGGACGCGACACCGGGCAAGGCGCCCAGGCCGCGCACCCGCAGGAGCAAAGTCATGTCGGATTTGAACAAGGTCATGATCATCGGTCGCCTGGGCGGCCAGCCCGAGTGCAAGACCCTGCCGAGCGGCGCGAGCGTCTGCAAGCTCAACGTCGCCACCAGCTCGCACCGCCAGAACGAGGGCAAGTGGGAAAAGGAGACGATGTGGCACACCGTCGTCGCCTTCGACCGCCTGGCCGAGCGCTGCGGCGAGTTCCTGACCACCGGGCGGTTGGTGTACGTCGAAGGCAAGCTGCACGCCCGCGAGTGGGTGGGCAAGGACGGCACCAAGCACCTCGACCGCGAGATCCGCGCGACCGATGTGCACTTCCTCGCCTCGCCCGGCCCGCGCGGCCCGCAGCCGCCGCGTGAGGTCGCCGCCGTCGCCGTGTAGGTGCTTGCCGCGCGCCGCGCCGCCGTCCCTCCGATCGGGGTGGGCGGCGGCGCGGCC
>VGRO01000059.1 GCA_016875335.1 Deltaproteobacteria bacterium | reverse complement strand
CCCTGACCCTGTCCCTGAGCCTGCCCCTGAGCCTGACCCTGACCCTGACTCTGACCGCCGCAGGCGGCTGACCCCGACGGAGGGCGCCGAAGCGCCCTCCCACCCAGAAAACCACCCGCCAGAGTCCCCCATCGCCCACCCTCCCCTGGCCTGCGTGGTCCTGCCGCACTTTCCGCTGCAATTGCTTGCGCGCCGGATGCCCGATTGCCTGGAGAACCCGGCGGTGGTGGTGGCCGAGGATCGGCCGCAGGGGGTGGTGCGCGAGGTCAACCGGTTGGCGCGGGCGGCGCGCATCTTGCCGGGCATGCGTTATGCGGCGGCGCTTGCGTTGTGCGCCGACCTGCGCGCCGGGGTGGTCGAGGCGCGCGACGAAACGCTGGCCGCCCTGGAGCTGGCGGAATTGCTGCGGCAGTTCTCGCCGCGCGTCGAGCCGAGCAGCGAAGAGCCAGGGGTGTTCTGGCTCGACACCGCGGGGCTCGGCCTGTTGTGGCCCGATGTGCGGGTGTGGGCGCGGGCCGTGGCGGACGCGCTGCGGTTGGCGCAGATGCGGGCGGCGGTGGTGGTCGGCCATGCGCGCTTTGCGACCTACGCGGTGGCCCGTCATTTCCAGGGTGTGCATGTCATCGAAACGGTGGAACGCCAGGCGGACCTGGTCGACCGGGTGCACCTGGCCAGCCTGGGGGCCGCGCTCGGCCTGCCGCCCGCTGCCCGCGACGCGCTGGCGATGTTGGGCATCCATACGCTCGGCCAGTTCCTGGCACTGCCGGCCGAGGGCCTGCGCGAACGCCATGGCGAACCCGCGTGGTCGCTGCACCAGCGCGCCCGCGACCGCGTCGCCGAGCCGCTGCGGCCGGTCCTGCCTGCCGCGCCGCTCGAGCTCGCGCGCGACATCGCTCCGCCCGACGACCAGCGCGACCGCCTGCTCTTTGTCGCCAAGGGCCTGCTGGTCGAGTTGTTGCGCCGGGTGGCCGACCAACGCCAGAGCGTGGCGGCGCTGCACCTGCGCTTGGAGCTAGAACGCCCCCACCGCGACCGCAAACGCGACGACCCCGGCTACCGCGAGGCGGCCCCAGTGGTCGAGACGGCGGTGCGCGCGGCGGAACCGACGCTGTATGAGCCGCAGTGGCTGGACCTTTTGCGCATCCGCCTCGACGCCACCCGGCTGCCGGCCCGCGCCGAACGCATGACGCTGCGCGCCGAGACCCAACCCGCCACCGCCAGCCAACTGCGCCTGTGGCAACTGCTGGCCGAGGCCGGAGGCCTGACCCGCCGCGACCTCGCCAAGGGCGCCGAAGCGCTGGCCCAACTGCGCGCCGCGTTCGGCGACGAGGCGGTGGTGGTCGCCAGCCTGCAGCCGTGCCACCTGCCCGAGGCCCAGGTGCGCCTGCACCCCGCCCATGCGCTGCCCTCGCCCAGGCCGCCAGAGCCTGTGCCCGAGCTGCCGCTGGTGCGCCGGCTGCGATCAGCGCCGCTGCGCATGCCGACCCGGCCCAAGCACGAACCCGACGGCTGGCTGCTCGGCGACTGGCGCATGGGCGCCGTGGTGCGGCTGTGGGGGCCGTTCCGACGGAGCGGCGGCTGGTGGGTGCGCCAGGTCCAGCGCGACTACCACTACGCCCTGACCGAGCGCGGCGACCTGCTGTGGGTGTTCTACGACGAGGTGCGGCGGCTGTGGTTTCAGGCGGGCGAGGTGGGGTAGGGCTCAGAGGGTGCTTGCACATGAAACGCCTGCCGCTGCGCGGAACCATGCACTCCGACATGCGTTGTTGTCGGCCGCCGGGCTCCCTGCGGCGTAGCTTGGGGCTGCGTCGCGCGACCGCGGTGCCATGGCGCTTTGTAAGCCGGAGGGCGCCCGCCAGGCACGCACGTTGACAACCGGCAAGGAGATTCGCGATCTTGCGCCGCAATGCGCCCGCGGGGCGCGGCCAGCATGGCGGGACCGCAGCATGAGGGTAGGTCGAGGTTGGTGGGCAGCGATTGGAGCCGCGCTGGCGCTGGCCGCGTGCGGCGAGGACGAACTGCAGGGCAGCCTGGCCGGCGACGCGCAGGCGGTCGAGGTGGGTGCCGACGCAGGTCCGCTGGACACGGCTGTGGGTGGCGACGCGATCGCGGCCGACAGCGACCCGACTGACGCGGCGGGTGAAGCCGTCACTCCGGACGACGGCGGGAGCGGCGGAACCGACGCCGCAGAGGCCGCGAGCACCGACACCGAGGACGTCACCGGCCCGGACGCCAGCGCCGACGCCGAAATCGCTGGGGCTGGCGATGGCGACGCTGCGCCCGCCGAAGACGCCGACGCCGGTGTGACGGACGTTGCCGCGGCCGCCGATTCAGACGACGTCGCCGAGACCGCGGCCGATGCCGGACCCGATGGCACCCCGGACACCGCGCCCCAGTGTACCGACCCGATGCAGTGCCCCCAACCCGACGCGCTATGCTCGGTCGCCACCTGCATCGCCGGGGTGTGCAGCATCGGCGCCGCGCCCGACGGAAGCGCCTGCAGTGACGGCAACCCGTGCACCGACGGCGACGCCTGCGCGGCCGGGGTGTGCGCAGCCGGCAAGGACAAACCCTGCGACGACGCCAACCCTTGCACGGACGACGCCTGCGATCCGGGCTCCGGCATCTGTGGCAGCACGCCGACGACGGTAGCCTGCGACGACGGCAATGCCTGCACCACCGGCGACGGCTGCAAAGGCGGCGCGTGTGCGGGCGGCGCATCGCCCAACTGCGACGACGGCAACGTGTGCACCACCGATGCCTGCGACCCCGCGACCGGTTGCACCGCCACCGACAACGCCGCGCCGTGCAAACTCGACGATGCGTGCATGGGCAACGCGGTGTGTGGCAAGGGCGCGTGCGCAGGCAAGCCCATCGCCTGCGACGACGGCAATCCCTGCACCAAGGACGCCTGCGACCCCAAGGTGGGCTGCGCCTCCAGCGCGATCGGCGGGCTGCCGTGCAACGACGGCGACGCGTGCACCGACGGCGATCTGTGCGCCAACGGCCAGTGCGCGCCGGGCAAGGCCAAACCGTGCAGCGACAGCAACCCGTGCACCGATGACGGCTGCGACAAGGCCAGCGGCTGCACCAGCAAGGCCAACACCGCCCCCTGCGACGACAACAACGCGTGCACGACGGGCGACGCCTGCAAGGAGACCAAGTGCAACAGCGGCTTGCCGGTGGCTTGCGATGACAAGAACCCGTGCACCGACGACGCGTGCGACCCCGCCAAGGGCTGCCAGACGTCGGCGAACACCCTGCCCTGCACGCTCGGCACCGCGTGCGACCAAGGCGTGTGCAAAGCCGGCACCTGCAAATCGACCGGCCAGAAGTCGTGCGACGACGGCAATCCGTGTACTGCGGACACCTGCGACGCACAGGCGGGCTGCGTCGCCACCCCAGCCAAGGACGGCGCCGCGTGCAGCGTGGGCGACAACTGCCAGGCCGCCAGCGTCTGCAAGGCGGGCAAGTGTGAGGCTGGTGCCAAAACGGTCTGCGACGACAAGAACTCGTGCACGGACGATATCTGCGACCCCAAGGTCGGCTGCGGATATCTGCCGAACAATGCTCCCTGTGACGACGGCAACAAATGCACGACCGGCGACAAGTGCGCGGTCATTCCCGGCCAGGGGGCCAAGTGCGTGCCGGGGGCCCCCCTCGACGCCAAGACGGCGTGCGACGACAAAAGTCCTTGCACCGCCGAGACCTGCGATACCGCCAAGGGTTGCCTGAACACCTCACTCGGCGACGGCGGCACCTGCGACGACGGCAACGTGTGCACGGCCGGCGAGAAATGCCAGGGCGGCAAATGCGCCGGAGGGTCGTTTGGCAGTTGTGACGACGGCAATGCGTGCACGGCCGACAACTGCGACCCCGCGACCGGCAATTGCTCGTGGATCGACATCAAGGGCCCGTGCGACGACAAAAACGGCTGCACCAGCGGCGACCAGTGCGTCGGCATCGCGTGCCAGGGCACGGCCACGGTCTGCGACGACAAGGATCCGTGCACGGCTGACGCCTGCAACCAGGGTACGGGAAAATGCGCGGCAGCACCCACCACCGGCGGCCCGTGCAACGACGGCAGCGCCTGCACCAGCGGCGACGCATGCGCCAGCGGAAAATGCCTCGGAAAATCAGCCACCTGCGACGACGGCAATGCGTGCACGGACGACACCTGCGACCCCAAGAGCGGAGCCTGCGCCTTTGCGCACAACACCGCCCCGTGCGGCGGGGTCGATGCCTGCACCACTGGCGGCGTGTGTGCGGCCGGCGCGTGCCAGCCCGGAAACGACCCCAAGTGCGACGATGGCAATCCGTGCAGCACCGACGCCTGCGACACCAAGACTGCCCTCTGCAGCCACACGCCCGCGGCCGACGGCACGGCCTGCGACGACGGCATCGCTTGCACCACGGCAAGCGCGTGCAAGACCGGCGCCTGCCTCGCAACGGTGGAATGCAAGGTCTACGGCAACGCCTTTGAGTGCGGCAAGGACAGCGGTTTCAAGATCGACGTGCCGGCGCCGCAATCCGGCGGCCAGCCGCGCAAGGTGGTGTGGGCCGTGGATGCGACGCCCCAAGTGCCGGAGCAGGGCGCTAAAGGGTGCACGCTGAACTTCAACGACGGCACCGACCACTGCGATCCGCTCGGCAGCCAATGCCAACTGCCCAAGGGCACGGCGACTTCGCCGGTGGCCGATTTTTCCGCGATTCCTGGGCTGTTGCCGTCGCTGGTGATGGACATCTACTACGACGTCGACATCCAAGGACCGCAATACCAGGGCTGGGACGCCCCCAAGGTCACCCTGCGCAACGCCGCCACCGGCGCGGAACTCGCTAGTTGGGTACTGCCGGTGACCAACGGCGACATCAAGAAGTGGAAGAACGGCTACAAGATCGACATGCCGCAGGCCAAGGGCCTCAAGGTCACGGTCGACTTCACCGTCAACTTGCCGTATGCATGGCTGACCACCGACCAGGGCAACCTCGGCGCCGGCATCTTCGTGGACAACTTCACGCTGCAGGCTAGCGTGGAACCCGAGGCCAACTGCGGTGACAGCCTGGACAACGACGGCAACGGCAAGACCGATTGCGAGGACGCAAGCTGCGCGTTCGGCACCCTGTGCACGGCCAAGGTGGTGGTCAGCGACCCGATGGCGTGCGGCACCAAGAACTGGACGGTCGCCAGCAACACGGCGACTGTCGTGTGGGCGGTGGACCAGACGCCGGTGGCGGTCAAGGCCAAGACCGGCGATTGCACGCTGAACTTCAACGACGGCGTGGACTACGTGCCGGGCACCGGCGCGATCTCGAACCAGGCGACAGCCGGCAGCGCGACGTGGGCTCAAACGCTGGACCTGGCGCCCTACAAGGCCGTGTTTGTCGCGCTCTGGGCCTACCAGGACGTCGAAGGCGCCGGTGCCTGCTGGGCTGGGTCGGCGTGCCAGAACGTGGACCGCATGTTCGTCCAACTGTCGGGCGACAACTTTGCGGGATGCGGGTGCGCAGCCAACGCCAGTTGTGGCATCGGCCCCAACCAGTGCAACACCAACGGCACCACGACCTGGATCGTGAACAAAGACAAGCTCAAGACCTGGACGCGGCACGTGTTCGACGCCAGCAAGTTCGGCGGCAAGAAGGCCACATTGCGGGTGCGGTTCGACAGCGTCGATGCCATCGGCAACAACCACCCGGGGGTTTTCGTCGACGACCTGCTGGTGCTAGGCAAGTAGTTGCGGCGGCGTGGTTTTTTTGCCTCCCGCCGCGGGACAGCACTGGGTGAAAAGGTGACCGCGGGGAGCGCCTGACCAGACCGGCATTTTGCGCGGCCTGCAAACCCAAGGCCGCCTACCGCGCTGATCGTCGCGGTCGAGCGACCTGCGCCGCGCCGCTCACGCCCCCCGATGCACCCCAGTCACCGCCCGCCCGCTCGGATCGGCATTGGCCGCGAAGCTGGCATCCCACGCAATCGCCGTCGGCGTGCTGCACGCCACGCTCGGCCCGCCCGGCACGGTGGCCGCCGCCTCGCCAATCGGCGTCGGGCTTGGGCCAGTGGCTCCGGAACTTGCCGGTGCCGCGCCGGCCGCCAAAGCCGGGGCAGGCGCAGCGGTTGCGGCCGCGTCGTTGGCTGCCGGCGAGACCAGCAGCCCAAGCGTCGCAGTGGACGCATCGGCCGTTGCCGTGCCGCCTGCCGGGGCCGCAGCCTTGTGCTGCTGGTCTTGACCATCCGCTGCGCACTTGGCCCCGTGCTTGCGCTTGTTGTGCGCCACCCGGTCGCCGAGTGCAGGCACGACCAAGTCGCGGTCTTGCGCGCCGGGTGCCCAAATGCCGCTGTAGTGAACCGACGCGCGCCGAGGTAGGTGAATTTGTGGCAGAATTCGGACGGCGAGTTCCCGCCGGGACAGAAGCACGGCGTTTTTTCCCCCCTTCCACTCCTTTTTTGGCCAGATCCGGTGTGCGCCGCCGATGTGCGCGTAGACTCGTATCAGCATGCGCCTTCGTATGTGGTTGCGTTGGTTGTGCCTGGGCCGGCGCTTCCAGGGCTTGAGCGGCGCTTTCGCGTGCGGGCCGAGGCCGACCCAGAGGCGGACCGCTGGCGACGTGCGCTGTGGGCAGAGCGGCGCGCGTCGTGAATTGTGTGCCGACCGATACAGCGCAACGCTCCGACAGATGCAGCGCTCCGGCGTTCGCCGAGCCTTCAGCTCCTAGTAGGCGAAACCCCAAATTCGCACCGGGATACGGGCCGTGATGCCACAACAATTCCTCAATCGGTTTCGCCTACTAGCTGCTCGTTGCGTGAAGGGGGCTCGCAGCCCCCTCGCGCGCCCATGCGCGCTCACCCCCGCAGCCGGCCGCAGCCGCGGCCGGAAGTACCTCAGCCCTGTTGCGCGCCGGAACCCGGCGCGAATTTCGGGCCTGAGGTACTAGTTCGCCGTGAACACAAACGGCCAAGCCACCACGCACACACCCGACTCCGGCGCCACAAAGGTGATGCGGCGCATGACCCGCAATACGCAGTCAGAGACCACCGGGTTGCCCAGGCTATCGGCGGTCGCCCGTTCGCCGCTGACCCGGCCGTCGCTGCCGATGGTCCACTGCACTTGCAGCTTGCCTTTCAGGTCCGGCGAAGCCAAAAGCTGCGACTCGTAGCACGCACGAAACTGGGCCGCCCGCTGCATCACGTTCTTGCGGATGTCGCCCTTGTCGCAGAACCCCGAAGACTGACCCGAGACACCGAGCACCGACTTCTCGACTGCGCGCCTGGTCTTGCGGGCAAGGCTCACCTCGGCCTTGCGTCCGGTGCCGTCCAGGCCCGGCAAGTCTGTTTGGCCGATCAGCGTGCCGCGCTCGTTGCCGCCGCCGCCACTTCCTGTGCTCCTAAACCCGGTGCCAGGGCCGTGACCCGGGCCAAAGACGTCGCCCTCGCCGGCCATCGCCACCGCCATCTTGTCGTGGATGGGCCGGTCGTTGCCTGCAAGGATGTTACCGAGCGCCCCCTGGGCGGCCAGCGGCGCCGACAGGGCTTTGGCCAGGCCAATTTCGCGGACGTTGACCCGATCCGCCACAGGCCCATCGCGGCGCGGCACCCGCGACACCTTGCGCGGGTCTTGCAGCGGGTCGCCGACCTTGCCTTCTTCGCCGCTGGCGCGCTTGCTGGTGTCGCTGTCGTCGGGCGAGGGCGGCGTCGGCGTCGGCTCGGGCGGTGCTTGCGGCAGTTCGACGGTGACTTCGATGAGCCCGCGGTTCTTGCTCTGCAAGAGCTCGCTGGTCGCCGCGTCGTCGTCGGGCCGGGGCGAGCTCGCGCCAACCACCCACAGCACCAAGGCCAGCGTGGCCACAGCCGCAAACGACGCAAACAGGCCGGCGTCGCGCCGGTGCGCCGCTGGCTGCAGGGCCCCGGCATGGGGCGCAGTGAAGTCGAGGCGCAGCACCGCGCCATTGTCGAGCTCGAAATTGCAGAAGTCCCCATCGGTCAGCACGCGCGGTCGACCGGATTCGACCGGCTGGGGTGTACCGTTGAGCATTGCGCGCCCAAGGGTCGCGTCCGGTGCATCGATGCGCCACACCGCCGGCCCCACCGGGACCGCCAACACGTGGACTGCGAGCCCGCGGCAGGCAACCACCAAGTCGTTGGTCGCTTGTTCGCCGATGGTGAGCGGCCTCGGCTTGTGCAGCACCCGCTCGGCGACGACTTCGCCGTTCCACAGCAGCGCAGCGCGCAAAAAGCGTTCTTCACCGCTGTAGACAGGCGGCGCCGCCAGCAGCCACAGGCCGCCGAAGGTCGCGACCAGCGCGCCCACCGCTTGCCACGCCAGGCCGTTGGCCTGCACAAAGGTGCCCGGGATCAGACCGCCGCCCGGGTCGCACAACCCAAGGCCCAGGTCGGCGCAGGGCACCAACGCGTAGATGTGCTGCCAAGTCAGCGCTGCGAGCGCAAGTTGCGCCACACCGGCCCCGACAATCGCCCACGCCAGCGACGGTGAACGATGCCGGGCCTGCGCCACCGCAACCGCGGCCGTGAGCAAGGCCAGGACCGCGGCCACAACACCGAGTGAGAGTTGCACGCCGGCGACGCCCTTGTGGTCGAATTCCGCCAGATAGGCGGCTGAAAATAGCCAGCGGGCCAGCGAAAACGCGCCGTCCGATCCGCCTGAGAGGTTCGACCCGATCAGGGCCACGAGGGCCCCACACAGTGAAACGATTGCGCCAGCTTGCATGTGCCCTCCGCGGCTGCAGCGCACGGGGGCGGTGCGCGGGCCAACGTGTTCGACGTGCGGGACCTCAAACCGATCTTGGCCAGCGCAAACGAAGGGTTCCAACTGCGCACTGCGCGGGGCGGGGTGAGGCGACGGTTTTTGGGGCGGCGGGTGATCCTTCTCGCTTGGCGCGCAACATAATGCCCGTGGCGGTGGAGCGGTGCCCTGCCGGGCTGCACGCGGCTTATGCCCATAAGGCATTGCACATCAAGCCATTGTGCGACTTGACACGGTTGACCCGCCCGCGCAGCATTCGCAACGGCGCCGCTGTCGTCGGACTTGAGGCGGGGCAGCGACAACGGCTGACCGTCCTGACGCGCAGGATCGCCGCCGAACGGTCGACTGCGTTGCTCGCCAACCTGTACGGGTGCTGATCCGATGCCGAAGCCCGTTCGTCAAACCCAGAAGCTGCGTTCATGCTCATGGGCGGGTCGTGTTTCGGGCCGCGGTGCGGTTCACCAATTGCTTGCGACTGGGGTCGCGATTGTCCTGGCAGCGTCAACTTTCCGCAGCTCCTGCGCGCATGCAGACGAGCCCTCCTTGGCAACCGTAGGCCCCGCCGACCTCGCCTCGCAGGCCGAACGGGCTGTTGAAAAGGCCGATTACGACCTCGCGGCCACTCTGTACCTACAGGCGTGGCAGCTAGGCAAGTCGCAGACTTCTCTGGTCTATCAGGCGGCGCGCGCGTTACATCTTGGCGGTCAGCACGATCGCGCGGAAGCACAGTACACGCGATTTCTGGCGCATCCGGGACGCGATGAGGTATTGACGGCCCGTGCGACCCAGCATCTGGCCGAAATCCGCTCGGTGCGGGCCGCCGACAAGGCGCTGCTTGCCGAACACCTTGGCCGGTCGGCCCGTCCTGTCGAGGCCGCTGCGACTTGGCGGGCGGCGTGGCAGCTTGCACCCCAGCGGATCGGCTACCTGCTGCGGGCCGCGCGGGCGCAACGGCAATGCCCAGAATTCGCTCGGGCGATTTGGGACTACGTCGATTTCCTGAGCAAGTCCCCGGTCGGTGCGGAGCGCAGCGAGGCTGAGGCGGAGTTGGCTGAACTGCGGCTGCAGTTGGATCCGTTGCGGTCGTATCCAGCCCTGCCAGGCGCACCGAGCGCGACCGTTCGTGAGGACTTGCGCGAAATTAGGGCCAGGAAATGATTTACTCAATCATTTCTCGGGCCCGTTTGCTTGCTCCGTGGGTCGCCAGCTCGCGGACCAAAGGTCCGACTCGCGGCTCCGTCCTGATGTGAGAGTGATCGACTTATTATTTTCCAGTCCCTTACCCCGGACGAGATGGCTCAGGACAGACGATGCAATTCACCTGGATGTCATCTCGCCCTGATTCGCCACTGCGTCGACCGCATCGCCGAACTTCATACGGCTGCCGCCCTCCTGGCAGTCAAATCGCGGGCACTGGGCCAGATGCACCTGGCGAAGAAAATTGAGGCATTTACTCCCATCTTGCTCAGATTGCGGTTGTGGGCGACCGACTACGCTCAATTCGCGGCGACATGCGTTACGGAAGGGGACGACGCTTGCGTAGAACATCAAACCCGCAAGGCCCAAGTGGCCCATAATTTTGCCGATGACCAGTACGATCAAATCACCCGCCTGACGGTGGACGAACCGGCGGTGGGCCATGCAGATGCCCTGCGCCACCAGCCGCGGCGCCACGTGCTGCAAGACTAGCGCGCGCCACGCCGGGTTCGCCGGGTTCATCCACACCTCGTTGGGATACCCAGAGTAGGGCCCAAGCTGCGCCGCCTTGTTGGCCTTGCACGGCAGCAGCCCGCCCGCCGCCTGAGCCCAATGGCTGCGAAACTGCTCGCACGCGCCGAGGTTGAGGTAGCTCAACACGCGGTTGGTGCCCTCTTTGCGCAACTTCGCAAGCTCACTGGTGGTGAAGTTGCCGATGGCCGGGTCGGCGTCGATGTTGAGGATGGCAAAGGTTGCGGCGGCTCTGGACAGGTCGCCCATTTGCTTTGCCGTGCCGTAAAACGACAGCCACGGCCCCGCCTTTGGGAACCCGCGGTTTGTGTGCAGCGTCGCCGCGTCTGGACTGCGCACTGGCTCGGCTTCGGCGGGGCTGGCGCCCTACAAGGCCGTGTTTGTCGCGCTCTGGGCCTCCCAGGATCTTCGACCGTGGCAGGACGGGGTGCTTGCCACACCCTACTCAATGCGCATCAGCCCAACTCGCCGCCCAGCGCACATCCACGGCCAGCGGCACCTTCAGGCGGCTGCCGTCGGGCAGCACGTCCGCGTCGGCCATCGCCGCGCGCACCAATTCGGCGACATGTGGGGCGTCATCGGCCGGGGCCTCGATCACCAGTTCGTCGTGCACCTGCAGGAGCATCCGCGCCCGGGTGCCGCGCAGGTTTCGGTCCACCTGCAGCATGGCCCGCTTGATGAGGTCGGCGGCGCTGCCCTGCACCGGCGTGTTGACGGCCACGCGTTCAGCGGCGGCACGGTCGGCCGGACTCTGGCTCTGCAGCCCGGCGATGACGCGGCGGCGCCCCCACAGCGTGCGCACCTCGCCGGTTTCGCGCGCCCTGGCAAGCGTTCCCTCGATCCATCGGTGCACGGCCGGAAAGCGTTCGAAATACCGCTCAATGAACGTCTTGGCATCCTTGAGCGACACGTCGATCTCGCGCGATAGCCGCTGCGGTCCCATGCCGTACAGGATGCCAAAGTTGATGGTCTTGGCCGCGCTGCGCTGGTCGGCGGACACCAGTCCGGGCAGCAGGTTGAACATCCGCGCCGCGGTCTCGCGGTGGATGTCGAGGCCCTGGCCAAACGCGGTCTGCAGGCCCGGGTCGTCGGCCAAGTGCGCCATGATGCGCAGCTCGATCTGGCTGTAGTCGGCGCTCAACAGCACATGGCCCGTCGGCGCGACGAACGCCCGGCGGATGGCGCGACCCTCCGGCGATCGGACAGGAATGTTCTGCAAGTTCGGGTCGATGGACGACAACCGCCCGGTCGCCGCGACCGCCTGAGCGAAGCAGGTGTGGATGCGCCCGGTGGCCGGCAGCACCATCGCGGGCAACTGGTCCGCGTAGGTCGACTTGAGCTTGGTCAGTTGCCGCCACCGCAGCACCTTGGCGGCGATGGGGTGGCTGTCGGCCAGCCCTTCCAGCACGCTCTGGTCGGTGGACCAGCCGGTGGTGGTGCGCTTCTTGGCTGGCAGCTTGAGTTCGTCGAACAACACCTCGCCGAGTTGCGCCGGCGAGCCGACATTGAACGACCTGCCGGCCAACTGCCAGATGTCCGCCTCGGCCTGACCGGCCTGCTCGCCCAGCCACGCGGATTGGCGCGCAAGCTCTTCGGGGTCGAGCGCGATGCCCGCGGCCTCCATGCGCCCCAGCACGGCCGATAGCGGCAGCTCGAGTTCGCGGTACACGGCGAGGACACCGACCTCTGCCAATTGCGCGGGGTACCAGCGGCAGAGGCGCAGCGCGAGCGCCGCCTTGCGACACAGGTGGCGCGCCACCGTGTCCAGGTCCGCGCCGTGCCATCCCACCTGCGCTTTGCCCTTGCCCAGCACGTCCTCTTCGGGCGGCACGAGTTCGCCCAGCGTCTGCATCGCGACGTTGCGCAAGGTGTGGGTGTGCTTCTCGGGGTCGTCGAGGTACGAGGCCAACATGCAATCGCCCGCGACGCCCTGCAGGTCCAGGCCGGCCGCCGCCAGTGCAAGCGCCTCGAATTTGAGGCCGCACCCCATCTTGGGAAGCGCGGGATCGGCGAGCAGCGGCCCCAACGCCGCGCGCAGCACCTCCAGCGGCAGGTTGGCGCGGCCTGCGAGACCCGCCGCGTGCGCAACAGGCAGATAGGCTGCTTCCTCGTGCCCCCACGCCAGTGCCAGACCGACCAGCGGCCCGTACAGCGGCCGGGTGCGGTCGATGTCTGGCAGGGTCGTGCACGCCCACAGGCCGAGGCGTCCAGCGGCACCAATGGCGTTCACTACCTCTATCAGTTGCGTTTCGTTGGTCACCACCTGGACCGGCACTTCGGCCTGCGCCTGCACCGTGCCAGGTTCCGCAGCGCTGAACTCGGCGGTCAGCCGCTTGAAGCCCAGGTCCGCGAAGGCCCGGGCCAGCGCCGGCCGGTCGATGGTCTGCACCGCGAGGTCGTCCAGCGTCCACGGCAGTTGCGCGTCGTGGACCAGGCCAACCATCTGATAGGCGCGCTCGGCCTGTTCGCGGTCGGTGCGCAGCAGTTCACGGATGCGCGGGGTCTCCACAGCTTCAAGGTTTTCGTAGATTCCGGCCAGCGAACCCCAGGTCTGGATCAGCTTGGCCGCGCCCTTCTCGCCGATGCCGCGCACGCCGGGCACGTTGTCCACCGAGTCGCCCATGATGGCCAGCAGATCGCGAACCTGACTTGGCCGCACCCCCCATTTCTCTTGCACATCAGCGGCGGCGTAGAGCTTGTCCTTGCCGTCGTCGAGTTGTCGAATCGGCGCCCGCTCTCCGTCGCCGTCGTCGACCAGTTGCATCAGGTCTTTGTCGCCCGATACCACCAGGACCTCGAAGCCCTGCGCGCGGCCCTGCTCTGCCAAGGTGGCGATGATGTCGTCGGCTTCCAGGCCACGGTGTTGGAGGACCGGCAGACCCATCAGGGCTGCGATGTCCTGGCACACCTGCCACTGCGCCTGCAACTCGGGCGGCATGTCGGGCCGGTTGGCCTTGTACTGGGGGTCGATGGCGTGGCGGTGGGTGGGCGCGCTGGTGTCAAAGCAGACGCCGATGCGCGTCGGCTTGCGGTCGCGCACCAGCTTTTGCAGCATCGACACCAGGCCAAAGATGGCCCCGGTTGGCATGCCCGATGGCGCGGACAAGCCGCGCACCGCAAAAAACGCGCGGAATACGGCGTGCGAACCGTCGACCAACAGCAGGACGGGGCGCTTGCCCGCGGAGGCCTCGCTCATGGGCGCCTCGTCTCGGCCACGGGATTGCGCGGCGCTCGTCTTGTCGGTTTGCGCCCCAGACGACTACGGGCAGTACTGCTTCTTGTCGGGGCAGCAGTCGCCAAAGCCCTCGCACGGCGGGTCGCAGTAGCAGGCCTTCTTGCCGGGCGTGGTCGACTTGCCCTGGCAGTCCGAGTCCTTGCACGAGGCAAAGTCGCAGTCCTGCGCGCAGTTGGCCGCGGTCTCGCCCGCGGAGCACTTGCCGTCGCCGCAGGCGCAGGCGCCGCAGTCCTTGAGGCAACTCTCACAGGTCTCGGTGCCCGAGCACGCGCTGTCGCCGCACAGTTGCTTGGGGCATTTGGCGCCGCTCATGGCCTGGCACGCCGAGACGCACAAGTTGTCCCACGCGATCTTGCAGCAGAACGTGTCTTCCTTGCAGACGGCCGCTTCGCAGGCGCAGCCCGGACATCCCGGGGTGCCCTTGGCCGCCGTCGGCGCGCAGTCCGTGCTGCAGGTGCCACAGTCCTTGGGGCACACGCCGCAGTGCTCGTTGGTGTCGCACTTGCCGTTGCCACAGCCAGGCGTGGCGGCGCCGCCGCCGGGGCACGCGCCGCAATCTCCCGCGCAGCTTGCGCAGTTCTCGGTGCCGGTGCAGAACCCGTCGCCGCAGACGTTGGCCTTGGGACAGTCCTGCGGGCAGGCGGCGTTGGTCTCGCCGATGCCGCACTTGCCGTCGCCGCACCATGCCACAGGGGCGGGGCACTTGCCGCCGCACTTGGCCGACGTGCACCCGGCGACGCACTGACTGTCCCACGCGGTGTCGCAGCAGAACGGGTCCTCTGCGCACACGCAATTCTCGCAGGCGCAACCGCTGCACCCCGGCGTGTCCTTGGCAACGCACTCGGGCGGCGTCGGCGCGCACGGGCCGCAGTCGGCCGGGCAAGAGCCGCAGTTCTCGGTCGCGGCATCGCATTTCGCGTCGCCGCACTCTTTGCACGGCCCGCAGTCCTTGGGGCAGCCCTTGCACGTCTCGGCCGCGCCGCAGGCGCCGTCGCCGCAGAAGACCGGCGCGGTGCAGGTCACGGTCAGTATCGCGGTGCCGGTCGCACCGGCCTTGCTGTCGACGACGACGACCTGGGTCGCGCCCGTGGGCAGACCGACCGTCAACTTGGCGCCCGATTTGCTGCAACTGGCTGGGTGGCACTGGCCGTTGGGCGCGCCGCCGAGCAGCAGGAGCACTGCGGTGCCCGTCGCGGTCTCGGCGAGTTCGATCACGGCCGCCGCGGTGGCATCGCTGGACAGCGCATACACGACTTCGCCGCCGCCGGTCGGCGCGCCCGCGCACGGCCATACGCCAAAGCTGCCTGCGCCGAGCTTGCCGAGGTCGATGTTGAGTTTATCCCCGCATTTCAGCTGCTTGGGTGAGCATGCCGCCGGGCTGCATGCACCCTTGGCTTCGCAGGCGCCCTGGGCGCAGTTGCCGCTTCCGCCACAAATCCCCCCGGTCTTGCAGGCCGTGCCATCGCCCGCGATCTTGAGCTGGCACTTGCCGCTGGCGACATCGCACATGCCAAGGATGCAATCGCCAAAGCCCTTGGGGCACTCGCCGTCGGCCTTGCATTTGGCCGGCTCGGGCGGCTTGGTGTCCTGGGGCGCATCAGTCTTGACCTCAGTGGTCGTGGCATCCTTGCTGACCTCGGGGCCAGGGGCGTCCTGGGCGGTACCGTCGCCGAGCACCGTGTCCCCGATCGCCGCGTCACTGGGCCCGCTGTCGCCCCTCGTGGCCGCGTCGCCGGCACCCGCGTCACCGCCTGCGATGTCCGCGCTGGCGGTCTCGCCGCCCGCCGTGTCGGTGGTTGTCTTCGCGCCGGTGTCGGTGCCCGTCGCGGTGTCGCCACTGGTGCCGGCATCCGCGGCGCCGCCAGCTACGTCGATGGTGCCGGGTGCGCCACCGCTTGTGCCGCACGCCGCGCAAACGGCGAAAACCAGGACAGCCAGAGCACGGCTGCGAGCCAAGGAAGTGCGCATCATCATCCAGCATCCAGCCGCGGCAGTTCGATTCGCGGGGCACGCAGTCTAGCCCAGCGGGGGTCCTGCCGCAACTAGGGCGGCGGAGGAATCCACGCCGTCGGCCCTGAAATTGTTGCTAGATCCTCGCCGCGACAGATGTCGCCCGACCACAGCGCGCCCCGCCACGCCCGCGTGAACCCATCCAGCGCATCCAGCCGCAGATCGACCCGCGCGTCGGCACAGTGCATGGGCACAGTCAATCGCGCGCCGACCACCTCGGCGAGTTGCGCGGCCTGCGCCCCATCCAGGGTGTAGGTTCCGCCGGCCGGCACCAGAAACACGTCGGTCCCTCGCAACCACGCAACGTCGTCCTCGTCCCAGGCGCCAAGATCGCCGCAGTGGACGACGCGGAGGCCTTCGCCGACCAGCGACACCATGCGCACCAGGCCCATGCGCGCGCCACCTTCGGCATCGTGGAAGGCTGCGCGGGTATCGACGGCGAGCCCGCGAAAGACTTGCGGCCGGTCCAACACCGTCGTCGTGCCGAACGCGGGCGCCCACGCGCAATGGTCTTCATGGCTGTGGGTGTGCACCAGGGCGTCGAACGGCCCGGCGATGGCCGGCAGGCGGAAGCGGCCGCCCAGCGCCCCCGGCTTGTGCGGGTCCAGGCACAGCCGCACACCGCCCAGTTCAAGGTCGAATGCGGCGTGGCCGAGGAAGCGCAGTCTCACCGAAGGACCTCAAGAAACAGCAGCAGACTCCATGGCCTGAACAATGGGGGGGTGCGATTCGGGGCACCCGCACCACCGACTCAGCCAAAGCGCATCACGCCGATGTACGGCACGTTGCGGTAGCGCTCGTCGTAGTCCAGGCCATAGCCGACGACGAACACATCGTCGATGGTGAAGCCCACGTGGTCGAGCTGCACGTCAATCCGCTTGCGCGCCGGCTTGTGCAGCAGCGTGCACACCCGCAGCGAGCGCGGCCCGCGCGCCCGCAGGATGTCGAGCAGGTACGACATGGTCAGGCCGGTGTCGACGATGTCCTCGACGATGAGCACGTCGCGGTCGCGGATGTCGAGCGTCAGGTCGTGGGTCAGGCGCACCGCGCCCGAACTCTCCGTCGCGCCGCCATACGACGACACGCCCAGGAACACGAGGTTGGTCGGCAGGTCGATGTGCCGCACGAGGTCGGCGAAGAACATGAACGAGCCCTTGAGCACACACACGACCACGAGCGGCGCCGGGCCGGCCCCCACTTCGCTGATGGTCCTGCCCAGTTCTGCGATGCGCGCGGCGATTTGGGCGGCGCCGAGATAGGGGTCGATGGTTTCTGTGGCGGTGGCCATGGGCTCCTTTGTGCCGTCAGGGTCAGGACAGCGCGTTGTTCATGATTTCGCCCATGCCGCCGGCCCCGGGCACGATGTACTGATGCTCGTTCAGGCCTTTTTCGAGGCCCCACTGGGCGCCGGGCACGTCGGCCAGAACGTCGGGTGGTGACAGGCCGCGATCGAGGCGATGCGCATAGATGCTGACCTGACCCGGAAACTCGTCGGTCATGCGCCGGATGAACTCGGGCGTGACCACGAGGTTCATCGCAAAGATGTGCCGCGGCGGCCCGTCGAGTTCGTTCAGGTAGAAGCGGATGGCCTCGGTGAGCGACCCGCCCGTCGCGCCCATCGGGTCGGGAAACAAGAGGTAGCGGTCCTTGACCGGCCCGGCGATCTTGCGGCCATGGATGCCGGCACCGGTCACCTGCATCCGGTCGTTGGTCGTCCGGTTCATCAAGATGTGGTCCTGGCGCACCCTGGTCGGGTCGAGCACCTCGCACAGGGCCTCGAAACACACCATCGACGGCAAGATGCCGGCCCGCGCGATGTCGACCGTGGTCACCTCGGTCGCCGGGTCGATGATCTGGCCCTCATAGTAGCCGTGCTCGGTGAAGGCCCGCATGCGCGTTTCGCTGCGCACGATGCGGCGCGGAAACTCGCGGTTGACCAGCTCGCGGACCAAGCTGCGGTAGAGTTGGCTGACGACGCGGTTGATTTCGGGCTGGACGCACGACGGGTGGCACAGCCGGGCCAGACGGGTCAGCGCCAGAGGGTCGGCGATGAGGTGGACGTGTGGCCCGTAGCGGTGTTGCAGTTCGCCCGTGGCCTGGGCCAGGCGCAGGTAGGCGGATTCACCCACGGCGACCTCGCGAGCGCGGCGACGGCCGCCGCGGGGCGCGGACGATGGCCCGGCCCCCCGGCAAATGCAAGGCGCGGTGGGTGACAAGATTGCAACATGCCCTCGGTCTCGGCGACCGCGCAATTCGGCGTTTGCCCCCGAGCGGGGTCGCCGAGTGCCAAGCGATGGCGCCGTCGAAACGGTATGGGCCGTTCCCTCTACGCGGTGCCTGCCACCTTGCTCAGCCGCTTGGGCGCGACGGCGATGTAGCTCTCGCGCACCCAACTGGCCAGCAGCTCCACTGGCGGCTCGCTGCCCGGCACAAACCGGCCACTGACCCAGCCCGCCCGGCCCAGGCCGTAGCCTGTCGGCGTACACCCCGGCATCATCAGCGCAAACGCGTTGCTCTGCGGCAGCTTGGCGCCGACGCCGAGGTGACCAGCGCCGTCGTCCAGGAATAGGAAGATCTTGCCGCGCACCTTGTAGACCCGGTCGCCCCACGGGAATTCCTCGCGGGCCTCCGGGTACTGCAAGGCCAGCGCCCGCAGCGCGAGCGCGATCGGGTGGGTGAGGTCGGGCGGCACGCGATCCTCCAGAGCTGCAAGCCTGCCCCAACCTGCCGTGCCGTCAAGCGGGCATTGCCGGAACGACCGCGCCGTCGCCGACCTGCGCCTGTGCCACGAAGCCGCGCACCCGCCCGACGTTCTTGCACCACCACGCAAAGCGCAGCACCAGCGCAACCGCGACTACGCCGAGGGCCAGCGACAGGCCCCACCACAAGCGGTCGGCGTGCTGGCCGAGCACGAACACGGTCACGTATCCGAGCGGCATCCCCAGAAGCGCGAACCCCAGCACGTTGAAGACCACCGGCAGCCGGGTGTCGTCGAGCCCGCGCAGCACGCCAAAGCCGATGGCCTGGATGCCGTCGGCCAGTTGAAAGGCCGCGCCGATGGCCAGAAAGTGCGACGCCAACGCCAGCACGTGCCCTGGCGCCTGCGGAAGGAAGGCGTGGGCGATCCAGCCGCCACCCGCGAGCATGGCCAGGCCCGACAACACCGCATACGCCGTGCCAACGCCGAAGGCGGCCCAGCCCGCCCTGCGGATGCCGCCCGCGTCGCCGCGCCCCACCGCGTGTCCGGTGCGCATCGCCGCCGCCGTCCCAAGCGCAAACGGAATCTGGAACGCGATGGCTGCCGTCGACAGCGCCACCTCGTGCGCAGCCAATGTGTCGGCGCCGAGCAGGCCCATCCACAGCGTCGTCAACACGAACCCCGTGACTTCGAGGCCGTACTGCAGCGCCAACGGCAGGCCGGACCGCAAGATCGGCAGCATGTCGGCCAGGCGCGGTCGCGACCACGGCGCGCGCACGTGCCGGAAGCCGGCGGCCTTTTCAATCCAGGCCAGCAGCGCCACGGCCATGCCGACACGGCACACCACGGTTGCCCACGCCAAGCGCCGCAGTCCATCGGTGGGGTCGTCCGCCGGAGCCAATGCCCACGCAAACGCCACGACGGCGTGCAGGACGTTGCCGACGATGGCGACAACCATCACCGCCTTCGTCTGGCCGGCAGCCGAAGCGAAACTGCGGCCCATCGCATAGACCATCGCCGGGGCCATGCCGAGTGCGGCGATATCGAGGTAGGCGCGCGTGTCGCGGATGAGGGCCGCCTCCTGCCCCATCGCCACAAGGAGCCACGGCGCGCCCCACAGGCCCACGGTGATGACCACAGACGCTACCACCGCCAGCCACAGGCCCTGTCGGAAGAGCCGGCCCGCGCGATCGAACGCGCCAGCGCCCATCGCCCGGGCCACGTGTGGGTCGGCGCCCGCCATCAGCCCGAACGCGGTGATGATGGCAAACACGAACACCGTGGCGCCCAGCGCCTGTGCGGCCAACATGCGCACACCAAGCCGACCGGCCACGAGCGTGCCCACGACGCCCATGGCCATCTGCGCCAGTTGGGCGACCACCAAGGGGCCGGCGAGGCGCAACAGCATGCGGACCTCGCCGCGCCATTCGCGACTGACCGGCAAACTGGGGGGTGCAGTGCCGTTCACGGGGTCTCGCCCTGCCTCGCCAGGGCCCGCCGCACCACGTCGGCGCGGTCCACGCCGAACTCGAGCCAGCGGGCGCGGAGTTCGACGAGGCGGTCGCACGGCAGGTCGCCGGTCCGGCCGTGGGCGGCGAGTTCCCGGCGGCGCCGCGGCACCAGGTCGGCCAAGGTCAAGGCCAGCGCCACCGACAGGTTGAAGCTCTGCACCATGCCGTGCATCGGCACGATGTAGCGGCGGTCGGCGAACTGCCGCATGCGCGCACTGATGCCGTGTTTGGCGTTGCCGACGACCACGGCCACTTTCGGGCCGAGCGGCAGATCCGCGAGCCCGCAGTCGGCCTGCAAGTCGCTGACCCACACCTCGAATCCTTGCGCTTTGAGCGCTGCGACCCCGGCCTCGGTGCTGTCGTGGTGGTGCAGCGAGAGCCATTGGTCGGCGGCCTTGGCGACCGTGCTCGACATGCGCAGCGCGTTCTTGTTCAGGATCCAGTGCAGGTCTTGCAGGCCCAGGCCCTCGCAGGTTCGCGCACACGCGGCGACGTTGTGGGGGTCGAACACGTCTTCGCACACCACTGCGAGCGACGCCAGGCGATGCGCGAGGACGCGGTCGATGCGGGCCACCCGCTCGGGCGACACGAACTGTTCCAGGGGGTCGGTCAGCGGCTTCACGGTGGCCAGCGCGCCGCGCAGTGCGGCGAGGCGCGGGTTGTGCCGGTTTTTTGCCGCGGGCGCAAATCCAGGCACGGGCGACCTTGACACGCCCCGCGCGCGCGCCCACGCTAAGGGTCTGTGACAAATCAGGTTGATTTGTCACGCGGCCCCATTGCTTGCTGGCTGGGTCGCAAGCTCGCGTCTTTGCAAGCCGACTCGCTGCCCGCTCGTTTCGGGGTCGTTCGAGTCAGGCTGTCACAATCCCCAAAGCGGCGCCGTCCGCGCCTTGCGTGCCCCATGCCCCGCTCGATTCCCGAAGACATCGACATTGCACGGGCCGCCGCGATCCGGCGCATTGGCGAAATCGCCGCCCGGCTCGGTGTACCCGAGGCGCACCTCTATCCTTTTGGCCACCACAAGGCCAAGATCGCGTTCGAGTACCTCGACACCCTCAGGGACCGCCCCAACGGCAAGCTGATCCTGGTCACCGCCATCTCGCCGACCACGGCAGGCGAAGGCAAGACCACGCTTTCGGTGGGCCTGACCGATGGTCTGAACCGCATCGGCAAGAAGGCCGCCGTATGCCTGCGCGAACCCTCGCTGGGGCCATGCTTTGGCCTCAAGGGTGGGGCGGCCGGCGGCGGCTACAGCCAGGTGGTGCCCATGGAGGACATCAACCTGCACTTCACCGGCGATTTCCACGCCATCACCGCCGCCAACAACCTGCTCGCGGCGATGATCGACAACCACGTTTACT
Source organism: Deltaproteobacteria bacterium (assembly GCA_016875335.1). Taxonomy (GTDB): domain Bacteria; phylum Myxococcota_A; class UBA9042; order UBA9042; family UBA9042; genus SXRM01. The sequence continues at coordinate 8,206 of VGRO01000059.1, read as the reverse complement.
GGGGCAACGAACTCGGAATCGACCTGCGGCGCGTGACGTGGCGACGCGCCATGGACATGAACGACCGCAGCCTTCGGGCGATGGTCACCGGCCTTGGCGGCGCGGCCGACGGCAACCCGCGCGAAACCGGCTTCAACATCACGGTCGCCAGCGAGGTGATGGCGATTTTCTGCCTCGCCGAAAACCTCGCCGACCTGCAGACGCGGCTCGGCAACATCCTGTTTGGATACACCTTCGACAAGAAGCCGCTGTTCGTCCGCCAGCTCGGGGCCGACGGTGCGATGACCGTGCTGCTCAAGGATGCCCTGATGCCAAACCTGGTGCAAACGCTGGAGGGCAACCCTGCGTTCGTGCACGGCGGCCCGTTTGCCAACATCGCCCATGGCTGCAATTCGGTGGTGGCGACCAAGACCGCGCTCAAGCTGGCTGACTACGTGGTCACCGAGGCGGGCTTTGGGGCCGACCTCGGCGCAGAGAAGTTCTTCGACATCAAGTGCCGCAAGAGCGGGCTCAAGCCGGCCGCCGCGGTGCTCCTGGCCACCGTGCGCGCGCTCAAGACCCATGGCAAGGTCGACAAGGCGGCGCGCGACCTAGAGAACGTGCCGGCCCTGGTCAAGGGCCTCAGCAACCTGCGCCGGCACATCGCCAACCTCAAGCAGTTCGGCGTGCCGGCGATCGTGGCCATCAACCGCTTCGACACCGACAGTGACGCCGAAATCGCCGAAATCGTGCGCGCTGCCGCCGAGATGGGGACCAAGGCCGTGCTGTGCACCCACTGGGCCGATGGCAGCCGAGGCAGCGAGCACCTAGCGCGCGAAGTCGCGCAACTGGTGGACAGCGACACTGCGCAGTTCGCACCGCTCTATCCCGACGACCTGCCGCTTTTCGACAAGGTCAAGCTCATCTGCACGCGCCTCTATGGCGCCGACGAGGTGCTGGCCGACAAGAAGATCCGCGACGAGTTTGCCAGCTACCAGACGCAGGGCTACGGCCACTACCCGATTTGCATGGCAAAGACGCCGTACAGCTTTTCGACCGACCCCAACCTGCTCGGCGCGCCGACCGGCCACGGCGTGCCGATCCGCGAGATTCGCTTGGCGACCGGCGCGGGGTTCCTGGTGGTCATCTGCGGCGAAATCATGACGATGCCGGGGTTGCCGCGCGATCCAGCCGCGACGCGCATCCGGCTCAACGACCGCGGGCTCATCGAAGGGCTCAGTTGACGACGATGGAGGGCCGCATGGCTCGGATGCTCAGCTTTTGGGCGAGACTCGGCCTTGCCTTGGCGGTTGCGGCGTGCGCCGTCAATCCCGTGCCCACGCCAGCAACCGGCGGCGGCACGGCCGGCAACGCGACGGGCGGCGGCGGTTTCGAAGACGCGGGAGCGATCATGCGGGGCGCCGATACCGGGACGGCCGCCGGCGGGGGAATGGACATCCTGTCTCCCATCGCCGACCTCGGGGCCGCCGCGCCGGACGGCGGATCGGATGCCGCTGCGGCCGCGGACGCCTCGGGAGGGGAAACCGCCTTTGACGCGGCGAGCGCGGACGATGTCGGGGTTGCCGATGGCGCCACGGCGACCGATGTGGGGCCCGACGCCGAACCCGACGCGGGGCCCGATGCCGGCGAAACTGCCGATGCCCTTGCCCCACCCGATGCCCCTGCCGCACCCGATACGCCGCCCGATCCTGGGGCGACGCCGGACACGGCCCCTGACATCGCCGCGACGGAATCGCTGCCGCCCACCGAGGCCAAAGCCCTGGCCGCCTGGCTCGCGGCCGGCAGCTACAAGACCTGGCAGGCCGAGTCCAAGGTCCACAACTCGACCGGACCACACTTCGGCGGCGTCAAGACCTTCGTGTCGTCCAAGCTCTTCGCCATGCGTTGGCGACCTACGTGAAGATAATCTGCGCCCCCTCCGCCAGGTCGTAGAAATCCCCCGCGGTGATGACGTCTTTGACCTGCGCCACCAGATCGGCCTTGCTGCGCTTGAACATCTTCATCGCCAGTTCACAGGCGTACAACTCGGCGCCGGCCTCGTCGATGATCTGCAGCATCTCGCGGGCGGTCGGCAGTTCCAGCTCCTCCATTTGCTTCTTCATCATCGACGCGGCCAAGCTCTCCATGCCCGGCAGGCCGGCGACGATGGTCGGCATGGGGCTCGTCGGGTTGCCGGCCAGGTTGACGTGCAAGTGGTCGACCTTGCCCTCGGTGATGACATCCAGGCCCCAGAAGGTGAAGAACACGAAGGCGTCGATGTCGCTCTGGCGTGCGGCGTTGGCCAGGATGAGCGCTGGGTAGGCTTCGTCGAGGCCTCCGTGCGAGCAGATGATGGCGACTTTGCGGCGGGGTGTGGCAGTTGTGGTCACGGGGTCCTCCTTGCCGGCCGCGGCCGGCGTGTCACATTGGGTTTTCCCTTGCGATCCGGACGGCGCTGCGGGGCCCACATGGTCCAGCGGCCGCGTCGGCTAGTACCTCAGGCCCGAAGTTCGCGCCGGGTTCCGGCGCGCAACCGGGCCGAGGTACTTCCGGCCGCGGCTGCGGCCGGACGCGGGGGTGAGCGCGCATGGGCGCGCGAGGGGGCTGCGAGCCCCCTTCACGCAACGAGCAGCTAGTAGGCGAAACCGATTGAGGAATTGTTGTGGCATCACGGCCCGTATCCCGGTGCGAATTTGGGGTTTCGCCTACTAGGAGCCTGTCGGGCAGAATCTGCCGATTCTGGCATTTCGCCGACAGGCTCCCATGGGGCGTTTTCACAGGCATCCTGCAGGCTTGGGAATGCCGGCGACCTTGCAAATGGTGCGGCCCGGCGCCTTGGGAAACAGCGCATAGATCTCCTTGGTAGCAATGCCGGTGACCTGCGTCAGCCGCCGGACGTTGGGCGACTGACCGGTCTGGCCCCAATCGGCGCGGGCGGCGTCGACCAGTTGCCAGCGCGGCGGGTCGAGCTGCAGGCCCAGCGCAAGGGCCAACTTGTCGCCAAGCTCGCGTGTCCACACGTTGGGGTCGGCGAGGTGACCGTCTGCAGAGAATGCCACGCCATCGACCACTGTCGCCGTCGGCGCCGGCACCGAGGGCCCGATCGCGCAGCCCGCCGGTTGGGTATTCGATCCGGGCGGCCCAGCCACCGCAGCCCTGCGCTTGGGGCCGAGCGACGCCGCCAGCCGAGCCTTGCGCAGCGCCGCAGGATCCTGGGTTTGCGCCAAAGCCTGGGCACCGCGGCCAAGGTGGCGCAGCAGTTCCAACATCACCGCCACGCCCTTCTGCACGTCGTGGTCGCCTGAGGCGCGCATCATGCCAAACACACCGACTGGTTCGACGCTGTCGGCATTTTGGAGCACCTGGCCCGCCTCGGCCGCGATGTGCAGCACCGCAGGTTGGGTCAGCGCGCGGACGGTGTCGAGGATGGCAATGGTGGCGTCGCCCAACTGCCGGACGTCGCCCGGGCTGTAATGGCCTACGACGCGCTCGGCAATGGCCCCCAATTCGCGGCCGAACGCAAACCAGCCTTGCTTCTCAAGGGCATCGAGCCGCCAGGTCGCCTCGCCCAGGGCCGCGCGGAGAATCGGCGTCATGTCCGCCAAGAGTTCCTCTTGCTTGCGCTGGCGATCGACGAGGTAGGCGACTTGGGTCTGCAGCGCGTCGATGCGGTCCAGCAGCGCCTGTGTGGTCGTGTCGGGGTTCATGGTGTCCTCCATCAGGCCCATTTGCCGGCCATCAGCATGCGGTGGTCGAGCGGCAGTTCCTTGCCGGCCAGCAGCACGTTCCAGTAGATCCACTTGAACGCCAGCTTGCCCCAGTGGTTGACCGCGCTCTCTTGCAGCAACGTGAACGGACCCACCGCCGGAAGCGGAAAGCGGCCCGGCAGGGGCTCCGTCGTGTAGTTGAAGTCGATGAGCATGGCCTTGCCGTGGCCGGTTTCGATAAAGCAGTTGGCGTGCCCGTCGAATTCCGGCAGCGGCGGCTGCCCCTCGGTGTGGCGCACGATGTTGGTCAACAGCACGTCGCCCTGGAAGTGCGCGACCGCGCCCGCCTTGCTCGCCGGCACATCCGTCGCATCGCCAATCGCAAACACATCCGGGTGGTGGCGGCTCTGCAGTGTGTGCTTGTCGGTCGGAAACCAACCGCCCACGTCGCCCAAGCCCGAACGCGCGATGGCCTCGCTGCCAGCGTGCAGCGGAATCGACACCAGCAGGTCGTAGTCCACCTCGCGACCGTCAAAGGCTTTCATGGTGCGCGCCGCACCGTCGACCTCGGACACCGCGAATTCGGGCACCACCGAGATGCCGCGCTTGCCCAGCATGTCGCCGAGCAACGCCGACGCCTTGGGTTTGGTGAAGGCACCTTCGAGCGGCGTGGCGTAGACGATGTCGATATCCTTGCGCACCCCGCGCTGCGTGAAGTAGGCGTCGGCGAGGAAAAGGAACTCCAAAGGTGCCACCGGGCACTTGATGGGCATTTCGGCGACGTTGAGCACCAGACGGCCCTTGTCGAAGCGGGCCAGCCTGTCGCGCAGCGCCCGCGCTCCGTCCAGTGTGTAGAAATCGAAGGCGTTGTCGCGCCAACCGACTGCGGTCAGGCCTTGCGTGGCCTCCGGGGTGACGCGGCTGCCGGTGGCGACCACCAGAATGTCGTAGGGCACCCGCGCGCCGCCTTGCAGGTAGACGCGGTGCTCGTCCGGCGCGATGCGGTTGAGTTCGGCCACGGTGAACTGCACGCGCGGGTCGATGAGTCCCTTGCGGCTGCGCACAAGCTCTGACTCGCGGTAACCGCCGAACGGCAAGAAAAGCAGACCTGGCTGGTACAGGTGTGCATCGTCGCGGTCGATGACCTGCACGGCCCAGTCGGGCAGCGCCTGGACGAGCTTGTTGGCCAGCAGCGTCCCGCCGGTGCCAGCGCCGAGGATCACGATGCGTTTCATGGTGGGCTCCAGCGCGGCGGGGTGCGCGCTTCGACGGGTTGGAGGCGCAAGGGGCGACAATGGATTCTGCGGTTGGGCTGCCAGACGACATTTCCGTGACGGACGCGGCGCAACCTCTTGAGGCGATTGGCGCGGAAGTGTGGCTGCGGATGAGCCCCACCACCGCGCAGACGGCGACCGTGCGAAGCCTTCAAGGTTTGTCGGCGCCGGAAGGTTGCGCGCGCAGGAGCGGGTGTTTGGTCGGCTTCTGTCGAGAATTCAGGGCTTGACACGGCCGGTCACCCGCCGCAGCATGGCGTGTCCATCGTCGCCACCGCAGCCAGAGCGGCGCTGGCGGCAAGGCAGTGGCGTTGCGCCGCAGCGGATTCGGGGCGAAGCGCCATCCAGCTTCTGTCGACACGCGATGCGTGCCGGAGCCGTCCCACCATGCTGTTCGTTTTTCGCAGGTTGCTCGGCTTGGCGTGCGTTGCGGCCGTTGCGTCGGCGTGTCAGGGCGTGGAGTTGGCCGCCGAAGACGCGTTCGTCGGAAAGGGCGGCGTCCAGATTGCCGATGCGCCGGATTCGTCGGTCCCCGGTGACCTTGGGCCGGGCGCCGACACACCCCGCAGCCGTCTCGGCGACGCTGGCGCGGACGCGGCCGAGACGGCGATCGAGACCGCGTCCGGCGTCGACGGCGATGGCGATGGGCAGCCCGACGACGGTGCTGCCGTGCTGAGCGACACCCTTGACACCAAAGTGGAAACCAGTCCGACCGACCCCGGCAGTGCGCCCGATTCCGTGCCCGACCCCGGCGCAGCGGAAGTGGATCCGGCGGCCGATGCCGCGGTGGACGCGACGCTCCCGCCCGTGGACGTCGTCCAGGAAACCAGCCAGCCCGACGTCGCCGTGCCCGAAGCAGGCCAGGTGGACCAGGCCGTTGCCGACTCGCTCTGTGGCGATTGCGACGACGGCAACCCCTGCACCAAGGACAAGTGCGGATCCGACGGCAACTGTCAGAACGACGTGGATGACTCCTACAAGACCAACGAAGCGTGCGACGTCAAGGATCCCTGCGCGGCCAGTGTCGTCGGCTGCAAGGGTGGTGCGCTTGCGTGCGTGGTCGCCGGCCCCAAGCCCGGCAGCGAAGGGCAGCCGTGCCAGGACGGTGCCGGCAAGTGCGCAGGCGGAGCGTGCGTGGTCAACGTGGCGCCGGTCATCACGTCCGGAGACGCGGCCCCCAAACCTGCGCTCGGTGGCAGCAAGGTCAAGCTGACGACGGCGACCTCGGGCGCACTCGACTCGGGCGACGCCGACATGGGCTACCACCGGGCACCATGACGCGGTGTCCAGTGAGCGCCTCGCGTGAAACTCCAGGGCGGCAAGGCGCGTTCCGCGAGAGCCATGGCAGATCGCCGCACGAAAACGGTCGGCGCTCGACTGCGCGCGATACCTGGGAGACCTGTCGGGTCCCGGCAGTCACCGTCGTCGCGGTGCTCATCGCCGCGGTCGGCTGCGGCTGCGGTAGAACGCGAACGGAGTCCGGTGCGACGACGACAGCATCGGCGAGGGCAATCCGACCGGTCTGTCCGTCCGACGTGTTCGTGGAGGAACTCCACGCCGCCGCCTTCCACTTTCAGCACGGTCCCCTCTCGATCGCCCGCGAGCGCCTCGACCGTGCGCGAACGACCGCGCCGAGTCCCGCCGACGCGACGTCCACCAAGCTTCTCGGGCAGCTCGCGGAGATCTCCCGGCGCATCGAGAGCGACGCCGACTGGGCGCAGCGCGAGACCGAGAACGTTCGCCTGGAGTTTGGCGAGTGGCTCTGCCTGTCGGAGGGCATGCACAAGAGGTTCCACGCCAAGCTGCCGCCCATTCCGTGATGCCCCAGGCGCTCAGGCCTCCCGATTCCGCTCCCAAATCAGCCGCAGGCCTTCCAAAGTCAAAAACTCGTGCACCGCCTCGATGCCGGTGGTCTCGGCGGCGATGAGCGGCGCGAGGCCACCGGTCGCACAGACCCGCGCCGGTTCGCCCATGGCGGCCTTCAGTCGGACGATCAGCCCGTCGACCAGGCCGGCGTAGCCCCACAGCAGGCCAGCCTGGATGGCGTGGACGGTCGTCTTGCCGACCACGGATGGCGGCCGCTGGATTTCGACGCGCGGCAGTTTGGCGGCCCGCGTAAAGAGCGCGTCGGCCGAGATGCCGATGCCGGGCGCGATGACGCCGCCGTGGTAGTGGCCCTTGCCGTTGATGACGTCGAAGGTGGTCGCCGTGCCGAAGTCGACGACGATGCACGCCGACTTGTAGCGCTCGAAGGCCGCGATGGCATTGACGATGCGGTCGGCGCCAACCTCCTTGGGGTTGTCGATGTGGATCGGCATGCCGGTGCGCGTGCCGGGGCCGACGACCAGGGGGGGCTTGCCGGCGACGCGCTCGCAGACTTCGGCAAAGGTCGGCGTCAACTGCGGCACCACGCTGGCGATGACCGCGGCGGCCACGTCGGCGGGCTCGAATCCGCGGTGGCGCAGGAGTTGCTCGGTCAACACGGCCATCTCGTCGCTGGTGGCGCCGCGGCGGCTTTCGAGGCGGAACTGATCGAGCAGTTCGGCCGCGCGGTACAGGCCCAACACGGTGTTGGTGTTGCCAATGTCGACCACGAGCAGCAGGTGGGCGGGGCTTTCGGCCATGGTGCGTCCGCGGCGGTGCGTCCGCCGGCCTGGCGATGGTCGCCCACATGGCAGCCGGCCGGCAAGCCCGCCGAGCGGACGCGGCCGGCAAAAAAGGCACACGCCGCGCCTTTGGCCAAAAAACGCGCGCTACGCTGGGTTTTGTGCCATCCTTTTCGCGGTGGCCGGTGCGCCGCCTGGCTGAGGATCGGATGTTCTCCAATGAACGCGCCGTCTTGTACGTGGACAACCCGATGGCCGCTGCGCCGCTCTTGCAGTGGTTGCGCGACAACGGCGTCGATGCCACGGCGCTCGACCCCGACGACATGGGCGGTCTGGCGCCCGCGCTGACGTTCTCGCACGGTTCGGCCATCGTAGTGCCAGCTACCGAGGCGACGCGCGCCCAGGAACTCATCGACCAGTTCGACGAGGCCGGCGAGGATGAGAGCGACGAGGGGGGCGGAAGTGATGCGTGATTCCCGGTTTGCCCAGGTTGCGCGCACGGGGGTGGTCGCAGCCGCGTGCCTGGGGCTCTCCGCTTGTTCGCCGACCGATACCGTCAAGGACCAGAAACGCGCAGAGTTCCGGCTTGCCGAGGCCAATTGCTACGGCGGCGAACTTGCCGCGTGCGGGCACCTGGCGC
>VGRO01000058.1 GCA_016875335.1 Deltaproteobacteria bacterium | reverse complement strand
GCCGCGGCTTTGACGGCCTGCTCGCCGAGGCCCGCCGCCGCTGCGTCGACGCTGACCCGTTCGCCGGCCACCTGTTCATCTTCGTCGGCAAGCGCAAGCACCACATCAAGGTCCTGTACTTCCAGGCGGGCGGGCTGTGCATTTTTGCCAACCAAACGTCTCCACACTACACCTCTTGCGGATCCAGTTGAGCATTTTGGGCCCGAGCTGGCTGCACGCGCTGTGCGCCCGAGCGATTACATAACGGATCCCAGCGGCTGGAGTGCTTTTCGGGCAGTTCCGCTGGCTCCTCATATAGCCACGCGTGGCCGTTGGCCGCGTGGGCCTTGATGATGCCGTGCTCGACCCAGCGTGGCAGCTTGGATGCCGAGCTTGTCGGCGAGTTCCTTCTTGTTGAGCAGGCCGCGGTCGCGGAGGCGATCGGCGCGCAGGCGCAAACTGTAGGTGTTCGCGATAAATTGCACACGGTCGGAGGTAAATCGGGCAGGATTGATCGACCTCGCCCCTCCAGTTGGCCCGCCGCTGCCTCAGTGGACGCCGTTTTCGACGTAAGGCCTGTCCATCCCTAACCCTGTGCAGGGCTACGCCATGCACCCCCGCCGGCGCTGGGGGGACGTAGGCCCAAGCAGGGCGGGGCATGTACTGCAAATCCTTGGCGTTATTTGCCGGCTTGCGCCTCCGGCAAACTCAGCCGCAGGCGGGGACGCGCCTCCGCAAGCCGGCGACCGTCGTGGCGGTGGCCCGGATGAGCGCGTCGTACGTGCGCTGCAGCAGTTCGGCCCACGGTAGCGCGCGCTTGGTCTCGCTGCGCGTGGTCACCGACCGGAAGATCGCCAGCGAGTTGTAGACGATCCGCCGCAGCGCGTTCATGACCAGCATGCCTTGCGGCCGCCTCAGCCACGGCGAGTCGTCCTCGAAGAACGCGGTGTCCAGCGTGTTGTGGTTTTGGTTCTCCACCGACCAGCGGCGGCGGATCATTTCCAGCCACAGCGACGGGTGCAGCACCGTGTGGGTCAGGCTCGACAAGTAGTAGTGGTTCTCGACGACACGCTTGCCGGTGGTCTTGTCGGTGCGGACGTTGCAGACGCGGACGACCGTACGCAGGTGCTTGCGGCACGGGGCTTCGCGTTGCATGATTTTGCCTCAGGGTGTTGCCGGCGGGCGGCACAGGCGCCATGCTCATGCCGCCCGCCGGCCTCGTGGCGTTGTAGCCGGGGGCGCAACCGCGCGGCCAACGCCCAGGATTTGCGGGGCGCAAGCATCGCAGTCGCCGGGGTCGGCGGGCAATTATTCAAGGAAAATCCAGCAGTGCCAGGGCGTCGACACGGCCGGCGGGACCGCCGCGGTGGACCGCCGCAGCGACGCTCTGGCCGGCAAAGGGATCGAGATTCGCGGGGTTGCAAGTCGGCGTGGCGACTCCGCTATTCGACGGCGCGGGCGCGATCACAGATGCCGGCACACAGGGTCGATTTGCTGGGTATTGCGCGGCGGGTTTCCGGGGCTGCGATTTTGTGCATGGGCTCTACGTGCGCGGGTTGATGGAAAACGCGGCTTCAGTGGTTTTATATGCCTTTGTGGGTACGACGATGGCCGATTGAGCCTGGCGCAACACCCGAGCAGTTTGACCAAGCGTATGGGCCTTGCATGTCCAAGGATCCCGCTTGCATCGCCTTCTTTCCAATTGAGGTCTGAAAGAAGCTGAACTGGAAGCAGTGCGCGGGCTACGCCGACTCCAAGGATATCGACGCAATCAACGCCTGGTGCGAACCCAACTACGAAGGCAAGGGCCCTGGTTGCCTGAACACCTGCGCCGACCTCAAGAAATATTGCAAGGCCTGCACGCCGTGGCCCGGTCCGTAAGCGCGACCGCGGCGTCGACTGTGCGGCATCGACCGCGCCCGGCACCGCGCCCGAGTCGCCAAGCACACCGCCACGCCTTCGCGATACACAGGGACGAACGCGCCAATCGATCTCAGCCCGCTCAGCTTCCCCGATGCACTCCAGCCACCGCCCGCCCGCTCGGGTCGGCGTTCGCCGCAAAACTGGCATCCCACGCAATCGCCGTCGGCGTGCTGCACGCCACGCTCGGCCCGCCCGGCACGGTGGCGGCCGCGGACGGCAGCGGAAACATCGATTCGAACATCGCCCGGTACAGGTACGCCTCCTTGGTGGCCGGCGTGCCGATGGGGAAGCGCTCGGCCGCCTCGGCCAGTTGCCGGTCGGTGACCTCGGCCGCGGCGTGGGCCTTGAGGGCGTCGATCCAGCCGTAGCCTACGCCGTCGCTGAACTGCTCTTTCTGCCGCCACAGGATCTCCGCCGGCAGCCAACCTTCGAATGCCTGGCGCAAAATGTGCTTTTCCATGCGCCCGTCGCCGGCTCGGCCGCACAGCTTGTGGCGGGCGTGGACGCGCATGGCGGTATCGATGAAATCGCGGTCCAAGAACGGCACCCGGGCTTCGACGCCAAAGGCGGCCATCGACTTGTTGGCGCGCAGGCAGTCGTACAGGTGCAGGTTGTGCAGCTTGCGGACCAGCTCTTCGTGGAAGGCGCGCGCGTCCGGCGCCTTGTGGAAGTACAGGTAGCCGCCGAAGATCTCGTCCGAGCCCTCGCCCGACAGCACCATCTTGACGCCCATGGCGCGAATGCGGCGGGCCATGAGGTACATCGGCGTGCTGGCGCGGATCGAGGTCACGTCGTAGGTCTCGATGTGCCAGATGACATCGCGCAAGGCGTCCAGCCCTTCCTGCACCGTGAAGGTGAAGCCGTGGTGTGCGGTGCCCAACTGGTCGGCGACCCGCTGCGCGGCGGCGAGGTCCGGCGAGCCGTGCAGGCCGATGCTGAAGCTGTGCAAGCGCGGCCACCACGCGCGTTCGCGGCCCTCGGCTTCGACGCGGCGCTCGGCCATGGTCGCGGCGATGGCACTGACCAAGGAGGAGTCCAGCCCGCCGGACAAAAGCACGCCGTAGGGCACGTCGCTCATCAGGTGGGCGCGCACGCTGTCGATCAGCGCGTCGTGCAGGTGCCGCAGGTCCAGCGGCCGGTCGTCCACAGCGTCGACGTCGAACCAGTCACGGTGCCACCACCGCACCGGCGCGGCGTCGTCCTGGGTCTGGTAGTGCCCGGGCGGAAATGCCTTGACGGTCGTGCACACGCCGACCAGCGCCTTCATTTCGCTCGCGACCACCAGGGTGCCGTCCGCGGTCCGGCCGACGTACAGCGGGATGATGCCGATGGCGTCGCGCGCAATCAGCCAGCGCGGTTTGCCGTCCGCTGCTCCGTTGTCGTACAGCACGAAGGCGAACATGCCGCGCAGCCGATCGAGGAACTGCACCCCGTGCTGCTCGTACAGCGGCAAGATCACTTCGCAATCCGAGTCGGTGGCGAACGGGTAGGGGCAGGCCAGCCCCGTACGCAGCTCGCGGTGGTTGTAGATCTCGCCGTTGACTGCCAGGACCTTGCGGCTGTCGGCGCTGCGCAACGGCTGGGCGCCGTGCAAGACGTCGACGATGGCCAGGCGCTCGTGCGCAAGAATGGCGCGGTCGTTGGACCATACGCCGCTCCAGTCCGGGCCGCGGTGGCGCAAGATGCGCGCTTGTTGCAGGGCCTGGGCGCGGCGCGCGGCCGGGTCGGCGTGGACGTCCAAAAAGGCAAAGATGCCGCACATGGGCGTGGTCCTTGTTGCGAATTGTGCTGCGAATGCGCCGATCTACGGCTTTGCCTTGCCCGCCAGCTCGGCCTCGGCCTGCTTGAGCAGTTCCTTGAGCTGGGTGTTGCTCGGGTCGAGGTTGGTCGCCTTGCGCAGGTAGAGCACCTTGAGTTGCGCGTTGTCGGTGCGCTGCGCCAGCGTCGCCAGCCGCGAGGCTTCCTGCTGCTGCGGCGTCAGCGTCTCTTCGGCCGCCTTGTCGATGTCGGGGTATTCGGCGGGCTTGATCTGCGCGAGCTCCTTGCGGATCTGCAGCGCCCAGTTGTCGCGCTGGCCGGCGACGTCGCTTTCCTTCCAACTGCGCTCCCACACTTCGGCGGCCTGGTCGCGCAGTTGCCGCGAGGCTTCGACGAGATCCGCCTGCTTGTCGGCCGCTTCGAGGGCCGCCCACGCGGCGACCTGCTGGGAAACCGCCATCAGCAGCCGACCTGCGCTCAGGTGGCCGGCACGCGTCCAGGGCAGGGCGCCATAGGCGCGCAGGGCGAGCAGGCTGTCGATGAGCGGCTTGCCCACCCGCTGCGCCCTTGCGTCCTTGGTCGGCGGGGCTGGCGTCGCCCACTTGACCTGCGCGCCGAGGGCGTCGAGCCAGCCGTCCAGGTGCTTGCGCGCGTCGGCGGCCACCTTGCCGTCGTGGACCAGCTTGCGGGCCAGTTCGGCGGCGACCGCGGGCTCCAAGCCGCGAAAGCGCGCCTCTGCCACCAACGTCGCCAACGGACCGCCGTCCTTGGGATGACCCTGGGCGTCGTACCACTCGACCATGCGCTCGCGGGTGGCGTTCGCGGCCTTGGCGTCGCCCTTGGCAGTCTGCAACTGCGCCATGCGCACGAAGGCCTTGGCCACTTCGTCCACCGCCGCCTTGTCGCGCGCCTTGGCCTTGATGACGCCGTCGAGCAGCGCGATGTCCTTGGCGGGGTCGGCGGCCGGGTCGGCGCTCGGCGGGGCGTCTGCGGCGTCAGCGGGCGCGGCCGCGATACAGGTAAAGGCAAACAGCGAAAACCAGTGGAAACGCATCCGCAACTCCGAGGGCCGGCGCGGGGGAGCGCGGGCCACCATGCAATCTCGCCCGCCAGGCGCGGGGCAGGACCTTGGACGCTACGCGGGGTCGGCCGATTCGCCCGTTGGGTTTGGGCGCCGCCGGATGTCGAACACCAACCGCCCTTCAGCGACCGGTCGCGCCGCATCGCCGTGATGGACGACTGCCGCGGCCACAGCCACGCGAGCGCCCATGCGAACGATGCGGGCGTCCGCAAAAAGGTCAAGTTTTTCACCAGGTCGCAAGTAGTCCACGCGCATGTCGATGGTCGAGGTCCGGTCGTGTTCGCCGATTTCGCTCATTACCGCCGCGCCGCCGGCCACGTCGATCATGGTCGCCAGCACGCCGCCATGGATGGCTGGCCGCGCCGCGTCGCCCAGCAGTTCCGCACGAAAAGGCACCACCAGACGGGCCTGTCCGCGTTCGGCGCGCTCAACCCGCAAGCCGACAACGGCATGGAATGGGACGTCGCGGTTGAAGAATCGAAGAACGGTCGTCTGGTCCAAGGGTGGCCGCTGCCTGAACGCGCGCCCGCCGCGCCGGACCGCCAGTGTAGACGGCAACCGGGGCTGCGGCTACCCTTGCCGCCGCGGAGGCGTGGCCGTGGCCGACATGCGCAAAGGGTATTGGGTCCAGTTGCTGCCGTGCGAGCGCGCGGACGGCTCGCTGTGCATCGCGCTCATCGCCCGCCGCACCTACAAGATCGCCCAGGACGCGCTGGAAATCGTCGCACTCGAAGACGCGGAGCAGCCGCCCTTCCTGGAGAAGGACCGCTGCGACGAGGGCAAGCCCGACAAGGCGCCGCCGACCCTCGAAGTCGAGTTCGTGCCCGAAAAGCCCAAGGTCGACGTGCTCGTCATCGGCAAGGGTTACGCTCCCGGTGGCAAAGCCGCGCCCGAATTCGAAGTCGGCCTGACGCTCGGCAGCCGCACCGAGCGACTCAAAATCCTCGGCCCGCGCAAGGCCGTGTGGCAGCCGCCCAAGAAGGTGGACAACAAGCTGGTGCCGCAGCTGCCGACCTTCACCAAGCCCGAGCCGATCAAGGATCTGCCGCTGTCGTACAAGCTCGCCTACGGCGGCAAGACCTGGTGGATTCAGGACGACACCGAACTTCGCATGGCGGCCAAGGTCAACGAGGTGATGGACGCCGAGGCCGCGGAGAAGAACGCCGCCAAAGTCAAGGTCAAAGCCGAAAAGGACAAGAAGGCCGCCGTCGAAGCAAAGCAAAAGCAGATTGACGAGGTCTTTGCCAAGAAAGACGCAGACGCCAAGGCCAAGGCGGAGAAACTCAAGCTCGGCGACGGTTCCGAGGGTTTCGACGAAGAGGGCGTGCGCCTGTGGGGCGCGTCGGCCAGCAAGGACGGCACCGCAGTGCTGTCGCTGGAGGAGTTCGAGAATCAGCAACTGGCCGAGATGGCAGCGCAAATGCGCATCGACCAGGAGACCGCCGCTGCGCGCGCCGCCGAAGAGGCCCGTAAGAACCTGCGCCGGAACGCGGCGGGCGACTTCATCGAGGTGGACGATGGCGCCGAGTTGCTGAGCGACGAGCAGCTCGCCAAGGAGTTGGAGGCCGACCGCAAGAAGGCCGAGGCCGAGGTCCAAACGGCCGCCAAGGAAGCCAAGCGCCGTGCCCGCGCCGAGATCCAGAACACTGGCGGCACCCGCGTGATCGAACTGGACGACCTGCCCGAGGACGAGGCCGCCGACCGCTGGGACAAGGATCTCAAGACCGATCTCGACGAGGCCGACTCGGCGGGCAAGAAGCAACGCGACAAAGAAGCCGAAGAGCGCCGCAAGCGCGAAGAGGAGGCGCTGGCCAATTACCCGCAAATCACCTGCCCGACCAACCCGTTTGGCCGGGGCTTTTGCGTGTGCAATCAGCGCGAGGTTCTGCAGCGGCTCGAATTGCCGCAAATCGAGCACCCGGACACGCCGCTGACGCCCAAGGATCTGATTCGTGACATCGCCCGTCTGGACGAATTACCCGTTCCCGCCGGGTTCGGCTGCTATCCGCGGTTTGCGCGGCCGCGCGTGACCTGGTTCGGCCCGCCGGCCTCGACGATGGGTACCTTTGACCAGCGCATGGAGGACCACAAGCGCGGTCTGGACCTGGAGGACGAGGACCAAGTGCGGCAACTGCGCGAGATGGACAAGATGGGCAAGCCGCCGCCGCTGCGCGCGCCCTTCTACAACTGCGCGCCGACCCAGTTGCAGTGGCACGAGCTGCGGGGCGACGAGGCCGTGACCCTGCACAACCTGAGCAAGGAGGGCACGCTCTACTTCAAGCTGCCCGGCAAGGTGCTGACCGGCGAACTGGACCGCGGGGCCGGCATCGAGCGCAAGGACCTGCGCCTCGATACGCTGGTGTTCGACGTCGAGGCCCGGCTTGTGACGCTTGTGTGGCGCAGCCAGTTCCCATTGAAGTCCTGGGCCGAGATCGAGGCCTATCCGCACATGGTCGGATGGGTGCTGGACCTCGACGTGCAGGCCAAGCGGGACCTGGAGTACGCCGAGCGCCTCAAGGCCGCCCAAGGCGACGGCACCGCGGTGCTCGACTTGAATGCGATGCCGATCGAGCGCGAAGAATACCTGCCGCCGAGCGTCCCCGACCCGCGCAAGCGCGCAGAAGACGGCGCGCTGGAACTGCCCAAGGAGGGCACCTACCTGCAGGCGAGCGAGGACGACGCCTGGATCAAGCAAGCCGCGGCCGGCGTCGTGGACCTGGACGGAGAAGCCAAGAAAAAGAAAGCAGAAGCCGACTACCAGGCCAAGAAAAAGGCGGCAATCGAGGCCTTGGCGAAAGCCGAGAAAGAAGAGGCCGAGCGCCGCAAGGAAGTCGCCGATGCCCTGGCCGCCAACCAGCCGGTCCCGCCCAAGGGCGGCGCGCCCGACGGCAAGAAGCCCAAGGCCAAGAAGTAGCTCCTACGGTGCGACATCGATGTCAAAAACCGCCCCGTCGGCGTCCTTGACGTCGATGGCGAGTTTCCACTTGCCGGCCGCCGCTGGCACGACCCCGGTCACCTTGTAGGTCAGCACCGCCGCGCCGTCTGCGATCTTGGGTGTCTGCAGGCCCTTGGTTCCCAGTTGGTGCTGCTGGAACGCGACCTTGGGTGCCAGGAACTTGACCGGCCCGCCCGCCTCGATGGTCAGGTCGTAGTGGCCGTCTTCGGCCACGTGCAGCGTCATCGGACCGACCAGCGTCAGGGTGAAGCTGGCCGACGTGCTCGGCTTGGTCACCTTGGTGGTGCCGGTGACCACCTTGCGCGCAACCTGGATCTCGGTTCCTGCGTCGGCGGAATCCAGATTCGCCGTCTCGGTCGCTGCGTCGGCGGCGGTCAAGGCGGTGTCCTGGTCGGAACTGGCCTCGGCGACGGTCGCGCTGTCTGCGACGCTGGCCGGGGGCGCCGCGCCGCCGCAGCCCACGGTCAGGACCAAGCCTGCTACCCAACCCGTGCGGACCATCAAGGCCTCGGCCGCGCGACAGCGCCCTGCAAGGCTGCCGCAAAGCCGCAAGCCTGCCAAGCGCCGAATGCCTGGACCGCCGGCAATTGACACCGCGCCGCCACGGCGTGTCCAATTCCGCGCCCGCCAGCGGGCGCCAGGCCTTTTTCGCAACGATTTTCAAGGAGTCTGCCATGTCCACCGCGAACCCCGCCTCTGTCGTCCTACTCGGCGCCGCCCGCACGCCCATCGGCTCCTTTGGCGGATCGCTGGCTTCGGTGCCCGCACCCAAGCTTGGGGCGGTGGCGATCGCCGCGGCCCTGCAGCGCTCTGGTGTACCGGCCGATCAAGTCGACGACGTGTACATGGGCTGCGTGCTCCCCGCCAACCAGGGACAGGCGCCCGCCCGGCAGGCCGCACTTTTCGCTGGACTTCCGCGCAGTACGCCGTGCACTACCGTCAACAAGGTGTGCGGGTCGGGCATCAAGACGGTCATGCTCGCGGCCTCGCAGATCCGCGCCGGTGACGCCGACGTGGTGATCGCCGGTGGCATGGAGAACATGTCGCAGGCGCCGTACTACCTCGGTGGCGCGCGCGACGGCTACCGGCTTGGCCACGGCCAGGTGACCGACGGCATGATCAAGGACGGCCTGTGGGACGTGTACAACGATTTCCACATGGGCAACGCCGCCGAAATCTGCGCCCGCGACAAGGGCATCAGCCGCGAGGCCCAAGACGCTTTCGCCGCCGAAAGCTATCGCCGCGCCCAGCAAGCCGTCGCCGCCGGGATCTTCCGCGACGAGATCGCGCCAGTGACCATTGCTGGCAAGAAGGGCGACAGCACCGTGGTCGACGCCGACGAGGAGCCCGGCAAGGGCAACCCCGCCAAGTTCGCCGGACTGCGCCCCGCATTCGACAAGGCCGGGACCATCACCGCCGCCAACGCCAGTTCCATCAACGACGGCGCGGCCGCGGTGGTGTTGGCGACGGCGGCCAAGGCCGAGGCGCTGGGCTGCAAGCCGCTGGCTCG
This sequence comes from Deltaproteobacteria bacterium, assembly GCA_016875335.1. GTDB lineage: Bacteria > Myxococcota_A > UBA9042 > UBA9042 > UBA9042 > SXRM01. The sequence continues at coordinate 20,550 of VGRO01000058.1, read as the reverse complement.
CATTCTGGGCTACGCGAGCCACGCCCAAGACCCCGAGTGGTTCACCACGGCCCCCGTGGCAGCGGTGCAAAAGGCGCTGGCCAAGGCCGGTCTGACGATTGCCGACATCGACCTGTTCGAGATCAACGAGGCCTTTTCAGTGGTGTCGCTCGCCTGCAACCAGGGCCTTGGCGTCGATCCGGCCAAGGTCAACGTCCATGGCGGCGCGGTCGCGCTCGGCCACCCGATCGGCGGCAGTGGCACCCGCATCCTGGTCACGCTGCTGTACAACCTGCAGCGCCAAGCAAAACGCTACGGCGTCGCCAGCCTGTGCATCGGCGGCGGCGAGGCGGTGGCGCTGGTGGTCGAGCGTCTGTAGCTGCCCGCGCGGTGCAAGCAGTCGCGGCTCCGCCGCGGGTGCCGTGAAATCGCGATGACAATCGGCCAGCCCTGGCCTACACTGCGCGCCCCCGAAACGGCCGCACCCCGGCCGCGCGCAAGGACGCCATGGGCCACGATTCCGCCACCGCAGCCGCTCCTGTCACCTTCCAGCGTTCGCCGGACAGTTACAAGCACTGGAAGCTGCATGTGGACGGCGGCGTCGCCACGCTCACGCTCAACGTGGACAAAGATGCGCCGCTGCGCGACGGCTACGAGCTCAAGCTCAACAGCTACGATCTCGGCGTGGACATTGAACTCGCCGATGCGGTCCGCCGCCTGCGCTTCGAGCATCCGCAGGTGCGCTGCGTGCTGGTGACCTCGGCCGTGCCCAAGATGTTCTGCGCGGGCGCCAACATCCGGATGCTGGCGCAGTCGAGCCACACCTTCAAGGTCAACTTCTGCAAGTTCACCAACGAGACGCGCTGCGAAGTCGAAGAGGCGACTGCCCAGTCGAACCAACGCTACGTGGCCGCGCTCAACGGCACGGCCGCCGGGGGCGGCTACGAACTGGCCGAGGCATGCGCCGAGATCTACCTCATCGACGACGGGTTCTCGGCCGTGTCGCTGCCCGAGGTGCCGCTGCTTGGCGTGCTGCCCGGCACCGGCGGCCTGACGCGCCTGGTCGACAAGCGCAAGGTGCGCCGCGACATCGCCGATGTGTTCTGCACCAAGGCCGAGGGCTTTCGTTTGCGCGACGCGCTGCGCATGCGCCTGGTGGACGGCGGTTGGCCCAAGTCGAAGTGGGAAGCCGAAATCGCCCGGCACGCGGCGCAAACCGTGCAGGCGGGCGGTGGCGTCGGCTCGGAGCAGGGCATCGCCTTGCACCCGCTGACCCGCACGGAATCGACCAGCGGCCCGTCGCGGACCCTGCGGTATCCTCATGTCGAGCTGGTGATCGACGGCAGCCGCCGTGTCGCCCAGGTGACGGTGCACGGCCCTAGTGCGCCGCCGGCCGCGACAGCCGAGGGGCTTTGGGGGCAAGGCGCGGGGGCATGGGCGCTGCAGGCGTTTCGCGAGCTGGACGAGTGCCTGCTGGAATTGCGCTTCAACCACAACCAGGTCGGCCTGATCCTGCTGCAGACGCAAGGCGATGCCAAGGCCGTGCTGGCCCACGACGACGCCCTGTCGCGGCTGCGCGCCGAAGGGTCGTGGCTGGCCCGCGAGGTGCAGTTGCACCAAGGTCGGGTGTTGCGCCGCCTGGACAACATGGCCAAGTCGATGTTCGCCCGGGTGCTGCCCGGTTCCTGTTTCGCGGGCACGCTCGCCGAGTTGCTATGGTGCTGCGACCGCTCGTACATGCTCGACGATCCGAGCCAGCCCAGCACGCTGGCGCTGCACGACGTCAACTTTGGCGTCCATGCCACGCACAATGGCAATAGCCGCTTGCAGATTCGCTATTTCGGAGAGGCCGGCGCGTTGGCCCGTGTCCGCGGATTGTCCGGACCCATCGCGGCCGCCCAGGCGGAACAGCTGGGTCTGGTCACCCGCGCGCCGGACGACCTCGACTGGGACGACGAACTGCGCATCGCCATCGAAGAGCGGCTGAGCTTCTCGCCCGACGCGCTGACCGGCATGGAGCAGAACCTGCGGTTTGTCGGCGCGGAGACCTGCGACACCAAACTTTTTGGCAGGTTGACTGCGTGGCAGAACTGGATCTTCCAACGGCCCAACGCGGTCGGCGAGCGCGGCGCCCTGACCATGTACGGCGACCCGCGCACGCCCGTTTTTGATTTCACCCGCACGTGATGCCGGCGGCCGATGGGCCCAGAGATGTTTTACTCAATCGTTTCTTGGGCCCGTTTGCTTGCTCGGAGGGTCGCCAACTCGCGGGCCAAAGGTCCGACTCGCGGCGCGATCGTGGTGTGAGCGTCATCGACCGGGTGTTTTCCGATTCCTGGCGCGTCAAGGCCGCACATCCCCAGTCAGGTGCCGCAGCTTGAGCACCGCAAGGTCGCGGTTGGCCCGCTCGCGCTCGGCGTTGGCCTCGGCCAGCCGTACAGCGGTCAACGCTTCGTCCACCTCGAGGTGAGTGGCAACGCCGGCAATCTGTGACTTCTTTGCAATCTCCGCGCCTCTGCGCGCCACCTCAGCTTGGCGGTCGGCGATGCGCACGACGTCGTCGGCAATCGCGATGTCGTGGGCGGCCTGGCGGATCTGGGCCCGCAGGTCGGCTTCGGCCTTGTCGGCTTCGGCCTGGACCCGCGCCAGCGCAGCTTTGCGCTCCTTGAGGTCGGCGTAGCGCGCGCCGCGGTCGAAAAGGGGGAACACCAGGTTGACGTTGGCCGCCCAAATCCAGTGGCTGTCCACGAACCCCTTGACGTCGCTCCAGCGCAGAAAGGCCGAGGTAGTCAGGATCGGCATCCAGCGCAATTCCGCTTCGCGAATCAGCGTTTGCTGTGCGGAGACCGCCTGGCGCCGCGCGGCGAGGTCGGGCCGCTGATCCAAGGACCGCGCAATCCAGGCCTCGACCTCGCCCTCTGGCAGCGCCACCGGCGGCGGTGCTTCGATGTCCTCGGGCGCCGCGTCCCCGGTCAGAATGCCAATGGTATCGAGCAGTTGCCTTCTAGCGAGCCGCGCGCGCAGCACGTCCTGTTCGGCCCGCGCCTTCTCGACTTGGGCGCGCAGCACCGGCAACTCGCCCTCGGTGCCGATGGCCTGGCGCTTTTCGATGAGCGCCAGCCGTTGGTCGGCCAACTCCACGGCGCGCCGCGCCGCGGCGAGCAGGCGGTCCAACCCTGCGATGTGGTAGAACAACTCACTGACGCGGTAGGCGATTTCCCGCTCCGCGGCGGCGAGGCCGATGCGCTGGGCGCCGATCCCTTTCTCTTGCGCCTTGTCGTAGAGCAGCGGGGCGACCGCGAACAGCGTTTCGTCCACCGCCACCACGCCGGCGAACTGGTTGTAATCCTGGATGATGACCGGGTCGCCCATCGCGCCAGGCGGGATCTTGACGTCCAACCCCACTTGCTTGCCGATGAGTTGGGCCGCCCCGCCGACCAACTGGCCAAAGTCGAACTTGGCCTGGTCGCTGTTGCGGGTGTAGGTGCCGACGGCCTTGAGGTCGGGCAGGAAGGCGGTCACGACCTTGGCGCGCTGCGCTTCGGCCTCGCGGATCCGCGCGTGGGCCACCTTGAGATCGCTGTTGTGGTCCATCGCCCGCGCGACGGCGGCGGGCAGCGTGAGCTTGGCCGGCGCAACATCAGCCAGCGCCGATGAGGGCCACGCCTCGAGCAACAGGGCGGCGGCGCCGATCGCCCACGCCAACACCGCGCGCGCGATGTCGGCGGTCGCTGGCGCACCGGGCGCGGGCAGGACCACCGTGCCCTCCGGGTGCGCGGCGGTCTGAGGCAGGCGTTGGCCCCTGCGCAACACGCGGCCGGGCAGGCGGCGCAACCAGTCCGTCCACAGGAATACGCTCGGCAGCACCAGCAGCGTCAGCACGGTCGAGGTGATGACGCCGCCGATGACCACGATGGCCATGGGCGAGCGGAACTCAGAGCCGGGTCCTTGGTTGACGGCGGTGGGCAGCATGCCGAGCACCATCGCGGCCGAGGTCATCAGGATCGGTCTCAACCGCTTGCGGCCGGCTTGGACGATGGCGTCCACGCTGTCGCGGCCCTCGCGCTGCAACTGCAAGGCGGCATCGACCAACAAGATGCCGTTCTTGGTCACCAGGCCCATCAGCAGGATGATGCCGATGTTGCTGCCCATCGACAGGCTGTTGTCAGTCATGAAAAGCGCCAACCACGCGCCGATGAGCGCCAGCGCCAGCGACAACATGATCGTCACCGGGTGCAGAAACGACTCGAACTGAGCGGCCAGGATGAGGTAGATGAAGAGCACACCGAGCAGGGCGGCGGTGCCGAAGCTCTCGGCCGACTCCTTCATCTGCTTGACCTGCCCGTCCATCCTGAAGTAGTCGTCGCCCGCAAACGTATGCTTGGCCAGTTTGGCCTCGACCTCTTGCACGATCTCGCCGAGCGACCGGCCGCGCGGCACCGCCGTGACCACGATCTGGCGGCTGCGGTCTTGCCGCTCGATGACTTGCGGGCCGGCCAGCGGTTCAAGCGTGGCGATGGCAGAGAGCGGCACGAAGCCACCTTGCGCCAACGGACTGGTCTGCGGGTTCTGGCCCAACAGCGCGGCGTGCATGGGCTTGCCCTGCACGGCAATCTGCAGCTGCATCAGGCGGTCCAGGTTCATGCGGTCGGCGTCGTCCAACCGCACGTGGATCTTGACCTCTTTGCGCGAGCCGGACTCGAGCCGCAGCTTGCCTGCGTCTTCGCCTTCGAGGGCTGCGCGCAGCGTGCGCGCCACCAGCGCCACGGGGATGCCGAGGTCGGCGGCGCGCTGGCGGTCGACGCGCACGGTCTGCTCGGGTTTGCCCGGCGAGTAGGTCACCTGCACATCACCGACGCCGGCCGTGGCCTTGAGCATCTTTTCGACGGCGATGGCGTCGCGCTCCAATAGGCCGAGGTCCGAGCCGCGGACCTGGATCTGCAGCGGGGCGCCAGCCGGCAAACCCTCGACGAAGGGCGGCGGCGTGATCGAGAACCGCACCTTGGGCAGGTGGCGCGCGTAGATGGCGCGCACTTCGTCCTGGATGTCCCACAAGGTCTGCGTGCGCTCGTTCTTCTGGTTGCACACCACCCGCAGTTGCACCTTGTTGATTTCACTGTTGACGCCGATCTTGCTGTAGGTGGTCAGGACGTTCTTGTTCTTGAGGATGTCCAGTTCCGCGGCCAGGGTCAGGCGCGCGGACTCCGTGAGCGACGTGCCCGGTTCGAGCTCGACGTCCACCACGAACTGCGCCCGGTCCTCCTGGGCCACGAAGTCCGTGCCCATCAGGCCAGCCAACTGACTCGCGCCCACCAGCGCGGCCACGGCGAGGCCCACGGTGACGACGGGGTGGCGCACCGACTGGCGCAGCACAGCGGCATAGGCCTCTTCGGTGGCCTCATGGACCGCCTCGAAGAAACGCACCACGCCATTGCGCCGCTCGCCGTGGACGATCGTGGTCGCGAGCCGCGAACTCAACATCGGATCAAGGGTGAACGCCACGAAAAGCGACAGCATCACTGCGGCCGAAATCGTCAGGCCGAACTGCTTGAAAAACTGGCCCACCACTCCGGACATGAACGCGACCGGCAGGAACACGGCCACAATCGTCAGCGTGGTGGCCAGCACCGCGAGCGCAATCTCGCTGGTGCCCTTGCTGGCGGCGACCTTGGGGTCCTCGCCCGCCTCGAGGTGCCGGAAGATGCTCTCGCGCACCACCACCGCGTCGTCGATGAGCAGCCCGATGGCCAGCGACATGGCGAGCAGCGTCATCATGTTGAGGGTGAAGCCGAGCATGTCCATCACGAAGAACGTGCCGATGACCGAGGTGGGCAAGGCCAGGGCCGAGATGAACGTCGAGCGCAGGTCAAGCATGAACAGCAGGATGACCAGGATGGCCATCGCGCCGCCGTACACGATGGCGACCTCGACCTCGTGAGCGTTTTCCTTGATGAACATCGCCTGCTCGATGACCGGCGCCGCCTTGTAGGCCTTGGGCAGCAGGGGTTGGATCTCTTCGAGCTTCTTCTTGACTGCGTCGTTGACCTGCACGGTGTTGGTGCCCGACTGCTTGATGACCTCAAAGGCCACGGCGTCGCGGCCATTGGCGCGGATGGAGGTCCGCGCGTCCTCGCGGCCGTCGGAAACCGTCGCAAAGTCGCCCAGCCGTACCTGGCTTCCTTGTGGCGTGGTGGTGATGACCACGTTGCCGACCTCGTCCGCGCTGCGCAGGTCGCCCGACAGCCGGACCGACACCTCGCGCGCGCCCTGGTCGAAGTGGCCGGCGGGCACCGACAAGTTCTCGTAGCGCAGCTTGTCGATGACGGCGGTGAGCGGCAGGTTCAGCGCGTCGAGCTTGCTGCGGTCGATGGCGACGTGGATCTGGCGATCGCGACCGCCGATGACCTCGACGGACGCCACGCCGGCGACGCGCTCCAATTGGGGGCGCACCACGTCTTCGGTGACGCGCCGCAGCTCGTCGTTGGTCAGCCCTGCGCCCGAGGTGACGTAGGTCAGGATCGGCGCGGCGCCCACGTCGATGCGCCGGATGGAAGGCTCGCGCGCGTCGCCCGGCAGGTTCGGCCGCACCGCCCCCACCCGTTCGCGCACGTCTTGGGCCGCGCGGTCGATGTTGGCGCGCAGTTTGAAAAGCACCACCACCACCGACACAGACTCGCGCGAAAACGACCGCACCGTGTCGAGGTCATTGATGCCGGCGACCGCATCTTCCATCGGCCGGGTGATCTGGCTCTCGATCTCTGCGGGCGCCGCGCCCGGGTAGATGGTGGTGATGGTCACCACCGGAAAGGTGACGTCGGGGAAAAGGTCGGTGCCGAGCGAGCGCCACGACATCAGGCCGAGCACGAGGATGCCCAGTTGGACCACCAAGGTGAACACCGGCCGTGCAATGGCGACATCGGACAACGTCATGGCGACCCCATGGACACCGGGCGGCCGGTGCGCGGATTGCGTTCTTGCCGGGCCGGGCTACGGATTTCTGCGCACGGCGGCGGCGGGAATCACGTCGCCTTCGCGCCAATTGACCCCCGGATTGGCGACTACTCGGTCCGTGGCGCGCACGCCCTTGGCGACGAGCAGCCGGTCGCCCGCACTTCGCACCACGGTGATGGGCCGACGCACCAGCTTGTTGTCCGGCTCCGCGACCAGCACCGCGGCCTCGTGGCCGGTGAGCAGCGCCGTCTGCGGGACCGCCAGCGTCGGCGGCGACGGCACCTCGATGGACGCCTCGACCATGGCACCCGCGAACAGCTTGCCCTGTGGATTGGCGATGGTCCCTTCGATCGGCACCCGCCGGGTCAGCGGGTCCACACTCGGGATGACCGCGTCGAGCCGGCCCTGCGCACGGTGGCCCGCAGCCGTCAGCACCGTCACCGCCATGCCGGCCTGGATGCGCGCAGCGTCGCGGTCGGTCAGGTGCGCCGTCAGCTTTACGTTTGTCAATTTCTGAACGACAACTACTGGCGGGGACATCATCTGCACCACGAACCCGGGTGCCGTCGGCGCTTGCACGACAAGACCGTCGATCGGCGTGATCAGCCGCGTTTCGCCCTTGATGACCTCGACGTAGCGCTGCGCAGCCTGGGCCTGCTCGATGGTGGCCGAGATGGCGCTGGTCTGGCCTGCGGCCGCGACGACTTGCTGCTCGGTGGCCGCACCGGCCTCCTGCAGTTGGCGTGCGCGCTTGAGGGCATCGGCGGCGATCGAGCGCTGGGCTTCGGCTGCTTTTTTGCCCGCCTGCGCCTGCATCGCTTGGGCTTCCAGGTCGCGGGCGTCCAGCCGCGCCACCACGTCGCCGGCCTGCACGGTCTGGCCGCGCTGCACCAGCACATCGGTCACGCGGCCGGGGACCTTGAAACCCAACTGCACTTCCGCCTCTGGCCGCAGCGTGCCGGTCACACGCAACGTCTCGGTGGTCGGCCCGGGCTCGGGCAGGACGAGCGCGGGAGGTTCGCGGATCTGTTGCGCGGCGGCTTTGGCTTGCGCCTCCTTGCTGACCAATTCCAGCTTGGCGAGGCGGTTGAGCACCTTGCCGCGCAGGACCCAGCCGAAAGCAGCGAGGCCGGCGAGCGCCAGTGCTATCAGAATCTTGGTCTTCATCGATGGGACCTCTGAAGGAGTCGCGCCAATTGGGTTTCAGGTTGCGTCGGCCAGCGCCACCAGCGGACCGGGGCGCCACGGTGTCGCCTCGCCGGCCAGGCGGGCGAGGACCGTCAGCGGATCCTCCAGCACGGCGTCGAGCACCCGCGGCGGCAACAACATGCCGAGCACCAGGATCTTGCGGAATTGATGGATGTGGTGGGCGACCTCCGGCGGATCGGACTCGCCCAGGATGCGGCGCACGTGCATGAAGAGCAGGCCCGTGGCCATGGCCGCCAGGAACTCCGGCGGCAGCGCAGGTTCGTGCGCGGTCGGCACCGGCTGCGCCGCGATGGTGGCGTGCATCGCGCGTTGGATGGCGTCGATGAACTCATCGAACAGAAAGGCACAATTGGTGCCCATCGCCCCGCGAAACACCATCGACAACTGCGGTCGCCGCGACCAGAAGAACTCGATCAAAGCCGCATCGTGGCTCGCAAACTGCTGGATGATCGCCGCGGCGTCTGCGCACAGCGGGTCGACGGCACATGCATGCCGCGACAAGTGCGCTACGACCTCGTCGAGGAACTCGCGCGCCAGCGCGACGTACAGCGCCTCTTTGGACTCGTAGTACAGGTAGAACGCGCCCTTGGAGATGCCGGCGCGCTCGGCGATGGCGCTGACTTTGGCCTGCGCAAGGCCGTGTTCGCCGAATTCGACGAGCGCCGCAGCCTTGATGAGCCCTGGCGTTTCTGGATTGGCGGCGCGGGCCATGGCGACTCGGGCGCGGTCGGGCGCGGCTCGCTAGGAGCCTGTCGGACTGTCGTCCGACAGGGTCCGTGGTGGTTGCGATCGGGGCAGCGACCCAGAACTGCCTGAAGTGTTTTCAGGCAGTTTCGGTCGCTGGCAGGCCGCAGCCGCGGCCTGCTGAGGAGCCTGTCGGCCAGAATCTGCCGATTCTGGCATTTCGCCGACAGGTTCCTTGCGAGCGGAACGGCTGGAATGACCTGCAAGTCAATGACCGGCCGGTCACTGACTCGCGGGTCAGTATAGTCCGCGCGCCCGCTTCGTCAAGGGCGACTTCTCATCGACCTCGCCGATCACATCCTCTTGAAACGATTGTCTTGTCCTGCCAACGCGTCCGCTGCGGCCGGCGGCTAACGCAGCGCGCGCAACTCAACGGCGGCGACGCCGGCGGCGGCGCTGCCCACCTGCGCCATCGGCTTTCGGTCCGGCGGCCTGGCCTTCGATGGTCAGCGACACCGACAAGGTCCCGATGGCACCCTTGACGCGCAGTTGCCGAATCGCCTCGGTCGCCGCCGTCAGCACCAGTTCGGCCGCCGTTTCCACGCCGCCCCTGTTCGCCACTGTGATGCGCAATTCCGTCGGCGCCGCTGCCTGGGCCTCGTCACCTTCCTCGTCGTCGGTCTCCTCGTCGCCGACGTCGTCATCGCCCGGCGGTTCCGGCAGGACAGCCGGTGCCGCCGACTTGCGCAGCGCGGCCAGCTCCTTCTCCTCCGCGGCGTCCAGTTCTTCGCGCGAAGGTTGCGTGCCACGGCCGAGCAGAACGCCAAAGCGCGGAGGCGGCAGGCCCGACGTCTCGCACACGCGCGACCACAGACGCTGCACCGTGCCTTCGCGCAGCACCTGCAAGAAGCCGGCGATCGTGCCGTCGGGCGCCATCGCGTCCTCCAGCGCTGTCTGCGCGTCCTGCATGGCCTTGGCGGTCACGGCGTCCACGGCGCTGACCTGGCCGTCGCGGCGCGCCGCCGAGAAGCGCTGGTGGCCCTCGGCAATCTGCCCGCGCGAAACCGCGTAGCCGCTCCACAGCACATTGGCGTACACGCGCAAGTACGGATTCTGGTGGTACTTGAACTTGAGCAGTCCGTCCGCCTCGCCCGTCCCGGCGCCGTCCTGTTTGCTGGTCGGCAGGCCGGACAGGCTGCGCTCCAAGAACGTGACCTCTTCTTTGCTCAGTTGCATGCCGGACGCGGGCTTGGCCATCGGAATGTCTCCGTAACGTGTTGTGATTTCGATAGTTCGGCGATCGGGCGACCGGCTGGGCCGCCGCGCGGGGGCCGCAATGTAGCAACGCGATCTGGCGATTCGCAAGCGGGGGGGCCGATCGTCGCGGGATTACAGAGCTGCGCTCGCAGGCACCAGTGCTCGGCGTGTGCGCTTCCCTGGCCTGCGGCGTTCAGCCCTCCACCGCGGCGCCTCCGGGATGGCCAAAACAACCGCCCTGGCGCCCTACTGCGACCGTGGGCTTACGCGGTCGCCTCACCCCCCGCCCGCAGCCGCACCAGCACCCGCGCCAGTCGCCGGTACTGCCCGAGGTGGTTGTAGGCCTGCGCCGCGATGCGCAAGATGCGCAGGCCGCGCCACGCAAACACCGGAACCTCAATCCGGTGCTTTTGCCACAGCCAGTCGTGCAGCGGATCGCCCCAGGCGCCGCAGTGGCCCGGCACCGCCGCCCACTCGGGCAGCACCACGGCGGCCAGGTGCGAGACCATCGCGTCGGGCGCAGGCGGCGCGGTGCCCAGCGCTTCGCAGAGCACGTCGCGCGCAGCCAAGGCCAGGGCGCGGTTGCGCTGGCGGTGCTCGGCCCAGCCCCCCGGCCACAGGTTGCCGATGCAGTCAATGGCATCGGGGATGGCCAACCACGGCGAAGGGTCGCGCGTTCCGGTCCAGTCGAACTCGACGCGAAACCGGGAGCGGTCCGTGCGCGGCGAGTTTGCTCCGTGCGAAATGACCAGCGGCCGAATCTGCTCCTGGCGGTCGCGCCGCACGTGCAACACAGCGGAACCCTTGGGAGAACACAGCCACTTGTGGCAGTTGCCCGTCCAGTAGGCGGCGCCGAGCGCGTCAAGGTTGACCTCCATCATGCCAGGCACATGGGCGGCATCGACCAGCACGTCCACGCCGCGCGCCTGGATGCGCGCGACCAGGTCGGCAATCGGCAGCACGATCCCCGTCGGGCTGGTGACGTGGTCGATGACCGCGAGCCGGGTGCGCGGCGTCAGCGCGGCCACGATGGCCTCGGTCGCCTCCGCTGGATCGAACAACGGAAACGGGACCTTGGCCACGACCGACCGGCCGCCGCGCCGCTGCAACTCTACGTCGACGGCGTTCTTGCACGCGTTGTAGGTATGGTCGAGCACCAGCACTTCGTCGCCAGGGCCGAACGGGAGCGACCGCACCACCGTGCCCACGCCCTCGGTCGCGTTGCTGACCAATGCCAGATCGTCGGGGTCGCAGCCGAGCAAGGCGCCGAGCCGCGTCCGTACTGCATCCAGGCCGGGCTCAAGCTCGCCGACCATGAAGGCGCACGCCTGCCTTTCGAGGTGCCACTGCCAGCGGTGCTGCGCTTCGATCACCGGCCGCGGGCAACCGCCAAAACTGCCGTGGTTCAGGTAGTCGATGCCCGGCGTGTGCAGCCACAGTTCCGGTCCGCGTGGCGATTCGAGGTCCATGGCGTTGGCTCCCTGGCAAGGCTGAGATGATGCAGACCCATGGAACGGCAAGATCACGTTTCGCCCGCTGCTGCGAGCCGGCCGCCTTCCACATGAGCTTGGAGACAAACAATGCACCGCAATCTGGACCAGAGCCCCGGCGCACCCAGGATTGGGTCGATGCGGCTACTGGCCCGCGACGGCCCGGCGCACCCGCTTCATCACGTCGGGCAGGGCGCCCTCTTGGGCCTTGCGAATCATGAAGTTGGGGATAGTGGAGTTGGGAATCGCCAGCACGCGGTACACGGCGCGCGTGCGCTTGCCCTCGGCGTCAAACGCCGACAACGTCCAACTGCCCTCGTTGCGCTTGTAGTCGCCGCGCAGGAACTTCCACACCCGTTTCCACTGCGGCGGTCCAGCCGTCGAGGTCGCCTCGGTGACGCTGACCAGGTCCGAGAACGGCGCAGGCATGTCGAACTTGACCTCGCACACGGCGACGCTGCCGTTGCGGCTGTGCACCTTGGAATCGACGATGCGTGGCATCGTTTTCTTGTAGTTGGCGCAGTCGTCCACGATCTTCCAGACCGTCGCTGGCGGCGCGTCGATGACGGCCTGCACCGTCGCTTCAGGCAGATCGGCGCCGACGTCGCGGGTCGACACCAAGATTTCGCCGGCCGCGAGCTTGTCGTCCGGCCCGGCGGCGACGGCGACCGAAAGCGGCCAGCAGAGGGCCAGCGAGGCGACAAGGACGTGATTCTTCATGGGTCCCCCGGGAGGACGACGGGCGTGGAAGGCGAACTGTACCACGGCTGGCCCGCCGCGACAGCCAGATTGACGGCGCGCGATCGGCCCGCCTACCCTTGTGGCCGCCGCCGGCTCGGACCGCAACGCAGCGAGGCTCGCCATGTTCAGCACCGATCGCTACCGCAACTATCCGCAGTTCGGCGAGGAGCACGACCAACTGCGCAAGCTGGTGCGCGACTGGTGCCGCAAGGACCTCCACCCCAACGCGCACGCGTGGGAGGCAGAGCGCCTGTTCCCGCGCGAAGTGTTCCGTCAGGCCGCCCAGCGCAATCTGCTCGGCATCCGCATGCCCGAGTCGCTCGGCGGCCTCGGCCTGGACTGGTGGTACACCGTCTGCTACGCCGAGGAGATGGTCAACTGCGGTCTCGCCGGCCTGACCATGGCACTGCTGGTGCAAAGCGACATGGCGACGCCGGTCATCCACGAGATCGGCGACAGTTGGCACCACGACACCTACCTCAAGCCGGCGATCGCGGGCCAGGCGATTGCCGCGCTCGGCATCACCGAACCCGACGCCGGCAGCGACGTGGCCGCCATCAAGACCACCGCGCGCAGGCAGGGCGACGACTATGTCGTCAACGGCGCCAAGACGTTCATCACCAACGGCACCCGCGCAGACTTCATCACGTTGGCCGTGCGCACCGGCGGCGCGGGGCACGAAGGGGTATCGCTGCTCATGTTCCCGACCGACGCCAAGGGCTTTCGGGTGACGCGCAAGCTGGAGAAGATGGGCAACCACTGCAGCGACACGGCCGAGATCGCTTTCGAGGACTGCCGGGTGCCCGTGCGCAACCTGCTTGGCAACGAAGGCGAGGGGTTCTACTACATCATGGCCAACTTTGGCGGCGAGCGGCTGGTCGGGGCGCTCACCGCCATCGCGGGCGCACAGCGCATCCTCGACGTCACAACCGAGTGGTGCAAGACCCGCATGGCCTTTGGCAAGAACCTGATGGGATTTCAGACGGTGCGCCACCAACTGGTGCAACTGGAGACCGAGATCGAAGCAGGCCGGCAACTGTGCTACCGCACCGTCGACCTCGTGGTCCGCGGCGACGCGGCGTGGCGCGAGATCGCGATGTGCAAGCTGTACTGCGGCGAGGTGGGCAACAAGGTCGCCGACCGCTGCGTGCAGTTGCACGGCGGCATGGGCTACATGGACGAGTGCGAGGTGTCGCGCGTGTTCCGCGACATGCGGCTCATCACCATCGGCGGCGGCACCAGCGAAATCATGCGCGAGATCCTGACCAAGGTTTGCCTGTAGCTCTTTGGGTGTACATCAAGGCAGTTTGGTCGAAATCTCTCCGACGCCCAAGCGCACCGCCATGCCGTCGATGGCCGGCGTGGTCAGGATCTGGCCGCCCACCGCCCAGATTTCGCCTTCGGGGCTGACCCAGGTGCTGTGGAAGTCGTCGGTCGTCACATCCGGCAAGTCCAGGCGCTCGGTCCACACGCCGGCCTTGCGCTCGAACAGGGTGCCGCCAGCGCCCACTGCGACGGGATTGCCTTTGGTGGGCACGAACACGCCGTTGAGCATCGGCAGCTTCTTTTTGGGCACGTATTTGGTCCATGTGCCATCGGCGGCCATCTGGGTCAGCACGCCCTCGTTGCTGCCCCCGACCGCGACCAACGCCGGTTCGCTGGCGGCCTCGTTGCCGCTGATGGTCAAGAGCGTGCGCATCACGTCGCTGGGCGCAGCGGTCCAGGTCTTGCCGTCGTAGCGGAGGATGGCGTTGGGCGCCTTGTCGTCGCTCCACGTGCCGACGATGTACAAGATGCCCTTGTGTCGCCAGGCCTTGAACCATTGCCGGCTCTTGAACAGCAGGTCCTGCGGCACGTCGGCTGGGGCCCACTGCTTGCCGTCGTAGCGCCACACCACCGGGCAGCCGACGGTCGGACAGCCGACGTCGCCGCCGACCGCCCAGACCTCCTGGTCGCTCACCGGCAGGACGCCAAACAGCGTCTGCGTGCCCGGGGTCTTCTCGACCACCAGCGACCCATCGGCGCGTTTCCACCGGGCGATGGCGCCCTTGGTGCCGGACATCCACACGTCGCCCTTGGGCAGGCCGGATACCCACCACAGGTCGGCGCCAGGTGCCGGCACGGCGATGCGTTGCCAGGTCTTGCCGGTCCAGTGCAGGGCCGCTGGCTGCGAGCCGGGGGCGGACGGGTCAGCGGCGCCGACGATCCACACGTCGTCCTTGCTCGTGCCCCACACCGACAGGAAGGCCCCAGGCTGCTCGGTGAACAGCAACTGCCACTTGGCCGTCGCAACTGCCGGCGGCTCGGGGTTGGGCTCGCAGGCGGTGCAGAGTGTCGCCGCAAGCAAGCTGGCTACCAGGAATTTCATGGATCGACCTTGAGCCGGGGGGGTCACGGGCTCACGCAGTTCTTGGCGATACAGTCCTGCAAGGCTTGGAATTTCTGGGCCGACGCGCCTGTCAGTTTCTTGCCGCAACCGACCACGCAGTTGTAGTCCTTGCAACCGCCGACGCAGAGGCTGGCGCCGCCGCAGCCCGCGAAGTCGCCGACGCACGCCAACGACTCCTTGCCGCAGCTGGTGGCGATGCAGCCCGTGACGTTCGGCAGTTTGCCGCCGCCCGCGCTGCAATCGGCCGGGCAGGCGACCGCGGACTCGAACGGCCCGTCGCATTTGCCGTCGCCGCACTTGGGCAGCGGACAGTCCTTGGCGCAGGTGTACGGATTCTCCAGCGGGCTGCTGCAGGTGCCATCGCCGCACTGCAGGCTGTTGCAGTCCAGCGGGCAGGTCGCCGTCGATTCGGTGGCGAGATCGCACTTGCCGTCGCCGCAACCCAGCGTCGGCGTGCAGTCGCCCGGGCACGTCAGCACCGTCTCCCACGGGGTCGCGCACTTGCCGTCGCCGCACTTGGGCGCAGGGCAGTCTTTGGGGCAGGTCAGCGGGTTCTCGATCGGGCTGTCGCAGGTGCCGTTGCCGCACGGGTTGGTGGCCTTGCAGTCTTTGTCGCAGGTCAGCATCTCGGTCACGTCGCACTTGCCGTCGCCGCACACGGCGCTTGGCGTGCCGCAGTCCTGGGCGCACGACAGTTGCTCGCCGAAATCGCATTTGCCGTTGCCGCAGTTGGGGCTCTTGATGATCTGCACGCAGCCCTGCTGGACCGCGCAGTTGGCCACCGCGAGCAACATCTGCTGGGCGTCGGAAGACAAGCCGTTGCCGCAGTTGAGCATACAGCCGCTGTCGCCATTGCAGCCGGCGAGGCAGCCGACGGCGGTGCCGCATGTCTCGTCGCCGAGGCAGGTGGTGATCTGGGCGGTGCAGTTCTTGAGCAGACAGGCGGTCAGCTTCTCGGTTTCGGACATCTGCACGTCCTTGGGAACATCGGGCGCGCTGTCCGCTTTTGGCGCGACCTCGGCCAGGACTTCGGGCGCAACCGCGGTCTCGACCTCGGCGCCCTCCGCGTCCGCCACGGTTTCGCCGGCCGATGCCTCCGCAAGGCCTTCGCCGAGCTTGCCGTCGCCGCCCGCGGCATCCGAGGTGGCCGGACCGCTCGCCGCATCGCCGGGCGTCGCGCCATCGCTGCACGCAGGCAAGGAAGCTGCCCATGCCCAGGCGACAACGACTGCCGCGCCATGAATGTTTGTTAGCCGAACCATCGCACGCGCCTCGCAACGCAGGGAGGCGTAAGGGTAGCGCCTCCAGCACGCAGCGCAAGCCACGCCAGGATCGTCGCCCGCCGCGCGGCGGCCGCTGGACAAACTTCGCGGTTTTGCGAGTATCCTTGCGATCGGGCCGGCTCCCGACGCGGCGCGGCGGCCATGGGTGGCGGCAGCGCGCGGGACAGGCCCCCGCAGAGGTCGATGTCATGAAACTGTGGAACACGCGCGCCGCAGGCGCCCTGATGTCGATCTTCGGTGTCGCATGCGGCGACGAGACCGTCGTCGCTGGCGGTGCGCTGACCGATGCGGCCGTCGCCGCCGACGCGACCGTCGCTGGAGATCTCGCCACCAAGCCCGACGCGGCTGGCCCGGAAACGGCCGCAGCGGATGCCGAGGTCGACGCCCCGCTGTTCCCCGACGTCCCGCCCGTGGACTTGGGACCCGTCGACATCGCCCCGCCAGACAGCGTTCCGGCCGACATCTCCGCTGGCGACGCGCCGGAACTGCCACCCGATGTCCCAGGCGAGGTGGCCGCCGAAGTCGCACCGGATGTCGCAGCCGTCGATGCGGCGCCCGATGGTGCGCAGCCCGATGCCGAACCCCTGGATGCGCCGTCGGAATTGCCCCCAGCAGACCTGCCGCCCGACCTCCAAGCCGACGTGGCGCCACCTGACGTCTCCGAGGAGACCGCCGGTCCAGATCTGCCGCCGCCCTCGGACACGGCGGACGTCGCCCCTGCACTGGATGTGCCCGACGCCTCGGCGCCGGACGCCACAGCCGACGTGCCCGTCGAAGATGCGCCGCAGGAGGTGGGGACAGACACCGCGCCAGCAGATGCGTCCGACGCCGTCGCCGACGGCGGGGCCGATGCCGCAGCCGACGTGGCCGGACCCGACGTCGCCCCTGCCGAGTGCAGCGCCGACATCGATTGCGCCGCCAAGGGCGCCGTGCCGGCGTGCCATCAATGGCAGTGCAAGGCGGGCAGTTGCGTCCAGGCGGCGATGACCGATGGACTGGTGTGCAACGACGGCAACCCGTGCAGCGCCGCGGCGGCGTGCAGCGGCGGCTCTTGCGTCCAGGTCAAGGCCAAATCGTGCGACGACGCCAACCTGTGTACAAGCGACGCCTGCGACGCGCAGTCGGGCAACTGTGCCAACAAGTCCGCGGTCGGCTTCTGCGATGACGGCAACGCCTGCACCCAAGGCGACGCGTGCAAAGACGGCGCCTGCGTCGCGGGAGCAGCGAAGCCCTGCGACGACAAGAACGTCTGCACGGCCGACAGTTGCGACGCCAAGTCCGGGACCTGCACCGCGACGCCGCAATCCGCGCCGTGCGACGACAACGACCTGTGCACCGCGGGCGACGCCTGTGCCAGCAGCGCGTGCAAGCCTGGAAAGTCGATCGCCTGCAACGACGGCAATGCCTGCACCGACGACGCATGCGACCCCGCCAAGGGCTGCGTGACTTTGCCCAACGCGGCGACGTGCGCCGACGCCCTGGCCTGCGTGCTCGGCACCTGCAAGGACAGCACATGCGCGCCGGGCGGCAGCAGCGGTTGCGCCGACAACAACCCCTGCACCAAGGACGCCTGCGAGCCCGGCAAAGGCTGCATCTACACGCCGGTCGCCGAGGGCACCGAATGCGCCAAGGCCACCTTGTGCGCTGCGGCGTCCGTGTGCGGCAAGGGCGCGTGCACGCTGGGCGCCAAGACCGATTGCAACGACGGCAATGCGTGCACCGAGGACAGTTGCGACCCTGCCATCGGTTGCAAGTGGGTACCCAACAAGGCGCCGTGCGAAGACGGCAACCAGTGCACCGGCGGCGATGCGTGCAACAACGGCAAGTGCCTGACCGGCAAGCCCATCGACCCCAAGACCGCTTGCGACGATCAGAATGTGTGCACCGACGAAGGGTGCGACGCGGCCAAGGGCTGCACCCATCCGCCCAAGGCCGGCCCCTGCGACGACGGCACCCCGTGCACGACAGGCGAGGCGTGCGCCAATGGCGTATGCGGGGGCGGCAAAGCGACCTTGTGCGACGACGGCAAGGTCTGCACCGCGGACAACTGCGACGCCAAGACCGGCGACTGCTCGTGGACCAGCAAGCCAGGACCGTGCGAAGACGGCAACGCGTGCACCAAGGGCGATGCCTGCCAGGGCGCTGCGTGCTTGCCCGGCGCGCCAACGCTGTGCATCGACGCCGAACCGTGCACCGAAGACAGTTGCGACCCGAAGACAGGGTGCGTGTTCAAGCCCGCTCCCGGCGCCGACGCGAAGGTCTGCGACGGCGCGACCAGCGGCAGCGCCTGCTTCAAGGCCGTCGCCGCCAACCTGACGTGGGCGCAGGCCGAGACGGCGTGCATCGCATGGGGCGGCCACCTTGCGCGCATCGACTCCGCGACCGAGAACACGGCCGTGCGCAATGTCGCCAATACTGTATGCGGCAATGGCACCGCGGCGTTCATTGGCATCAACGACGTGCAGACCGAGGGCAAGTGGGTGTGGCCGGACGGCGCGCCGGTCACCTACACCAATTGGAATGGCGGTGAGCCCAACAACTGCACCGGCTGCTGCAGCATCCAGGGCGCTGGCGAAGACGTCGGCCACATGCTCGCCAACGGCGCGTGGAACGATCTGTGCAGCGCGACGGCCCAGACCTGCTACGTCTGCCGCCGGCCGGTGCCGTCGGTCAAGTGCGGCGACCCGAGCACTTGTACCGCTGGCGGCACCTGCGTGGCCGCAAAATGCACCGGAGCGTCGACCAGTTGCGACGACGGCAATTCCTGCACGGCCGACGTGTGCAATGCCGCCAACCAGGGGTGCACGCTCAAACAACTGCCCGACGGGACCAAGTGCGGCATCGGCGTATGCGGCGGCGGCAAGTGCACGCCGGGCGTAGACCTTGCCAACCCGGCGACCAGTTGCGCCACGATTCCGACCTCGCCGACGCCGACCGACGGCCTGTACTGGATCGACCCCGACGGCAAGGCGGGACCCATCGCCCCGGTCCAGACGGCGTGTGTATTCGGCTACGGCGGCGGTTGGGCCCTGGTGGCCATCGCGGCAGACGACGGCCAGAACACCTGGACGTGGAACGCCCGCACGCTGTGGACCACCAACACCGCCGTATTTGGCTCGCCGTCCGTCGGCAACAAGGACTTCAAGTCCACGCTCCTGCACACCCTGCCGTTCAAGGACGTGCTGTTCGTGCACGCGCCGAGCCTGGTGTGGGCGACGTACGGCGGCGTCGGCGATGGCAAGCAGTCGCTGGCCGGCAAGATCAACGGCTACGGCGCCAACGCCGTGTGCTGGAGCCCAGGGCAGGGCTTCAAGATGACAGCCGGGTCGCTGGTCTCTTCGGGCGCGCTGTGCGAGACGGCCCTGTACTTCAACATGAACGACCACGACGGCAACGTCCAGTGCGGCGATGACGACCAGAGTTGGGGGCCGGGCTGGAACACCTACACCAATGCCAAGTGCCCGTTCGACGATCCGGGGATCACCGGTGGCCTCGGCCCCGCGGCATCGTCGCCCGCCAACGAGGCCGTCAACTGCGGTTTCGGCCAGGTGCTGGGGCTGAACAAGGGCCAGGCCGGCACCGGGCAGAACCGCATGATGGTGTTTGTGCGCTGAGTCCGCGCACTGAGACTGCGCGCTCGGGCCACGCATCGAATTGGCGCACGAAGCGGCCGGAGCGCGTTGACAGGCGGCACCAGCCGCGCTACATGCCTGATCTTGCGCCGTTGGGCGCCCACGGTGCCCATGCACGCTGGCCAGGTCGTCGCCGCACGTTTTCACATTGAGGGCGTGGCCGGCGCTGGCGCGATGGGCACCGTCTATTGGGCCATCGACGAGACGACGGGCGGCCCTGTCGCAGTCAAGGTCCTGCATACCACCGACGCGCGCCTGGCCGAACGCTTCGTCCGCGAAGCCGACATCTTGCAGCGGCTCGATCACCCCCACATCGTCCGTTGGGTGGCGACCGGGCTGACCGAGGCCGGCCAGCGCTTCCTGGCGATGGAATGGCTGCTGGGCGAGGATCTCGGCGTGCGTCTCAAGCGCGAAGGCCTGGAGGTCCACCACGCCATCAGCCTCGCCCGCAAAGTGGCGTCGGGCCTGGGCGCGGCCCACGAACTCGGCATCGTGCACCGCGACATCAAGCCGGGCAACCTGTTCTTGGTTGGCGGCGACCCGACCGACCCGCGGATCCTCGATTTCGGGGTGGCGCGGTTGACCGACCGCGACCAGCGCATGACGGCGACCGGCGCCGCGCTCGGCACCCCTGCCTACATGTCCCCCGAGCAGGCGGGCGGCGGCCAGCAGCCCGATGCCCGGGCCGACGTGTTCTCGCTAGGCGCCGTGCTCTACGAGTGCATCGCCGGGCAGATGGCGTTTGGCGGCGACACCTTGGTCGACGTGCTGACCAAGATTTTGTTCGGCGACACACCGCGGCTCGCTAAGGGACTGGAAAATAATAAGTCGATCACTCTCACATCAGGGCGGAGCCGCGAGTCGGACCTTTGGTCCGCGAGCTGGCGACCCACTGAGCAAGCAAACGGGCCCAAGAAATGATTGAGTAAATCATT
>VGRO01000057.1 GCA_016875335.1 Deltaproteobacteria bacterium | reverse complement strand
GCACCTGCTTCCACTGGAACTTGAACAGTAGCTCGATGTCGTCGCGACCGCGATCGCGTAGCGGGGGCAGCACCAGTTCGTGGGTGGCGATGCGGTAGTACAGGTCTTCGCGGAAATTGCCCTCGCTCACCATTTGCATCAGCGGCCGGTGTGTCGCAGCGACCAGGCGGAACTGGGCATCTGTACGCTTGTCGGCGCCGACGGCAGTCACGGCTCTGTCTTCCAGCGCCCGCAACAGCTTGACCTGAAGCGCGAGTGGCAGTTCGCCCACTTCGTCGAGGAATAGGGTGCCGTTGTGCGCAAGGGCAAGCTTGCCCCGGCGCGCCGCCGTTTGGGTGCCCGCGCCCTGCACGGCGCCGAAAAGCTCCGCCTCCGCAAGCTCCGCCGGAATCGCGCCGCAATTGACCGCGACGAACTCGCCTCTGCGGCCACTGTCGTGGTGCAGCAGGCGCGCGACCATCTCCTTGCCTGCGCCAGTAGGTCCGAGCACGACGACCGCGTCGTCGAGGTGGGCCAAGCGGCTGGCTGTTTCGTACACCTGCCGCACGGTCGGGCACCGCGTCACCACGCCGCTCGCCTTGGTCACTGTTGCGGTCCTTTTCTGGTACTGGATAGCCTCTTCTGCGCCGATTGCTGCCCTGGGCGCCTCGGTGGCCAAAGGCGTCCACGTCAACCCCTTGGGCGGCGGCAGCTGCTCCGCGGATTCGCGCGCCGTGGGTGCGTTCCTGCCCACCCACAGAGGAAACGGCCGCGAAAACCTCGTTCGCGCAAGCAAAAGGGCCGCAGACATGGTCCACATGCCGCTCGAAACCCCAAGCTCGACGCTGTCGTGCGGTCCCAGGCCGGTGCATGCGTCGTCCAGCACGTCGCACGCGGCGGCGGCGAGCGCGTCCACCTCCATGCGCGGCACGCCACTCAGGTCGCGCCAATCGACTGCGGTGCCGGACTCCGCCAGCTTTTCCTGAAGAAGTGCACGATTCTGTGCGTCAGGCGGCGCCTTGCCCAAGCTGCCGTCGTCGAGCACCACGACGCGCGTGAACGGCTGGCCGTCTTGCCGCGCCACGGCCAATACGTCTTGGATCATGCCGCGGCCGTCGGCGGCCTTGTTGAGGTCGGTGGTACCGATCCAGCTCACGAGAATGCGTTGCATGGGTGGTTGCCCCGCAGTGTCACTGCGCCTGCGATGGGTCCTGCTGACCTTGCGGCAGAATCTCGACCAACTGAACCGCCGGGTCAGCCCACGCGGCGGCCAAGGTCGCAGCGGCCCCGCGCAATGTGCGCTCGACATCCCCTACTGCGCTATTGCCGATGCGCAGGTGCGCAACCAAGGGCGGCCGCCCGAATCGGGCACTGAGACCAACGAAGTCGGCATCCATGGTGACGAGCACGTAGCCGCCCTGGCGCGCGGCCATGAAGACCTCGGTGTCGCTGCCGCGAGAGAGGCCAAGGCCCGAAGTGTGCTGCGAATCCGGGAACACGTTGGCCAGCCGCGGGAGCAGACGTCGAGAGAGCTGTTGATCCAGCAGTAGTCTCAAGCTGCGACTCGCCATGTGCCGCGTTCGCGCGCAGCGGCGTAGTGCAGGCAGGCGACGACATCGTCGCGCTCAAGCTCGGGGTTGTCGGCGAGGATGTCGGCGATGGAGTCCCCGGCCGCAAGCCAGCCGAGCACATCGCCGACCGTGATACGCAGGCCACGGACGCAGGGCGCGCCGCTTCGCTTGTCGGCCTCGAACGTGATGCGCGTTTGCCACTGCATGGGTGCCTCCAAGGGCGACCGGGTCGCCGCCGGGCCGTGGCCCGCGCGGTCAACGTCATGCTGCGTTCGGCGACCATGGCTGTCAAGGCCCCGGCGTGCTTGGCGAAGTTGCCCGCGAGGGGCGTGCGTGGGCGTGGCCCCGACGGCACCGTGGCGCAGGTCTGGTGGGCCTGGGTTGGGGCGTCGCGCAGGAGCGGGCCGGCGGCTGCGCGGCCAACCCGACCCCGAAACCGAGGCCAAGCCGGCGACCGACTTCGAGGTCGATGCGCGGGCAGTCGTGTTTCGACCCGACCCCGAAACCGAGGCCAGGCCGGCTAGGAGCCTGTCGGCCAGAATCTGCCGATTCTGGCATTTTGCCGCCAGGCTCCTAGGACAGGCGCTGGCACCGCTTGGGCGCGACCGTAATTCCGGCCGAGGCATTTGTCAACGGCGGAACGGCGCTCCGCACCGCCACCGCAATGCCCGGTTCGGCATTGGCGATGGTGGCAGCAGAGGCGCAGTTCTGCGCGACGTTCTCGCGCCGGTCCGCTGTAAGCCGCCGTATTTCATGCGCCCTTCGCCCAGCGCTTCGGGGTCGCTGATTTCAGTGGTTCACGGAGGGTCGCGCGCAGCGCGGGGTGAGGGCTCCAACCCCTGGCGATCGTTGACCTTGGAGGCGCCCCACGAGCGACTTACCGCCCGCGCAATTGCCCCTGGCACCAAGCAAAGTTGGCTGCCGCCCGCGCCTTGTCCTGGCCCAGCGCCACCGCCTTCGCAAATGCCGGCAGCGCCCGGTCGCAGTGCCCCTCGCGCGCCCACAGCACGCCGGCCACCAGGTGGTCGGGGTAGGTCGGGTCGGCCGCGGCCAACGCTTGCAGCAGCGCAAGCTTGCGTTCGACGCGCAATCCTTCGTGGGCCTCGATGCGAAAGCGCAGGAGCAGCGCCTGCAACTCCGCATCCAACTGCGGCGGGTCGGGGACGCGCACTGCGAACTGCAAGAAGCGGGCTTGGGCGAGGGCTTGCACCACGAGGTCGGCGGCCGGGTCCAGATTCGGCCCGGCGCGCAACCGTTCCAGCCCCGTCTGGGCGAGCAGCCGACCGAGCCCCGGCGCGACGCGCTGCAGGGCGGCGCCGTCGGGGGTATCGAGCACGTCGCGCACCGACACGCCGCGTTCCGCCGCCGCGCGGGCCGTGTGCGCAAACGCGGCCGTCACCTGCCGGCCCCACAAGACCGCGAGACCGCGCACGGCGTCGGCTCCCTGCTGGATGGCCAGGGTTCGCAAACCCTCTTCAGCCCGCCCCAGCGTTGCGCGCGCCGCCGGGTCGCTGCGCACCCCTTGGGCACCGAGGTCGGATTCGGCGGCCAGCCAGTGCACGACCTCGGCCATCGCGGCGGTCGCAGGGGCCGGCAGGCGATCGACGACGGCGGCCCATTGATCCTGACGGCGGGCGATTTCCGCGAACTGCCGGTCGTCGGGCCGCCACGAATCCAGGCGCAGATCGGCGCGCACGGCCGGCTGGACCGGTGGCGCCACTGCAATCGCCACGGCGGCCGTCGCCACCAGCGCTGCCAGGGTCGCAGCCACCAGGCCGCGCGGCGGCACCAGCACGGGTTGGACCAACTCCGCCTCGGACGCCACGGCCGCCTCAGCCGCGCCCTCGCGCTCTTGTGCCGGGACGCTGATGGCCTCGTCGGCCGCCACGGCCGGGTCGGCGGGCAGCGGGTCGTCGCTCACCGCGGCCTCGGACACTGCGTGGCGAGCCATCGCATCATCTTGGGACTGGTCCAGCGCTGGCCGGCGACGAAGCGCGCCCGCACGCGGCCGTCGGCGACAACCCAGGTCTCGGGCAGCTTTTCGGTGCCCATGCGCAGCCGCAGCATCTTGGCCTCGTCGCCGTCCTGACCTTGCGGATCGCGCACCCACAGGCCCATCGGCTGCGCGGGCCCCAGCACCTTGCGCAAGGTGGCATCTGCCGCGGCCCAGTCGTCGTCGTAGGACACCGCCAACACCTGGCAGTTGCGGCCGTGGGCGCTTTGGGCCAGGGCCGCGATCTCGGGCAGCTCTTCGAGGCACGGCGGGCACCACGACGCCCAGTGGTGCACAAGGACCGCGTCGTGGCCCGCCAGCAGTTGGCGCAGCGTCGCCGTGTCGCCTATGGCGGTCTTGGCCTGTGGGTGCAGTTGCAGGGGCGTGTCCAGTTCTTCGGCAGAAAGCGGCCGGTCGAACAGCTCGGCGCCAAGTTCCGTGGCCATGCGCTGGGCGCGCTCGCTGCGCGCGGTGGGCGACCAGACGTGCCACGCTACCAAGCCGCACAGCATCACGGCGAGGCACGCGGCCACCCAGCGCGACCAGCGCGGCGGCCGGTTCGCACCAGCGGAGGGATGGACGGTCGAGGCGTCGGTCATGGCGTTCTCGCCGCCCTACCCGCGGCGCGCCGATGGTAGCCGGTTTTGCCTCCGATTCGCAGCTACCCAATTGCGGTCGAAACGGGCAGCATTGCGCGCCCCGCCGCCGAGGCGGCCGCCCCCGATGTGCCCATGCAACGCCACCAGGGAACCCGCGCGCGCCAGACCCGCATCGTCGCCACCATCGGCCGGGCCCCAGAGGCCGATTGGCCTGGTTTCCTGGCCGACCTGTGCGCGGCGGGCGCTGACGTGCTGCGCCTGAATTTCTCGCACGCCGACGCCGACTACGCCAAGGAGATCGAGGTGCTGGCCTGGGCCAACGGGCCGACCGCCAACCTCGAGGCGCCGCGCGTCGCCACCATGGCCGACCTGCAGGGCCCCAAGTGCCGCATCGGCGGGCTGCCCGCCGACGGCCTGGTCCTCGACGAGGGCGCGCTGGTGGCGCTCGTCCCCGAGCAGGTCGCTGCGGATGCGGCAGCGCCCGACCTGCCCGCAGTGCTCGTCCCGGTGCCCGAACCCACGGCAACTTGCCTGACGGCCGGCCTGCGCGCTTGGCTCGCCGAACACCCCGACGGTCAGCCGACGCTGCTGTTCGGCGACGGCGACCTCATCGTGCAGGTGGAAGGGCTGCGCGGCGACGCGGTCCTGGCGCGGGTTCTGGCCGGCGGCGTGCTCGGCAGCAAGAAGGGCCTGACCGTGCGCGAGATCGACCTCGACCTCGACCCGTTTCCCGACAAGGATCAGCGCGACCTGCGCTTCGCCCTGGCGCACGGCGTCGATTTCGTGGCGCTGTCGTTCGTGCGGACGCCCGCCGATCTGCACCGCGTGCGCGCTTTCGTAGCGGCGCACCTGCCGGCCGACGCCGCGCCCCCGCAGTTGGTGGCCAAGATCGAGACGCTGGCCGCTGTGCAGGGCATCGACGCGATCCTCGCTGCCGCCGACGGCATCATGGTCGCGCGCGGCGATTTGGGCTTGCAACTCGGCTACGACGAGGTGCCCGCCGTGCAGAAGATGCTGGTCGACGCCGCGCGCCGCCACGGCCGGCCGTGCATCGTCGCCACCCAGATGCTCGAATCGATGATCGCCGCGCCGCTGCCGACGCGCGCCGAGGCGACCGACGTCTTCAACGCCATCCTCGACGGTGGCGACGCGGTCATGCTGTCCGGTGAAACGTCGGTGGGATCGAGACCTTGCCATGTGGTGCAGACCATGGACCGCATTGCCCGCAAGGCCGAGTCGTTCCGCGCCAGCCACCGGGTGGTGCGCACGCGCTCGCCGCTGCCTCTGCCGGACCACGCCGGCCATGTCGAGCGCATCAACGCGGAGTTTGCGCGCACGGCGGTGCAGTTCGCCGAGAGCCTGCCGGCCTTCGCGATCGCGTGCTTTACGCGCACCGGCAACACTCCCGAGCGCATCAGCCGCTTTCGGCCGCCGGTGCCGATCATGGCGTTCTGCGCCTCCGAGCGCATCGCCCGGCAGTGCCTGCTGCACTGGGGTGTCCACCCCTACGTCCTGCAGGGCGTCGACGCCAAGCACGACCGCATGACGGTGATGGTGCAGCGCGCCCGCGCCATCTTGCGCGATCGCTACGGCATGGGACCCGGCGACGCCATCGTGCTCACCGCCGGTGTCGACTGGGTGCGCGGCGGCACCAACGTTCTGCAGGTGCTCATCGAGGACCACGCGGCCGCCGAAGCGCAGGCGGAGGCGCCTCTGGCGTGACCGGCCGTCGAATGGGCTTGCCCCGCGGCGCAGATCCCGTTACACCGTGCACGCCAGCCCTTGCGCCCCGACGGGCGCCGCGAGCCGCCATGCGATCCGCCCACCGCTTCCCGCTGAGCCGCCCGGCCGCGCTCCTGTCGTGCGCCGCCGTGGCACTGGCATGTGCAACGTGTTCCGATCCCAAGGCCGGCCCGTCGCTCGGCAGCTCGGGGACCGCGACCCCCGATGGTGGCAGCGACGCCGGTGCGGGCGGCGACGGCGCGGGCGGTGCGGCGGGGCAGGGCGACGCTGGCGGCTCCGGCTACTCGCCGCTCGACCCGGCCGTCAAGGGCAACTGGATGCAGCCGATGCTCGGCAACTGCATCAACGTCGAAGAGTGGCTGGTCCTGGCGCCGCCCGAGACCCTGGTGCGCACTGTCATCGACCGCAATGCGTGCCAGCCGCCGAGCCTGAGCAAGGTCGCCGGCACCATGAAGATCCTGCCCAACCAGGTGCTGGAGTTGACCTTTCAGGACAAGGTCGCCTACCGCCTGTGGCGGCGCACGGCCGCGGTGCTCGACTCGGTGGTCGGCGTTCCCGAGCCGCAACTTGCCGACCCGTCGTACAAGAAGGGCAGCCGCGGCCTGACGCTTTTGGCCTTCGTGCGCGCGACGCCCGGCGGACCGTTCGTGCGCAGTGACGTCCTGCAAGAGGTGACCGACAAGCCCAAGGCCGACACCCGCAAGACCACCAACGTGCAGATCCAGGTCGCGCCTGCGCCCGACACCGCCAAGGCCGGCGAGCCGTGCACGCTGTCGGCGACCATCAGCGCCCAGTACGAACCGGGCGGGACCGACCCGATCACCTATGGCAGCGAGAAACTGGAGTTCCCCTGCCACTTTGCCACCGACCCCGGCACTGGCTGGCTGCGCATCCTGGCCGACGGCCACGAGACGTCGCTGGCGTGGGACAAGTACTTCGACAGCAAGGGCCTGTGGAAGAAATACAGCAAGCCGGTCGCGCAGTTGCTGTACGACAGCTTCCGGCCCAATTTGCTGCAGCCGCCGGCCCAGCGCGGGGTGCTGGTGTCGCTGGCGGCGCACGGCTGGTACTACGAGTTCATCAACGAGCCGCCGACGTCGATCAAATAGTACAGTCTCTATTTCCAGTCGTACGCTTTCGGATCCCAGGTCTTCCAGGCGCCCTTGATCTTGTGTTCGAGATCGCGGCTGCCGGCCTTGGTGCGGAACTCGGCCGGCGCGAAGAGCCCATCGAGCTTGTCGTCCGGCTGGCGCTTGCTGGCCACCGACTCCTCTGCCTGCCAGAAAGTGGTCGACAGGTAGTCGCCGGCCGCCTGCAGGACCATGAAACCATTCCACTCGACGTGGCAATAGCCCAGGTTCGGGTTGACCGGGCCGGTGCCGATGCCGAGCAGAAAGTTGTTGGCGAGCATGGCCAGCCCGTCGGCCCCGGCGGCCTTGAGGTCGGGGTCGCTCGACGCCTGCCGCAGCAGCAACGTCTGGTAGGTGCCAGACGAGATGGCGCCGGTCACGAACTCCACGACCTTTTGGGTCGGGTCGCTGTCGAGCATCGGCGTGCCGGCAAAGAAGGCATGGATGTCGCCCGACACCACCACCGAGTTGGGAACCTTGGCCAATGCCGCCAGGATCTTGTCGCGGCGGTTGGGCGCGCCGTCCCAGTCCTCGGCGCTGAGCAGGAAGCGCTGCCGGAACGCTTCGGGCAGGCTGGCCAGCGCCGACAGGTCGATCTCGCGCCGCTGCAAGGTGTACTCGTTGCCCCACACCTTCCAGGTTTGCGTGGCCTTGGTCATCGAGTCGAGGAACCACTTCTCTTGATCCGCGCCGAGGATTTGCTCGCTCTCGCCCTTGGTCTTGTCCCACTGGGCCTTGGCGTACAGCTCGAACGGCGTGCGCGTGACCAGATACCGCGACCCCAGGGCGCCGTAGCCGCTGAACTTGAGCATCTGACCAAAGGACAGACCCTTGGGCAGTTTGGCGGCGTCGGCGTCGGCGATCGGGGCCGGAGCCCCCGGCGTCTTTTCCAGGTCCTTGAGGCGGGCGTTGATCCAAGGCACCGCGACCGGGCCCTTGACCTTGGCTGCCGAAATCTTGAGCGTCGCGGCGTTGTCCTTGAAGAACTTGGCGTACTTGCCGCCGTCGTGCGCGTCGATGTCCAGGTACGGCTGGGCGAGTTCGGGGACCTTGCCGGCCAGCGCCTGCAACTCCTCTTGCAGCAGGGCGACGCCTCCGGGCAGGGCGTCCTCGGGCACCACGTGGTCGGCACGGTAGCGGCGCAGGTCGGTCATCGCCAGGTGCAGGTGCTTGCCGAAGTCGAAGTCGCGGTAG
Source organism: Deltaproteobacteria bacterium (assembly GCA_016875335.1). Lineage (GTDB taxonomy): Bacteria > Myxococcota_A > UBA9042 > UBA9042 > UBA9042 > SXRM01. The sequence continues at coordinate 21,606 of VGRO01000057.1, read as the reverse complement.
ATGCGCAGGTTGCCAGGAAACGCAGCCTTGGGGTCGAACTCGAAATCGGCGCCCGCCGGATAGTCGACCGGCATGTACTCGAACCACGCCTGGTCGGCGTTGGCGCGCCGGCCCGGGTCATTCTCGTCCTTCTGGCCGTCGAAGTAGGTCGCCTGGGTCTGCCAGCAGTCGTCGCTGAATTCGTGGTCGTCCCACACCGCAATCATCGCCGCCGACTCGTGCATCTTCTGCATGTCCGGGTCGCCGCGGTAGGTCTTGTACAGATCGCGGTAGTTGCTGAGCGATTTTGCCGCGTAGTACGTCGGCTTGTCCTTGGGACCAAAGGCGATGGCGCCCGCCGTGTCGCTGAAAATGACCACGCGGTCCGCAGTGACGTTCTGGAACTCGGGGTTGCCGGTGGTCTCGTACACGTAGTCGCCCAGGTGCACGAAGAAGTCGACGTCTTCTTTGATCAACCGGGCGTAGCTGTTGTAGTACTTGCCGTTGTAGTCCTGGCACGACACCACCGCGAACTTGACAGCGACATCGGCGTCGGCCTTCGGGGCGGTCTTGAAGCGGCCGGTGGCCGTGTGGTGCGCGCCGTCGGCAGAGGCGAAGCGGTACCAGTAGGTCGTGCCCGCTTGCAGCCCGGTGACCTTGACCCGCACGCAGCCGTCATGGGCTGCCTTGGCGGTGACGGACTGCGCAGCCTTGCCACCCAACTGCACCACATTCTTGAGATCCTTGTCGGTCGCTACCACCAACTGCAGGGCGATGTCGGCGCCCGGCTTGCTGGCGTCCACTGCGCGCGTCCACACGATTGCGCTCTCGGACCGCGGGTCGCCCGAGCACACCGATTGGGGAAACCACGCCTTGTCGGGGCCGGTGGCGCCGGCAGCGTCGGCCTGAGTCTCGCCGGCCACGGCGGCATCCCCTGGGCCGCCATCGCCGCTCGCGTCGGCGGCTGCCGTCGGCTTGGGGTCGTCGCCGCAGCGCGCGAGCACGGCGCCCGCGGCAACCACGGTTGTTTGCAAGAAAGCGCGGCGTTGCATGCGATCCTCCCCATTGGCAGGCGTGTGAGCATAGTCCTGCCCCATCGGAGGGGCAATGCGTCGTCCGTCGTGCCCTACAGCGCCGTGCCCGGCACGTCCTGGGCCAGGTCCAGCAATTGGCGTGCCCGTGCCGCTTCAGCGGCGCCCAGGTGGAAGACGCGCAGCATGTGGTAGCCGTGGCGCGTCGAGACCTCGCGGGCGCTGCGTTCGGCCGGGTCCAGTACCACGAACTGCGGGCGGCCGGCCTCGTCGGTGACGTCGGTCACGACGGCGACCAGCTTGCGATTGCCGCGCAGCCGGCGCAGCACCGCGATGTCGCCGGCCTGGGCGTCGCCGTCCGGGCGCAAAAGCGCGAACGACCGCAGAAAGACCTCGAGGTTGTCGCCATTCCACGCCCGCTTCCGTTCATCGAGCGTGAGCGGCGGCTTGCCTTGCAGCCCGTACAGGTGCGGATGCCGCGCCCTGTGGCGCACGAGCGCCGTCTTGATCGGCAATTGGCCGTGGGTGCCGCGCTCGATCAGATCCAGGTGATTGCCGGCGTTGGCGCGCAGATCGTCCACCGAATACACCGTCGGCGCGACCTTGCGTGCCAGGTGGTCGCGGGCTGCGGCCAGGATCGCCGTCGCCACCGGGTCGCGCTGGGCGGCGGGCGCAGCGGGCGGCGCCTTGTCAGCCATGGGCGCGGCGGGCGAGGCGGTGGGCCGTGCCATGGCGCCGGCGGCGGCCAAGGCGGTCGCGGGCAACCGCGGGGCTGGCGCCTCCGTGCCCTTGTGGGTCGCGTCGAGGTGGGCCCCGCTGGCCAGGTCCTGGACGATGGTGCGCAGCGACAGCCATGCGAGCACGGCGATGGTGCATGCAATGGCGAGGCCGCGCAGCACGGTCCCGAGCGGTCCCCTGCGGCGCCGACCGCCGCCCAGCGTGGGTCCGGGAACGCGCAATCCAGTGGATGGGGGACGTGGCGGCATTGCGGCGCGGGCAGGGCGCGGCCGTCTCCGGGCGGAAGGCGCGGAGGGCGGCACCGGGCGGGCGCGGCGGGCAGGTACGACGCCGGGCGATCGCGGTCAACGGCCGCCTTGCAACCCCTTGATCTGGATCGAAAAGCCAGAACGGGGCTTGCGTGTCACGATGGGCCGGCGGAGGCAAGCGATCGCCGACCCAACGATTTCGGAGTTGTCCACAAGGTTATCCACAGGCAGGAGTGCGTCCGGTTGCCACGTGCCACTGGCGCAGCGACGCCCGCGCACGGTCGCACATCGCCTGCTTGCGCGCCGGCTTGTCGCGCTTCTTGCCGGTTTGGGGGTCGCGGGCGTCGTCGAGCGGTTCAAAGAGCCCGAAATGCAGGTTCGACGGCTGGAATTGCGGCACTGTCGTGTCGACGACATGGCGCACCAGCGCACCGAGCGCCGTGTCCGCGGGCGGCGGCGCCAAGGCCACGCCCCGCAGTTCGGCGTCCAGCGCCAACGCGGTCCACCAGCCGCTGGCCGTCGATTCGATGTAGCCCTCGACGCCGGTGATCTGGCCGGCAAACCGCAGCTGTGGCAGCGATCGCAGCCGCATGGCGTCGTCGAGCAGCCGCGGGCTATCCAGGAACGTGTTGCGGTGCACCGATCCGTAGCGCAGGAACTCGGCCTCGCCCAGGCCCGGGATCATCCCAAGCACGCGCCTCTGCTCGGCCTGGCGCATCTTGGTCTGGAACCCCACCAGATTGTAGGCCGTCTTGTGGCGGTTCTCGGCGCGCAATTGCACCACCGCATACGGCCAACGCCCAGTGCGCGGATCGTCCAGCCCCGTGGGCTTCATGGGCCCGAAGCGCAGTGATTTTGGCCCACTTTGCGCGACAACCTCGATCGGCTGGCACCCGGGAAAATAGCGCACACCGAGCTCAAAGTCCTGCAGCGGCAGGGTCTCGGCCGCGACCACCGCCTCGACGAAGGCGAGGTACTGGGCCTTGTCCATCGGGCAGTTCAGGTAGTCGTCGCCGTCGCCTTTGCCCCAGCGCGACGCAGCAAAGACCTGCGGCATGGCGATGGATTCCGCGGCGACGATGGGAGCGATCGCGTCGTAGAACGCCAACCGCTCCTGCCCCGTGACGGCGACCAGCTGCGCGGCCAGTGCGTCCGACGTCAGCGGACCGGTCGCCACCACCACCGGCACGCCGAGCGCCAGCGGCAGCGCGGTCACTTCGCCGGCAACGACGGTGATCATCGGGTGTTGGCGCACATGGCGCTCGACATCGGCGGAAAACAGATCGCGATCGACCGCCAATGCATCGCCGGCCGGCACGCGATGGCGGTCGGCGAGCCGCAGGACCAGCGAACCGAGCGCCCGCAATTCCTCGTGCAGTAGCCCGATGGCGTTGAGCGGGTTGTCGCTGCGAAACGAGTTCGAGCACACCAGTTCTGCCAGGGCATCGCTGGACTGCGCCGGGGTGCGGCGCAGTGGTTTCATCTCGCGAATCTGCACGACCACGCCGCGTTCGGCCAATTGCCACGCGCACTCGCAGCCGGCCAGACCGCCCCCGACGACGATGACCTGCGGTGTGTCCACGCCGATGCCTCCTGTCGCGCTGGCCTGCGCGTCTGGACCGCGCGCCGGGCGCGGACCATGGCAGCCCGCGCGCGGATCGACAAGCGGTCCCGCGGAATCTTCGCCGGGGCGGCGGGGTTGGCCGGCGGGCCGCCTTGCGCATTCGGCGCTCCGGCCTAAATTACGCGCCCCGCGCGCAGCCCCATGATGGCACGCCTCGCTGGCAACCAACGAAGATCTTTTGGAGATTGTTCCGATGGCCAAGAGCAAAGCCCCGACCACCCCGCCACCCGAGCAACCGGCTCACGAATCTGCGGCCGCCGAGACGGCGAGTCCAGCCCCACCGGCGCAAGGCGGCGATGCGCCGTCGAGTCACCTGCTCGTCGCCACGCTGGCGCTGCTGGCCGTGGGTGTCGGCGTTGCGGTGTATCTGGTGCGCCACAAACTGCACGTTTTGCTCGATCCGGGCTACTTGTCGAGCTGCAACCTGGGCGGGGCGATCAACTGCGACAAGGTCAACATGAGCGGCATGTCCGAGCTGTTCGGCCTGCCGATCAGCCTGTACGCGGTGCCCACCTATCTCGCGCAGATCTATCTGGTCGCCACCGCGATGCGGTCGGGCAAGGCCGGCGGGGTCGACGCAGCCACGGGTCAGCGCGCGATCGACATCGTCGCCGGCCTGGGGCTGCTGACCAGCGCGTTCTCGCTCTACTTGGCGCTGTACAGCTCGGTCAAGGTCGAGGCGTATTGCCTGTACTGCATTTCGCTCTACGTGGTGAACTTCGGCTCCACCGCGCTGGCCATCGCCGCGGGACCGCGGACCGTCGCCACGACCGTGTCGCGGTGCGCCGCGCTGATCAAATCGTTCGAGCAGCCGGTGTTTACCAGTATCCTGGTTGCCTTCATCGGCCTTGGCGTCGCGTGGCTCGGCTACGACCACACCAAGGAGAAGATGGAGAACGAGTACAAGGCCAAGCTCGACCACATGTTCGCGACCGGCGGCGCGGCCCCGGCCGAGATTGCCAAGGCGGCGGAGCCCGCGGGTCAGGGCGCGGCTGCTGCACCCAGCGCCCCGAGCGCGGCCCCGGCCGCGGTGGTCGACAACAGCGAGTGCGGCAAGACCTACGGCGTGCTGACCAAAGAGGACGGTTGGACCATCTTCAACCCGTGCTTTGACCAAGAGGATCTTCGCGACGCCGTCGGTCCCAAGGACGCCAAGGTCACCGTGGTCAAGTACTCGGATTTCGAGTGCCCGTACTGCAAGTACTTGGCGATGACCATGGAGCCGGTCAAGGCCAAGTACAAGGACAAAGTGCGCTTTATCATGAAGCACTTTCCGATGAACCCGACTTGCAACCGCTACATGCAGGGCTATGACAAGCACCCCAACGCCTGCAATGCCCACGCCGCCGGCCTGTGCGCCGGTCGCCAGAACAAGTTCTGGGACATGCACGACAAGCTCTATGCCAACCAGCCCAATCTCGACCCGGCCGCCAACCGCAAGGCCGCCGAGGAACTCGGACTGGACATGGCCAAGTACGACGAATGCATCAAGGACCCGTCGATCTGGCAGAAGTTCAACAAGGACATCGACGCCGCCATCCGCGCCGGCATCAACGGCGCTCCGCGCACCTACATCAACGGCATGCTGGTCACCGGGTCGGCCACTACGCAGATTCTGGAATACATGGTCCAAAAGGCCCTGGAAGATCCGCGGCCGGCGTGGGTGCGCTTCGAGCAGGACAAGCAGAAGGCTGCGCAACAGGCGCCCAGGCCCGACGGCAGCCAGATGATCGCCGCCAAGACCGCCAAGGGGTCGTTCTTCATCGATCCCTACGAGGCGTCGATGGCCAAGGACGGCCGCGCGGTGAGCCTGCCCGACGTCGAACCGGCCATGGCGTCGTGGACCGAGGCCGACGAGGCCTGCAAGAAGGCCGGCAAACGCCTGTGCACCGAGGAAGAGTGGGTGTCGGCTTGCTCGGGCGTGCCGGCGGTCGACAACAACAACAACAGTCAGTTCGCCGACGATGACGTCGAGGGCAACATGTATCCCTACGGCACCTTCTACGCCGCCGGCAACTGCGTGGACCAGGAAGACAAGTACAAGGGCAAGTACCAAAAGACCGGCAGCAAGCCGCAGTGCCGCACCACGTCGGGCGTGTTCGACCTTGCGGGCAACATCGGCGAGTGGTCGGGGACCACCAAGGAGACCGCGGGGTTGATGGGCGGCCACAACAACTCGGGCGAGCGCGCGGCGTGCAACCAGCGCTCGGCGAGCTTCGGCATCGGAAACCGCAACCAGACCACAGGGTTCCGCTGCTGCGCCGACAGCAACGTGCAGCAAAAGGCCGCTGCCGACGAGGTCAAGAGCGCCGACACCAACCTGGTCGGCAAGCCGTGTCCGCACTTCACCGCCAAGGACACCAATGGCACCGTCATCGACGCCGACGGCTTCAAGGGCAAGGTCACCTTGATCAACTTCTTCGCCTCGTGGTGTGGCCCGTGCAAGAAGGAATTCCCGGAGCTCATCAACCTGGCCAAGGAGCACAAGGCCAAGGGCTTCCAGGTCATCAGCATCGGCGTCGATCGCGAAGAGGGCCGCTCGTTGGAATTCGCCAAGGGCTTCGAGACGCCGTGGGGCGTCATCAACGACCCCGAGTCCGAACTGATGGGCAAGTTCAACGTGTACTCGATGCCGGCCACCTTCATCGTCGATCGCAAGGGCGTCATCCAGTTCTATGACACCGGCTTCAAGCCCGAGGAACAGTTGCAGAAGCTGCGCGACGCCATCACCAAGCTGCTGTGACGCTGGCTGACGCCCGGCCGGACCCGCGGGCCTGGCGTGCCCGGGTGTCGCGTCGGCGTGCCGGGCCCGTTGCCCGAGGGCTTGCGGTGGTCGCGCTGATCCTTGCGTGCGATCGGTCCTCGGTGCACGCCTCGCCGCTCTCGTTCCGCGAGATCGCGCCGGGGCTGCACTACGCTGCCGTCGACCGCATTGCCTCGATCGGTGGCTCGCCCCACGCTGCCCACGTCTTGCGCTTCGAAGCGCGCGCTTTGCAGTTGCGGGTCGTCACGCAAGAGCAAACCGGCACCGCGCTCGCCGACGCCGAGGCCTTTCGCGCGGCGGTGGGCGCGCTCGCCGCGTTCAATGGTGGTTTCTTCGACCCCCTGCACAAGCCGCTCGGGCTGCTGGTCAGCCAGGGCCGCCAGTTGTCGCCGCTGCGCAAGGTCGATCACGGCGTGTTCGCGATCGTGGCCGGCACCGCCAGCGTACGGCATGCGTCACAGTGGCGGCCCGACCCGGACGTCGAATTCGCAGTGCAGTGCGGTCCACGCCTGCTCGTCGACGGCGAGGTGCCGCACTTTCGCAGTCCGCAAGCGGCGCGTCGCACCGCCATCGCCCTGGACGGCCCGGGGCGAGTGCTGGTCGTGGTCACCGACGCCGAGGTGTCCCTGGACGCGCTGGCCCGCTGGATCCGCACGCCAGTAGACCATGGCGGGCCCGGGGCCGTGCAGGCACTGAACTTGGACGGTGGCCCCAGCACCATGCTGTCGGTGCGGGCAGAGCCGCACCGGATCGCGGTGACAACGCCGGTCGCGGTGCCGGTGGGCATCGCCCTGCTCGCGCGCCGCTGACCCGGCCTGCCCTGCCGGGCGTCCATGGTGGCGCGCGACGAAGTGCCCCGTGGTGGGGCGCGCACGCCCGCGTATCGCCAACCACGGAGGAACACATGCTTTTGCCCATCGCCGCCAATTTTGGCTTGAGCGCTCGGATCGTGCACACTATCGGGCTGCGTTGGCAGCCGGCCCCCGGGTCGCGCTTCCGGCGCCCCAGCGGTCCGCGGCAACAGCGGGTCGCCGCACAGGACGCGCAGATGTGGTCATCCAGCAATACTGACACCCCTCACCCACGCGGCTGTGCCATTGCCGCACTGCGCCACTGCGCCCGCTCCGTGGCGCAGCTGCTCTTGCTGCCGGTCTCGTGGTTGCTGGTCGGGCTGGTGCCCGTCGGCGCTCCGGTGGGCTCCGCGTGGGCTGCCGAAGAGGACAAGCCGGTGCTGGGCGTCGTGCATTTCGTCAAGCGCGGAGATGCGGGGCTGCTGGCGGTGCAGCGCATCGAAGAATACCTGCGGCAGATGCTGGACGCAGGCGGCGCCGTGCGGGTGCTGCCGGCCAAGGTCGTCGAAACGGGCAAGCCGCTGACGGGAGCGGCCAGGCCCGCCGCCGCCGCTGCGCAACCGGCATCTCCGCAGGCCAAGGCGATCGAGAAGGCCGACAAGCTGGTCACCGCCGCGCGCGACATCGTGGCCGAAGGCGAGGCGCTGGGCGACGCCGGCAAGCTGCTGATGGCGGCCGTGGACCGCTACGAGCAGAACTACGTGGAACTGGTCGATTTCAGCAAGCTCGTCGACGCCTATGCGCTGCTCGCGCAAGTGTCGCTGTCCCAGGGCGACAGCAAGGCCGCAAGCGACTGGGTGGCGCGTGCCCTGGCCATTCAACCGACGTTTGTCGTCGACGGCCGCAAGCAGAACAGGGACCTCAAGGCCCTGGTCGACAAGACCCGCGAAGGCCTGGAAGCCAAGCCGCGCACGGAGTTGCAAATCGACGCCACCCAACCAGACTCCGAGGTCTTCCTCGACGGCGTCAAGCTCGGCACCGCGCCGGTCGTCGCCAAGGACCTGCTGGCCGGCGTGCACTACGTCCAGGTGCGCAAGGTCGGTGCCTCGCCATGGGGCCAGACACTGCTCGCCAAGGGCAAACTGTTGCAGGTCAAGGCCGTGCTGCAGATGCAGGTGGCGCCCGAAAACGAGATCGCCGTCACGGTCAGCACCGAGGACATCAAGGATCACGCCAACAAGGGGAGCTTCGGAGAAAAGATCTTCAAGAATTCCGGCGCACTGTTTGCGAGGCAGATCGCCGCGACCCATCTGCTTTTCGGGTTGGTGAACCGCCGGCCGACCACCCTCGAACTGCACCTTTTCGTTTTCAACGCCAAGTCGAAAAAGACTTGCGCCGTCGCCCCCATCGAGTACGCGTCGAACCTGACCAACCTGCAGATGCAGACCTTGGACGCCGAGGGTCGTGTGCGCACCGCCGTCCAAACCTGCAACAGCGACGTCAGCGGGACGCCCGCAGTGTTTGCCGGTGGCCCGCAGCCGGGCGACGAGCCGGCGGCCCCCGACATCATTCCGACGCCGGCCGATCCCGAACCGCGCGCCGACCCCAAGCCCGAGCCCAAGCCGGACCCCAAGCCCGAGCCGCGCGCCGACCCCAGGCCCGAACCACGCCGCAGCGACCCGCCGCTCAAGCGGGTCGAGAAGGACGATCCCTACAAGGACCTGCTCAAGGATCCAGAGGGCGACAAGGCCGACAAGCCGTTCTATGCCTCCTGGTGGTTCTGGACTGCGGTCGGCGTGGTGGCGGTCGGCGGCGGCGGTGCGGGTGCCTACTTGGCCACCCGCGGCGGCGACGGCGTCACCGGCTACGGCGTCAAGGTCACGGTGCCGTAATGCGATCTGCGCTGCGGATCACGCCTGCCGCAGGTCCCTGCATGCCTTGCTGCGCCCGCGCGGAATCGGGTCGTCCGCCGCGGACAAGCCTCCCTGGACCCAACCTTTTGTTCGGAGTCGATGGCATGGAGGATCGGGATTGCACGGGTGCACAAGGGCGCGTGCGCGCGCGGCTGGCCGGATGCGCCGCGGTGGCTATGGCCATGCTGGCCGCCTGTGCGAGCGAAAACAAGCCGCCGGTCGCCGTCGACCTGGCCGTGCGCAAGCCCGCGTCCAGTGAGGACAACCCGTTCGGCTTGGCCGGTGACAAGTTCGTCGCCATCACGGCCGAAGTGCCGGGCCAAGCCGATGGAACCTTCCGCACCGTCAAGCCGTACGCGCAGGGTGCCGCGCTCGAATTGGGATGCACCAGTGCCACGGCCTGCCCGGGCATCCCGTACACGACCGGAGTGCAGGTGCGTATCGAGCTGTGGTCGAACAAGGGCGGTGCGCCGGCGCCGCCGGTCGTGGGCCGCGGTCGCTCGATTCCCTTCGATCAGGTCAAGGGCGGAGCCGCCAAGTCGCTTTTCCCCTACGTGACCCGCACCAATCGGTTCGCGCCGGCCGAGTCGAATTCAGGCACCAAGGCCGTCATCGCCGGCAAAGCAGGAGCGGCCACCGCCACGCAACCGGGCAACGACGGCAACGTGTACATCATTGGCGGCGCCGAGCCCCTGCCCGAGAAGCAGAACGCCTTCGACCCCAAGAGCTACACCAACTTCAGCGATGCCATCGCGCAGTACTCGCCGAACCTGCGCCAGGTGGGCATGGTCAGCGACCTCGGTCCCGACTACCGCCTCAAGGTGCAACGCGCGTTCGCCAGCGCTGCGGCGAGCCGCCAGGTGGTCGCGGTGGTCGGCGGCTACACCCAAGGCCAAGACGGCCCCAAGGTGACCGCCAGCATCGAGTACATCGAGACCAGCAACAAGGTGCGGACCAGCATCGGCAGCACGCCGGACCTCAAGTTCGCGCGCGCCGGGGCAACCGTGGTCTGCCTGTTCGAAGACGACGACTACTTCCTGGTCCTTGGCGGTCGCGGCGATCTCGACTGCGCCAAGGAGACCTATTGCGCGGGCAACACTTGGGAACTGTGGCACAAAGCCCACGGCAATATCGCCCAGGGCCAACTGAACGAAGCGCGCTGGAACCACGCCGCCGTCAAAGTGCCGAGCGCCGACGGCGGCTACGTGATGCTCATCGGCGGCGAAAACGAGGGGGGCGTGCTGCAGACGTTCGAGGTCGTGCAGTTCTCGCGACAGGGCTTCGTCTCCAAGAAAGGCCAGGCCTGCAACACGTCGGCCAAGGGCTACGGCACCTGCGACAAGTCCGGGTTCTACTGGGAACCGCTGACCCAGGCCCTGCCGGTGGCACGCACCCTGCCCGGCGCCGTCTTCTCCGCCGTGCCACGCGGCACCCCGAGCTTTGACTATCGCTATGTGTACATCGTCGGAGGGTTCGAGGACCAGGCCCACACCAAGCCGCTCGCGCGCCTCGACGTGTTCAACATCAACACCGGGAACTACCTCAATTCCGACGGCTATCCTATGCAGGTGGCCCGCGGCGCCCCGATGGTGGCGCTCGTGCCCCACGGACCGACCGAAGGCCAGATCCTGGTCGCTGGCGGCAGCAAGAGCGCCACCCAGCACCTGAACACTGCCGAATTCGTCTACACGACGGTGGTGGACCGGACGGTGTCGCCGCCGACGACAGCCATCCAACTGGCATTGGTCGAGAACGAATTGCCCGACGGCACCCGCGTGCTGGGCAACGCTGTGGCGTTGAACACGGGTCACGTGCTGGTGGTCGGCGGCGTCGGCACCGGGGCCGGCAACGCGCTCGAAGCACGCAACGAGCTGGCGCTCTGGAATCCGTTTTGAAGCTGTGTTTCGGCCCTATCGCAACAGCGCGCTCTCGGGCACACTCTGCCGCGCGCCGGGCCGCCTAGCCGAACGCCGACGCGACCGGGTCCACGACGGCCCAGGGTGATCCATCGTGCAGCGCGCGCACCATGTACGACCCGGCGGCGCAAGGGAATTTGAGCGGACGCGCGCGGCGCTGACGTTCAACGCGCTTGGAAATGTGTTGGCGTGCTGCGCGGTTGTGCTGTCCTCGCTGTGGGCGACGGCGGCGCAGGCGGTGGTCGCGGGCACCTTCCCCGATCCCAGCGCCAGCCTGACCTACAAGGTCCACGGCAGGGCCGTGCAGATCGGCGCGTCGCTGGTCAGCAACAACTTCGATCCGCGGTTCAACGACAAGTACAAGACGCTTTCGACGGCTTCGACCGACCTGGGTCTCAAGCTTCCCGCCGACGCGGTGCTGATCGCCGCGCACCTGTACTGGGGCGGTTCAGTTGAAGGTGCCGCGCCCGACAGCAACGCCCAGTTCTACCTCGCGGATGGCACTGGACCCCACACGGTCGATGCCAGCGCTGGCGGCTGCCGTACGGTCAACGACGTCGGCGGCAGCGGCCTGCACTTTGTGTGCCAGAAGGATGTCACCTCGCTGGTGGCGGCGCATCCGGGCTCCAATGCCTGGAACGGCACCTATCGGGTGGACGGCGTCACCGTCAAGCTGGCCAAAATCCAGCAAGGCGGTTGCCAGAACAAGTACAACGGCCAACCCGAGACCGTGTGCTGCCAGCCCTCCGACGGCTACTGCCAGGCCCGCCACGGCTCCTGGTCGCTGGTGCTGGTCTACGACACGGCGTTCAGCGAGACCACCGAGCGCGACATCCTGCTGTACAACGGCCTGGTGTTGCTGGACGAAAATCAGACCTCGACCGGTCAGTTGCAGTTCACGATCGACAAGTTTCTGGTCGGCGACCCGCCCGACGCGCAGATGTCGTACTACGCCATGGAGGGCGACAAGCAACTGGGCAGCCCCGTGCAAGACGACGGCACCGATACCAGTCCGCCGTGCAAGACATGCTTTGATTTCGTCCAGTTCAACGGCACCAAGTTGACCTCGTTTCCCGGTAACTTGGAGCCCAACAACATCATGAACTCGACGCCGGAGCTTGGCCTCGACCTCGACTCTTTCGACGTGTCGCCGTTGCTCAAGACCGGTGAAACTTCAGCGACGTTGCTGATTTCGTCCGGCAACGGCCTGCTGTCCGACAACACCCAATCGGTCATTGTCGCCGGTGCCGGCGAGATGTTCCTGATGTCCTACGTGTTGCTGCAGATCAATCGCAAGGCCCCAAAATTCAAACCAGAGAGCAAGTTCTCCATCATCGAGTCCGAGGCATCGGCGGGCGAGGTGGTCAATTTCACCATCCAACTGAAGAACTCCGGGCAGTTGGACGCCGAAAACAGCGTGCTCAAGCTGAGCGCCTTCCCGCCCGCAGGGCTCGAGTACGTGGCCGACTCGACCACGCTGGACGGCGCCAAGGTGCCCGACGTCGCCGGCACCTCGCCCGTGCAGGCCGGGCTCAACCTGGGCACCATCCCCATCGGCGGACCCACCTCGGCGCACACCATCACACTCAAGTTCAAGGTCAAGACGCCACCGGGCGTCAACGAAGTCCAGGCTTTTCCCGTCCTGGACTACCAGTACAAGGGCAGCGCGGGTTCGACGGTCGTCTACAAGGACCAGTACGTAGGGCCGACCGACGTGCTCAAGATCGTCGCGCCCAAGCTCGCTACGCCGACGCTGTCGGTCAACCCCAGCACGGCCAAGCCGGGCGACTCTGTCCAATACACCATTGGGTTCAACAACATCGGCACCACCCAAGTGCAGATTGCGTTCGACTGGACTGCGCCCAAGGAACTCAAGCTCGGCCCTGCCGTCACCTGCTCGGCCGACACGCTGGGCGCCACCAGCAAGATCACCGTGGACACCAACGGGGGCGGCAACGGCACGGGGCTCACCACCGCGACTGGGCTCATCCTCGCCGCCGGCAAGACCGGATCGTGCACCTGGACGGCGACAGTGCTGTCAGCTGCCGAACTGACCGCCAAGGGCGTGGTGCCGATCAATGGCCACGCGGTGTTGACGCAAGTCACGGTGGTCGCCGACGGCAAGGGCGTGTTGACCGACGATCCCCAGCAGGCCGGAGCGGCCGACCAGACTCGCTTGCTGCTGAGCGCGCAGTCCAATTTCGCTGGCTCATCCAAGGTGATGACCGACCAGAGCCCGACCACGCCGCTGCTGCCGGGCGATGTCGTGCAGTTCACGCTGGCGCTGACCAACAGCGGCCTGATCGAGGCCACCGTCAGCCTGACCGACATCCTGCAGGCGCCCCTGTCGTTCGTGTCGTCGAGCAGTCCGGAATTGGTGGTCGTCGGCACCACCCTCAAGGCCGACAACGTCAAGGTCGCCGCTGGCGCCACCAAGACACTGACGTTCACCGCCAAGATCGCCGATTCGGCGGCGCCGGGCACAGCCGTCGCCAATTCCGCGACCGTCATCCCCGGAGACGGTGCTCCGGTCGTGGTCATCGCGTCGGCCCCGCAAACCGTGCAAGGCGGTCCTGACCTCGGCAGCTCGACCAAATCGGTCAAGGACGACAACGGCGCAGACCTCGAGCCCGGCGACACCCTGAGCTACGTGATCACGTTTGAGAACCTGGGCAAGACCGACACCGGCACGTTCCAGGTCACCGACCCGATCGACGCCAACCTGACCGATGTCGCCAACATTTCAGGTGGCGGAACCTTCGATGCCGGGGCCAAGAAGATCTCGTGGACCGTGCCCCCCATCCAGCCGGGCGGCAAGGTTGCCTTGACGTTCACCGCCAAAGTTGGGCCGCTCGTGCCGACCGGCACCGCGATCTTGAATACGGCCAAGGCCTCGGGCGGCGAGTTGCCCAAGGACGTCGAAGTCTCGACCTCGATCAAGGTACAGGCCCAGCCCAACATCAGCCTTTTCTCCAATACCGTGGTGTCGTCGTCGGGCGGCGCTTTCAATCCGGGCGACACCGTCACCTATACCTATACCGTGCAGAACACCGGCAGCGGCGCGGTCACCAAGGCCCTGCTGAGTTCGTCCTTGGATCCGGCGCTACAGATCCTTTCGGCGTCGGGCGGTGGCAAGACGAGCGGCCAGGTCGTCACCTGGGACCTCGCCACGTTGCAGAAAGGCCAGGCGCCGGTGACGGTCACACTGACCGCCAAGCTGCCCGCGGTGGTCGCCCAGAACAAGGCCATCAGCAATCAGGCGCAGTTGACGGGCGAGGGGTTGGGCGCACCGGCGCTCTCCGACGACCCCAAGCTGCCCGGGCCGGCGGACCCGACGGTCTTTCAGGTCACCTCGGCGCCGGCGCTGGTCACGTCGCAAAAGTCGTTCAGCGACGCCAACGGCGGTCAGGTCCAGGGCGGCGACCAGATCACTTTCAAGGTCAGCGTCGCCAACACCGGCAACGCGCCGGCGACCAACCTGGTCGTGACCGACACGCTCGCGCCGCAGCTGACGCAGGTCGTGGTCCAGGGCGGCACCTTCGACGCCGTGTCGCGCAAGGTGACGTGGAACGCGGTCGCCTCCGTCAACCCCGGCGACAAGCCGGTCGAGCTCACCGTCGTCGCCGTGGTCGACAAGGCCACTGCGTCGGGAACGACCGTCAGCAATTTCGCCGATCTTGCGTTCAACGAGACGCCAAAATCCGCCAAGACCAACACCGTCAGCTTCACGGTCGTCAACCTGCCCGATTTCGGGGCCTCGACCAAGGCTGCAAGCGCGCAGGTCATCGGCGCCGGCGAGGCGTTCACCTGGACCCTGCAGATCGTCAACTCGGGCAATCAGGCCGGCAGCAACGTGGTGGTGACCGACGCGCTGCCCGGCCAGGCTGAGGGTTTCGTCCTGTCCGATGGCGGCACCATCGACGGCGGCGGCAAGGCCACGTGGAACCTGGGGACCCTGGCGGCCGGCGCCACCAAGACGCTGACCATTTCGGCCAAGCTCAAGAAACCGCTCGACAAGGGCATCCAGGTCTGCAACCAAGCGTCGATCGCCGCGACCGAAGCCGCCGCGCCGTCCGGCACCAGTCCGCCGGGCGTGGTCCCCAAGCCGGCTGGCGAGCCCACGTGCTTCTCCGTCGACGCCGCGCCCAAGCTCACGGTCACCAAGGACGTGTTCGACGCCAAGACCAGCGTCCAGCTCAATGGCGGCGTGGCCAAGCCCAAGCAGGTGCTGCGCTGGCAGATCAAGGTCACCAATACCGGCAACGCGGTCGCCAAAGACGTCGCGGTGACCGACGTCGTGCCGGCGGGTCTGGGCGATCTCGTGGCGCTGGACGGCGGCAATTTCGACGCCGGTGGCAAGGTATTGTCGTGGCCGGTCACGCCGAACTTGGGAACGGGAGCCGGCGACGTGCTGGTGCTGCGGTTCGAGGGCACGGTGCCCGCGGGCGCCGACAACGGCACGCCGATCGCCAACCAAGCACAAGCGACGTTCACCGGTGGCGCGGGTCCGGTGTCGTCGGACGACCCGACCACGGCGGCCAAAGCCGACCCGACCCAGGTCGTGGTGCAGAGCAACGTCGACTTTTCCAAGGCCAAGCTCGTCGTCGTCGACGACAACGGCGGCGATCCGAGGCCCGGCGACGCGCTGACCTACACGCTGACCCTGGCCAACGACGGCGATGGCACCGCCAAGGACGTCACGGTCCTGCTGCCCCTGGACGGCAAGCTGGAAGGCGTGACCGCCGACAACGGTGGCGTGGTTGCCGCTGGCGTGGTGACCTGGAAGCTCGGCACCATGGTCCCCGGCGGCGGGGCGACGCTCAAGGTCACGGCCAAACTCAAGAAACCGCTGGTCGACGGCGCGGTGGTGAGCGCTCAGGCGCAAATCCTGGCCAGCGGCTTTGGCGCGCCGATCTTGTCCGACGCCGACCTGGCAACGCCGGTCCGAGAACCGACCATCCTCAAGGTCGTGGCCAAGACCGATTTCTCGACCAGCTCCTGGCAGATCAAGGACTTGAACGGCGGGCCGTACGAGCCGGGCGACGTCGTGCAACTGGAGCTCACCCTGCGCAACACCGGCGACGCCTTGGCGCAACTGCTGCCGGTCGCGGCGATCCTGCAGCCCAATACCTGGAACAACCTGAGCGCGTTCGACGGCGGCAAGCTGAACAGCGGCCAGATCCAATGGACGGTACCGGTGGTCGGGCTGTCGCCGCAGGGCGACGTCAAGGTGGTGTTCCAGGGCACGATCGCTCCCTTGCCCAATGGCACCCAGATTGCGGTCGTCGCCCAGATCCCCGGCTTGGCGCAGAACCCGACCGCCAATCTGACCGTCTCGGCCATCCCGCGCTTCGACAACAGTTCGGTCACGGTCGACGACGAGAGCGGTTGGGTCGGCAAGATTGGGTTGGTCGCCCCCGGCCACCTGCTGCGGATTGAGACCTTGGTGCAAAACAGCGGCAAGGCTGCGGCGGACAACCTGGTGGTGACCGTGCCGTTGCCCGCGCTCATCGGCCAGCTGCAGATCGTCACGGCCGGCGGCGTGCAACAGGGCAGCAACGTCGTGTGGGCGCTGCCCAGCCTGCCCGCCGGAGGGTCTGCCAAGTTCGTCGCCAAGATTGCGGTGGCGGCAGGAGCCAAAGATGGTGATGTCCTGCCGTTTTCGGCGGCGATCGCCGCTGCCGGGCTGACCGAGCCCAAGCTCTTGCAAGGGCCGCCCGCGACCGTGGTGGTGCGGCCCATCCTCAAGCTCACCAAGGCCTACGAAGACCTGACCGGCAATCACCTTTTCCCAGGCGACACCGTGCGGTTCCTCCTCACGGCCGCCAACGTCGGCAACGCCGCTGCGACCAATCTGGTCGTCACCGACGCGGTTCCGGTCGCCATCGTCGCCTTGGAGCCCGAAAGCGGTGGCGTCGCCAACGGCCAGACGGTGACCTGGACCATTGCGGCGCTGCCGGCGGGTCAGCAAGTCACCGTCGCCGTGCGGGGCAAGATCGCGGCCGGCGTGCCCAGCGGGTCGACCATCGTCAACACCGCGTCGTGCAAGGCCGATCTGGGCGATCCAGCGACCTCGAACCAGTTGTCGGTGCCGGTGCTGTACCCGACGCTCGACGTGCAGTTGGGCCTGGTCGCCGAAGCGCCAGCCAAGCTGCCGCTGCAGCCTGGCGACACCGTCACACTGCAAGTGCAGGTCACCGCCCAGAAGGCGGGCGCGACCGGCGTCAAGGTGGTCGCTGGCGTGGACACCGGCGTGTTCGACGTCGTCGGGTTGCAAGGCGCGTCGTTCGACGAGAAAGCCCAGACCCTGACTTGGGTCCCCAAGGATGCCGCGGTGCTGGCGGCGCTGGAGGTGGGCAAGCCCGTGGTCGTGCTGGCCGGCCTCAAGGTCAAGGCCACCGCCGCCGATGGCAGCAAGCCCGTGTTCTCGGCCAAGGCCACCGAAGGCGAGACGGGGATCGCCTACGACGCAGCGCCGCAGTCGGTGCCGATCAGCGCCCAGCCCAAGCTCGCCATCACCAAGACCGTCGCCGACCTGAACGGTGGCAAGGTCCACCCGCTCGAAGTCTTGCGCTATGAGATCACGGTGCAGGTCGCCGGCAAGGCTGCGGCGCAGTCGGTCCAGGTCGCCGACCTCATCGACGGGCTGCTGGAGATCATCGCAGTCGGGCAGGGCGGCAAGACCACACTGGATCCAAGCGGCGCCGCCCTGATCAGTTGGTCCCCGGCCACCACGCCGCTCTTGGGCGTCGTGTTGCCTGGCCAGCAGGTCAAGCTGTCGTTTGACGCCCGCGTCAAGGCGACGGCCAACGACGGCCAGGTGGTGGCGAACGTGGCGCAGACCAGCGCCCAAGGCCTGTCGGCCGCCGTGCCGTCCGACGACCCCGGCCAGCCCGGTGACGCCGATCCGACGCTGGTGACGGTGCGTGTGACCAGTTCGCTGGAATCGAGCGAGAAGACCGGCAAGGACGACGACGGCGCGCCGCTCTTGACCGGCCAGACCATCACCTGGCGTGTGCTGGTGTCGGCCACCGGTGACAAGGTGTTGGAAGAAACCAAGGTGTACGACGCCGTTCCGCCCGGGACCGACTATGTGCCCGGTTCGACCAAGGTCGGTGGCCAGACGGTGCCCGATGGCCCCGGCAACTCCCTGCCGCTGGCCCAGGGTCTGGTGGTGCAGAGCGCCGGAGCGGCGGTCGGCATGGTCAACCCCGGCCCGGCGCAGGCGGTGGTCGTGACCTTCCAGTCGCGGGTGCGCGCGGATACGCCCGACGGCACGGTGGTCAGCAACACCGCGACGGTGGTGAGCAAGGGCCAGCCGCCGGTCGCCCTCGGCCCGGCATCGCTCGTGGTCGGCAAGGCCCCGAGCCTGAAGACCACGCTCAAATTCGCCGAAGTGCAGGACATCAACGGCAACGGCGTGGCCGACGTCGGCGAAGAGGTGCGGTTCGTGGTGCGGGTGGTCAACGCTGGCGGCGCGGTAGCCCAGGCTGTCGTCGTCGAGGATCCGCTGGCCCCCAACGCCCAATACGTCGGCGGCAGCCTCGTGGTCGGCGGAGCGGCCGTGACCGACGCGGCCGATCTCGACCCCGGTCAGTACGATCCCGCGACGCGCAAGGTCACCGCCAAGCTGGGCGATTTGGCCATCGGCCAGTCCAAAGATGTGGCGTTCCGGATTCGCGTGCTGCAGGGTCCACAAGTGATCAATCAAGGTGTGGTTTCGGCCAAGGGCCTGCCGCCCGAGCAGACCGACGTCGACGGCGACGACAGCAATGGCGACCAGCCGACCATCGTGGTCATCGCCGGCGCCGGCCAGGTGCTGCAAGTCGTCAAGTCGGTGCAGGACGACAACGGTGGGCTGGTGGTCCCCGGCGACACCCTGCGCTACACGGTGGTGGTCAGCAACCCGGGCCTGGTGCCGGTGTCCGCCGCGACCTTGATCGACGCGCTGCCGGTGGGCCTGCAACCGGTCGCAGACAAGGGGCTTGGCGCGGGCGACCTGCTGTTGCCGCCAGGCACCCAGGCGCAGTGGGAGGGCACCGTCGCCGCCAAGCCCCCGCAACTGCGGGTGGTCGGACTGCAGGTGCTGCCGGGCGAGTCGGTCACCTTGGCGCTGCGCGCCGTGGTGGACGCCAAGGCCCAGACCGGCCTGACCATGTGCAACGTGGCCAAAGTGCAGTTGCCTGGCGGCGGCGATGGCGCAGGCAAGGAGTTCGCCAGCAAGCCCGCGTGCACTTCGGTGGGCGCCGTCGTCGGTCAGGGCGTGGTGCGCGGCGCCGTTTTCGAAGATGTCGGTGCTCAGGACGGCGCCTACCAACCTGGCGGCGACGTCGCCATGCCGGGATTCCAGGTGCAAGTGCTGCCGCTGCAGGGCGAAGGCGCCGTCATCGCCGCGCTGGCTGACAAACAAGGTCTTTTCCAGTTGCAGCAGGTGCCAGAAGGCAAGCGCAAGGTGCGGGTGCTGTCCGGCCAGGGCGTCGTCTACCGGGAGTTCGACTGGGAGGCGCCCGGATCGAGCGGCGGCGAACTGCCCATCGCCGTCAAGCCGACCGGCCGCGTGTACGACGCCAAATCGGGCGAGTTGGTCGGCAACGTCCGGGTGCTGCTGAGCTACGACGTCCAGGACCCGGTGGCGCCCGGCCAGCCCGTCGCGGCGGACGATCTGCCGGCCGGCCAGCAGGGTCAGTTGACCGACGCGACCGGCGCCTACCTTTTCGCGCCCAAGCCGGGCCGCGCGTACCGCTTCGACGTTGCCGCCACCGCGGCGGGCCGGACGTTCCCGTCGCTGGTGCGCGGCCCTGAAGGGGTTCTGGCGCTGCTCGCCGGCGATGGGTTCGTGGTGCAAGAGGCCTTGCCCAAAGCCGCCGCCACCCTGCCCAAGTACCTCACGCGCTTCAGCTTGCAGGGCAATGCCGATCCGGTGCCGCCGCGGCACAACCACCTGCCGATCGACAAGCTGTCGGCGCAAATCCACGTTGCCGTGCGCCTGACCCGCGGCCAGGCCCAGGTTGGCGAACTGGTTGGCGTCACCGTCAAGGTGGTCAACGCTTCGCACAGCGCGCTCACGGCCGATCCGTTGACGGGCCACGGCGGCGTCGAACTGCGGCAGGTGCTTCCGGTCGGCCTGCGCTACGTGGCCGGGTCGGCGCGGCTGGTCAGCAAGAAGGCGGGCGGCGCCACCGTGGATGTGCCGGTGGGCGACCTGAGTGGCCAACTCTTGACCGTGCGCAAGAAGGCTGCCGCCACCGGCGGCGATGTCGGCCTCGACCTGCCAGCCGGCGGAGAGTTGACCCTGACGCTGCTGGCGTCGGTCGGCACCGCGGCGGCCATCGGCACCGAACAAACGACGGTCGTGCAGCTTTTCGACACCGGCGGCGCTGCGCTGAGCGACCGTGCTACCGCGAGCGTGCAAGTGGTGGCCGACCCGCTGTTTGACCGCGCGGCGGTGATGGCCAAGGTCTTTTGCGACACCAACAGCAACGGCGACCAGGACGCGGGCGAAGACGGGCTGCCGGCGGTGCGCCTGTACACCGACACTGGAGAGTTCGCCGCCAGCGACGTCCACGGCCGGCTGCATTTCGTGAACCTGCCTGGCGGGTCCCACCTGTTCAAGATCGACGCCGACACGTTGCCGCCGGGCTCGGAGCCCATCGGGGATAGCAAGAAAGTCGCGTACTTGACGCGCGGCGTGATGTTGTCGCTGCTTTTCCCGATTCGCTGTGCGCTGCAAGTGGTAGGCCCCGGCCAAATCGTGGTCGCGCCGCCTGACGACGTGTCGCCCCTCAAACCAGGCCCCGGTGTCGTGCTGGTCGAGGGCGACACCCGGTCGCTCGACCTGGCGATCGATGGCAAGAAGCTGCCGCCGCGGTGGGTGCACGCGGTCCTGGCCCAGACGCCCGACCGACCGGCGCGGCTGGCGTGGGATGCCACAGCCGTGGTGCTCGGCCAGGAGGGCGAACTCGCGGTGTGGGCCGAGACCACAGGCGGTTTCAGCCGCTATGCCCTGGAGGTTCGCGCGGTGACCGCGAGCCGCAAGAAGGGCGACCTGCTGTGGGAATCGGTGCAGACCGGCGATGTGCCGCGCAAGGTGGCATTCGTATTGCCGACCGGCGAAGAGAGCATCCTCAAACGCTTGGAGCCCGGCCAGAAATACGCGCTGCGCCTGCGCGCCGAAACGGCCTATGGCAGCCGGGCCATGTCGGCCTTGCTGCCCTTCGAGGTGCGCAAGGGCAACGGTGCGCCTGCGCTGGCCGCTTGGCAGATCCCGACCGTTCCCGAGCGCGCCAGCGTCAACGGCCACGGCATGGTGGTCGAGGGCCAACTGGCCGTGCACCGCGTCCTGCGACCCGAGGACGGCAAGCTGCTGGTCGGTGTGCGCAGCGCCGACGGGCGCGGTCGCGACGAGTTCATGACCTTGCCCAAGCCGGCAAGCAAGGACGCGGTGCCGCTGCCGGTGCTGGCCAAGTCCGATCCGGCCGCCGCGACCCAACGGCTGCCTGCCGCGGTGTTGGCGCCCAAGGCCGAGCCCGCAGCCCCAGCCACGGTCCCCAAGGTCGCGGCGCCGGAGCCAGCGCGGCCCGCGCCCGCGGTGGCCCCGCCCGC
>VGRO01000056.1 GCA_016875335.1 Deltaproteobacteria bacterium | reverse complement strand
CAGCGGCTGGGCGGTGCAGCGGCTGGGCGGTGCAGCGGCTGGGCGGTGCAGCGGCTGGGCGGTGCAGCGGCTGGGCGATGTGCGGCTGGGCGAGGTCGCGGGCAGCGGCGAGAAAAAAACGTCCCCGGACTGGCGGCAATTGGGGCGGGCAGGGGGGCCGCCAGCCCGGGGATCGTTTGTGGCACGCTGTGCTGACCCAATGCCTTCCAGTGGTGAACGAACCGCGGCGGTCAGCATCGCCAGAGGTTCTTGTGGCAGGCGCCACGGGAGCAAGCGTAGGGCCCCTCGGGCCGGCCGTAAAGCCGTCAAGCGATTTTTTCGTCCCGTGAAGAATGTCCGGTCAGCCGCGGATGCACTCGAAATTGATGATTGATTCCAGCATATTGTGAGAACTGAGCGTCGATTCGGCGTACAGAGAGCGGTTTTTCTGTGACGCCCGGGTGACAATCGCCATTTCTGTCCATTGAGGATTTCGCCACTTGGCTGACAAGGCCGGCGAGCGCACGGGGCCCATGCCGGGCGCCCTGGCAATTGCGGGCCGTCGACGGGCGCCGCGCAGGCCGTTCGCGGTTCGCCCAACATCGGGCCGCTCGTCGAAGAAACCGCTACAATTGCGCCGCCGGTCGGCGTACTGGCGCACACGGCCGTGTCCAAATCCCCCGAACACCTGCGGCAGTCGCAAGCTGCCGCCCGCAAGCTGGCGCGCCAGCTCAAGCGCGTCTGGACGCGGCCCAACGCCACGCACGGCGACAAGCGCGCCGAGGCCAATCGGCGGGCGTGCCGGCGCAAACCGCGCAGCGAGTCCGAGTCGTAGCACGCGCATCCAGCACCCGGTGGCCGTCGGCCCGCATGCGTGAAACGCGACATGCGGGGCGTGCGGCCATTGACGGCGCCCGCGGCGCGGTGGTACTTGGCTTGTGTGTTTCTGTGAACCGGAGGTCACCATGCCACAGCACCTGCCGTCTTGCCGCCTTGCATCCGTTGCCGCCTGGGCCCTGTGCACACTGGGCGTGGCTCTGAGCGGCTGCGGCGAAGAAACGTCGACGATCGAAGACGGCGTGGGCGCCACGGCCGGCGGCGACGGCGGATCGCTGCACCTCGCGGATGCAGCGACGTCTACCGGCGGCGTCGAACTGCTGGTGGACGGCGTGCAACCGCCCATCGGTCCACCCGGCGGAGGTACCTATGCCGTCGTGCGCGCCATTGGCATGGGCACCGGCACGCGCATCACCTTCGGTGGCGCAGAGGCCAAGGTGCTCAAGGTCGTGGACCCGTCGCGGGCGGTGGTGCAGGTGCCGTCGGGCGCGCCCGGCCAGGTCGACGTGCGGGTCGAACTGCAAAGCGGCGCCTCGGGCACGCTCGCCAAGGGATTCTCCTATGTGGCCGCGAGTTCGGCCGCGCCGACCCTGGCCAAGATCCTGCCACCCAAAGCGCTGTCGTCGGGCGGGACCCCGTTGGTCATCGAAGGCGGCGCGCTGGGCCAGGGCGCGCTTTTGTTCATCGGCTGGATTCCGGTGCACAACGAGTGGGTGGACGCGACCACGCTCAACGCCCTGTCGCGCCCTTGCCGCCGGGCGCCGTGGATGTGGCCGTCACCAACCCCGATGGCCAGTCGGCGTTGTTGGCGGCTTCGTTGCAGATTGGCGACAAGGCGGGCACTGCGCCCGCGCTGGTCAGCAGCAGCCCGGCGGCAGGCACCACGGCCGGCGGCCAGACCGTGACGCTCTCCGGGGCAAACGTCGACAAGGGCGCCGTGCTGATTTGGGGCGGCGAACACGTGCCGCAGTTCACAGTCGAGTCGGCGACCACGGCGACGGTGGTCACGCCCAAACACGCGGCCGGCGCGGTTGACATCACGATCATCAATCCGGACGGCCAGGCGGCGACGCTGCCCAATGGCTTCGTGTACATGTTCGACGTGCCGGCGGTGTACACCGTGGATCCCAAGGCGGGGCTGCTCGCGGGCGGCAATACGATCGCGCTGTCGGGCTACGGCTTTGAGGCCGGCATGGCCGTGCACGTCGGCAGCAAGCCGTGTGACAAGGTGGCTGTACAAGACGCCACCCTCGCCAGTTGCACGGTGCCGGCGGGCGACGCGGCCGGTTCGGTCGCCGTCAAGGTCACCAACACCAAGGGCCTGCAAGGGCAACTGCCCAAGGCCTACACGTACCTGCTGTCCACCGCTGCGGAAATCAGCGCGGTCCTGCCCAGCAACGGCCCGCCGTCGGGCGGAATCCCGGTGGTCCTCAAGGGCAAGAACCTGCCCGAAGGCGTGGAGGTCACCTTTGGCGGCCAGAAAGCCGTCGCCATCGCCCCCCCGTCCGCCGAAGTCGCGGCCGTGACCCTGCCGCCCGGCAAACCCGGCCCGGTGGACGTGGCGCTGGTCGTCAAGGGCGAATTCGTGGCGTCGGCCAAGGGCGCGTTCGTGTACGACGAACCGCAACCGCCTGTGATCACCAAGATCTCGCCGCCAACGGGCCCGGCCGCGGGCGGCATCACGGTGGTGGTGGAGGGAACCAACCTGCCCGCCAACCCGACCCTGACGTTTGGCAGTGTGTCCGCCCAGGTGGTGTCCGCCGCGGCGACGGCCATCGTGCTGGTGCTGCCGGCGGGCAGCGCGGGCCCGGTCGACGTCACGGTATCGGGCATCGGCGGATCGGCGACCAGCAAGGGCGGCTTCACCTACCAGGCGGCGGTGGCGCCGTCGGTGACGGCGGTCGTGCCCAACAGCGGCCCGGCGGCCGGCGGCATCGTGGTGGTGGTGCAAGGCAAGGACCTGTCGGCCAAGAGCAAGGTGCTTTTCGGCGGCAAGGCGGCGGCGACCACCTATCTGTCGGGCAGCGAGGGCATCGGCGTGTTGCTGCCGCCCGGCGACCCGGGGTCGGTCGACGTCACCGTGCAGACGCCCGGCTTGGCCGACGCCGTGCTCAAGAGCGGCTTCTCGTACAACCCGGCGGTGGCCGGCGGGCCGAAGATTGCGCTGGTGGCCGTCCAACCGGCGCAAAGCCCGACCACCGGCGGGGCGTGGGCGTTGCTCAAAGGCGCCAATCTGCCGCAAGGCTGCAAGGTGTTTTTTGGCAGCGCCGAGGCCAAGGACGTGCTGGTGCTCGGCCAGGACCTGGTGGCGGCGCGCATCCCGGCCGCCGCCGCCGCTGGGGCCGTCGATGTGTCGCTGGTGGACCCGCAGACCCAGGCCGGCGCCAAACTCGCCAACGCCCTGACCTACTACGATCCCAAGGACGCCAAGGGCCCACCGCCCAAGCTCGACGCCATCAAACCTGGCATCGGCCCGTCGCAGGGCGGCACACTGGCGCTCTTGGAGGGGAAGGCCTTTGCCGAAGGTGCGCTGGTGTTCTTTGGCGGCCGGCCGGCCTCGGGCGTGTTGCGGGTGTCGGCCGAGGTGCTGACGCTGACCACCCCGTCCAGTCCGCCGGGACCGACGACGGTGATGGTCGTGCACCCCGACGGCCAGTGGAGCGAGCTCGGCGATGCGTTTGTGTACACGGCGGGCGCCAAGCCGACGCTGACCGTGACGGGGGCTTTGCCTGGCCAGGGCTCGGCGGCCGGCGGCACCGACGTGGTGCTGCAGGGCACGGGTCTGGCGCCGGGGCTCCTGCTTTTCATCGACGGAGCACCGCACCCGGTCAGCGTCAAGACGGCCAAGGCCGCGGCCCTGGTCACGCCGCCGCACGCGCCCGGCACCGCGCAGGTGGCGTTGACCAGCGCCGATGGCTGGACGGCGCTTGTGCCCGGCGGGTACCTGTACATCCTCGAACCGCCGTTCGTGGCCGCGGTGTCGCCGTCGTGGTCACCTCCGGCCGGCGGTGCCGAAGTGGTGGTCGCCGGCCAGGGTTTCCACCCCAAGGCCAAGGTCAGCATCGGCGGGGCGGAGGCGACGGTGCTGACCGCCACACCCAACGCCCTCAAGGTCAGCACGCCGGCCGGCAAGAAGGGCAAGGCCGACGTCACCGTCACCAACCCCGACGGTCTTTTCGACACGCTGGAGTTGGGGTTGGAGTACACCGACGTCGCTCCCGGCAAGGAGCTCAAGTTCTTGCGGGCGGTGCCGGCGGTGGCCTCGGCGGACGGCGGTGCCATCGTCGTCGTGCACGGCAACGGCTTCCAGAGTGGCGCCCAGGTCATCGTCGGCGGCGCGCTGGCGCCTTCGGTGGTCGTCATCGACGCATGGCACCTGCAAGTCGCCGTACCCAAGGGCAAACCGGGCGCCGCCGACATCGAGGTCGTGGTGCCCGACCTGGGCAGCGCCAAGGGCAAGAACGCCTTCTACTACTTCGACCCCGCCTCGGCCGGCCCCGCGCCCAAGCTGCATGGCGTGCTGCCGGGGCTCGGTCCCGTCAGCGGCGGCACGGTGGCGATGCTGCTGGTCGATCCGGCCAAGGCCGACGCCAAGGTCTTTTTCGGCGGCGAAGCGGCCAAGGTGCTGGGCGCGGACAACGATGGGCATCTGGTGGTCGAGACGCCGGCCCACGCGGCCGGACCGGTCGACGTGGCGGTGATGCTGGCCGATGGCAAGGCCGACGTGCGCGTCGCCGCCTTCAGCTACTACGAGCCGGCCAAGGACACCAAGGGTCCGACGCTGACCGCGGTCAAACCGTCGGCCGGGTCGAGCGCTGGCGGCGACGCCGTGGTGTTCAACGGTCTGGGCTTTGCGGGCGGCAGCTTGGCGTTCCTGGGGTACCGGCCGCTGACGCAGGTCGCCGTGCCGAGCGGCACCACACTGTCCGGCCTGACGCCGTCGGCGCCGGGCGGCCTGGTGGACGCGGCGGTCACCCGCCCCGACGGCCTGAGCGCAGTGCTCAAGGCGGCGTGGTCGTTCAACGCGCCAGCGCCGCAGATCGAGTTGGTGTTTCCGGCCGTCGGCCCGGTCGGCGGCAGTGCCACGGTGGTGGTGAGCGGCACAGGGTTCGTCGACGGCGCCACCGTGCAGTTTGGCGAGACCTTTGCCAAAAAGACCACGTTCGTCGCGCCCAACGTGCTGATTGCCGTGACCGCCCCGGTCGCCGTGCCCGGCAAGGTCGATGTCACCGTTCTGCACCCCGACGGCAAGAAAGCGCTGGCTGAAGGCGCCTACGCCTACACCGACAAGCAACCGGGCAAGGGCCCGGCGCCGACGGCCGTGACTCCGCCCAAAGGCCCGTGGCAGGGCGGCAGCGTCGTGGTGGTGTGGGGCGACAACTTCCACCCTGGCGCTCAGGTGCTTTTCGGCAGCAAGCCCGCCAAGGTTCACCTGGTGACGCCGACCTACATCACGCTGACGACGCCACCCGGCGCGATCGGCCCCGCCGACCTGACCGTGCTGAACGCCGACGGCCAGGGCAGTACGCTCGGCAACGCCTGGCAATACTTCGCGCCCACCGCGCCGGCGCCCAAGCTCTACGGCATCACGCCGCCGACCGGACCCGAAAAGGGCGGCACCGCAGTGCTGCTGACCGGCGACAAGTTCAGCCCGGGCGGTCTGGGCCTGGTCGGCTGGCGGCCGCTCGGCGCGTGGACCGTGCTCAACACCGCGATCGGCACCGGGACCACGCCGATGATTCCGGCCGGCAAGCAACCGGTGGTGGTGACCAACGGCGACGGCCAATCGGCGACCCTGGCCGACGCCTTCACCAGCATCGGGGCGCCGCAGATCGACAGTTTCACGCCGACGGTGGGACCCATTGCCGGTGGCACATTGCTGACCCTGGCCGGCAAGCACTTTGCCAGCGGCGCCGAGATCTGGTTCGGCGGCAAGAAGGCCAAGGAAGTGAACGTCTTGAGCGAGTTCGTGCTCAAGGTCGTCACGCCCGCCGCCGACGCCGGCCCGACCCAGGTCAAGATCGTCAACGCCGACGGCCAGTCGGCGGTCGCCCCCGAGCCGTTCCTGTTCGTGGCGCCGCCCAAGTTGAGCGAGGTGTTCGCGCCGCAAGGTCCCGAAAAGGGCGGCGTGCCGGTGCTGGTGCTCGGCGACAACCTGCTGCCGGGGTCGGTGGTGCGCTTCGGCGCGATCGCGGCCAAGTCGGCGCAAGCGGCGGACGGCAAAAGCCTGCTGGTATGGACCCCGCCCCTGCCGCAGGGACCCAAAGACGTGTACGTGGACAGCCCGACCGGCGAGAGCGCGGTGCTCAAGGGCGGCTACACCGTGGTCGCCGACGACAAAGTGGGCAAGGCCCCGGCAATCGAGATGCTGGTGCCGGCGACAGGCCCCTTGCCCGGCGGAACCTGGGGCAAGTTGCTCGGCGCCGACCTGCAAAAAGGCGCGCGCGCGGTGTTCGGCGTGCGCCCAGCCGACCAGAGCGAACAACTCGACCCCGGCATGCTGCGCGTGGTGTCGCCGCCGGGCGACGTCACGGGCGCCGTGGACATCCTGGTCATCAACCCCGACGGCTCGTGGGCCAGCCAGCAAAAAGGCTATGACTACACCGACCCGGCTTCGCTCGGCGTAGGGCCCAAGCTGACCGGTCTCGACCCCGCCAAGGGCGCGACCAAAGGCGGAACGGCGGTGACGCTGCTCGGCACGGGCCTGGACGAAAAAGGCCTCGGCTGGTTCGGCAATCTTCCGGCGACGGGCAGCAAGGCCGTCACCGGCGGCATCCAGGTCACCACGCCCGGCCACGCCGCGGGCACCGTCGACGTCCGCCACACCGACGAAGAAGGCCGCACGGTGCTCTTGGCCGGCGCCTACAGCTTCACACCGCCGCCCAAGCCGCTGGCCGTCACCCCGGGCCAGGGTCCGAGCACCGGCGGCACGTTCGTGACGATCACCGGCAGCGATTTCAACACCGAGAGCGCCGCGCTCATCAAGGTGTTGTTCTGCACCAGTTTCGCCGCCAACCAAGACTGCGCCGCGGTGCCCTCGGGCGAAATCAGCGCCAAGTCCAAGACCGAGGTCGTGGTGGCCGCCCCGGCGCACGTGGCCGGGTTGGCCGACGTGGTGGTCATCAACCCCGACGGCCAGGCAGGCGTGGCGGCCCAGGCGTATCTGTACCTGCCGCCGCCCAAGATCTTGGACGTCAAGCCGGCCAGCGGCAGCACGCTCGGCGGCACCGTGGTCACCCTGACCGGAACCGGCTTCCAATCGGGCGCCGAAGTGCTGGTGGGCGGCGCAAAAGGCAGCGAAGTCAGCGTCGACAGCGGCACCAAGCTGACCTTGAAGACCCCGCCCGGCGCGGCGGGGCCGGCGGCCCTGGTGGTCGTCAACCCCGACAAGGCCCAGCACCTGCTGCAAGGCGGCTTCGTGTACATCGCGCCGCCCAAGATCGTCGCCGTGTTCCCGACGCTCGGGCCCGAGACCGGCGGCACGGTCGTCACCATCCAGGGCGAAGCGTTCGTGCAAGGCGTGCAAGGCAGCAAGGTCGAGATCGGCGGCAAGGCCGTGCCCGAGAGCGACCTGACCGTCAAATCGGCCGAAATCATCCAGATCAAGACCCCGCCGGGCACCGGGCCCGCGGCCCTCAAGGTCATCAACCCCGACGGCCAGTTCGCGGTCAAATCCGGGGCGTTCGTGTACATCCCGGTGGTGCCGCCGCCCAAGATCACCTACACCACCCCCAAGTTCGCACCCACGGGCGGTGGGACCCTGGTCAGCGTCTATGGCCAGGGGTTCCTCGAAGGGATGCAGATCGCGTTTGGCAACAACGCGGTCGGCTGGACCAGCGGCAGCGGCGTCACCGTGCTCAACAACGGCACCTTGGCGATGGTCACGACCCCGCCCATGGACCCCGGCCTGTGGAGCGTGCGCGCCACCAACAGCGACGGTCAGACCGGCGCGCTCGACGACGCGTTCGAGATGACCACCGCTTTGGCGTTGCCGGGCCTGGGCTTTGGCGGCGTCATCCCCAACCGTGGCCCGATCAAGGGCGGCTACAAGGTCGTGGTCTACGGGCAGGGGTTCCTCAACGGCGTCAAGGTCTATTTCGGCAGCGCGACCACCGCGAATTGGACCGAGGCCACCGCGGTCACCCGGCTCGGCCCGACGTTGCTCGAAGTCATCGTGCCCGGCTGGCCCAAGGCCGAAAAGACCGACATCCGCGTGGTCAACCCGGTGGTCGGCGGCAAATCGGCCGAAGTCGTCGGCAAACAGGTCTGGAACTTCGGCCAGGCGGTGGTGTTGACCACCAAGGGCCACCGCCTGCCGCCCGACGTCAGCCAGGCCGACAACCAGGCCATCGTGTTCGACGCCAACGGCGACGGTCTGAACGACATCCTGGTCCTCAAGCACGAAACCTGGGAGAACTCGCGCGACGACCTGTATATCCAGGTCAAGGACGAGAACGGCAAGCTCGGCAAGTTCGTGGACCAGTCCGTCGCGCTCCTGCCGGCGCTGCCCAACTACCCCTACGGCTACCGCTGGGACCCGATCGCGACCGACGTCGACAAGGACGGCGACATCGACGTGCTTTTCCGCAACAACCCGGGCTGGCAGCACCTGCTCTTGTACCGCAACCAGGGCGACGGCCAGTTCAAGATCGAGAACCTCGGCACCTATCCGAGCTTCAATACCGTCAAGCGGCTGATTTCTGGAGATCTCACCTGCGACGGCATCGACGACTTGCTGGTGGTCGCCAACAACGCCCAGAAGTACATCCTGGTCGGCAACGGCAAGGGTGGGTTCACCGCCAAGACCGGCGTGTTCCCCAACCACACCGAACCGTCGATGTCTGCGGCGATCGGCGACGTGGACAAGGACGGCGACAACGACATCGTGGTGGTCAACGACCAAGCCTTCCAGAATCGCCTGTACCTCAACAACTGCAACAATGTCGCCAAAGGCCAGCCGCACAGTTTCGGCGACGCCCAGTACGGCAACGGCAAGAACTTTCCCATCTCGGGGTTCAACTCGCGCGATGTGCAGTTGGTCGATATCAACGGCGACCAGTGGTTGGACGTGGTGCTGGTCAACTGGGGCCAGAGCACGCGCCTGTACCTGAACAATGGCGGCAACTTCCTAAACGACAACGGCCAGTTGTTCCCGCAGAGCGAAGCGCTGGTTTACTCGGCGCGCGTCCACCTTGCCGACGTCGACCTCGACGGTGACAAAGACATGGTGGTGCTCAAGTACCGCGCCGACGGCCAGTACTGGCCCAACCTGTACTTGTCGAACCTCGCACAGGGCGGCCAGGGTGGCTTCGTCGATGCCAGCAAGACCAACGTGCCGGCGTTCCGCGGCGAAGACGGCAGCGACGTGCAGGTGGCGGATCTCAACGGAGACAAGTTGCCCGACCTGTACATCACGCGCACCAATCACCAGGACTGGTTGATGCTCAACAACGGCTATGCCGAAGACAAGGCCATGACCGACGCCAACCGCGTGCCCAAGGGCTCGTTTGCCAACAACACCATCTATGGGCTGCCTGAAACGACGCTCGACCACACCAGCGGCGACGCGGGCGACATCGACGGCGACGGCGACCCCGATATCGTGATGGTCACCAACTTGAGCGGCTACGGCCAATCGGTGCGGGTGTGGGTCAACGACGGCAGCGGCGCGTTCTTTGACGAATCCAATGCCCGAGCGCCCGACATCGGCTGCCACGCCCAGAAGGTGCGGCTGGTGGACCTGAACAACGACAAGGACTTGGACCTGGTCGTCGCCTGCTACTACAGCGGCAACAGCACCACCGGCGGCCTGCGGCAGTTGTCCAACGACGGCAAAGGCAAGTTCAAAGACGTGTCGAACACCAACATGCCCGGCGCCTACACCGGCGAATACTGGTTCGACATCGAAGTGGGCGACCTCGACGGCGACGGCGACCCAGATGCCATCGCTACGGGCACCAACGCCTACACCGCCCGGGTGATGGTCAACGGCGGCGACCCGTTCAATACCGGCGGCGCCTACTTCTTCGTCAACAACAACCTGATGAACATCGGCTCGACCGGCATCCACTTCCGGTCGGTCATCATCGGCGACCTGTCGGGCGACGGTCAGAACGACGTCTACCTCGGCACCAACACCCAGAACCAGTTGTGGCACAACAAGGGCGGCGGCACCATGCAGAACGTCAGCGTTTCGCACCTGCCGAGCCTGTCCGACGACACCCGCAAGGTGTTGATGTGCGACGTGGACCTCGACAAGGACATGGACCTTTTCGTCATCGACAACGGGCCGATCCGCCTCAACCTGTCCGAACTCGACCACAAGTACTCGGACATCACCGCGTCGCACCTGCCGGGCGGCGTTGGCGGCAACGGCCAGGGCGCGGCCATCGCCGACCTGGACTTCGACGGCTATCCCGACATCGTCACCGCCAACTGGAACCAGCAAAACGTGCTGATGCTCAACCAAAGCGCGGGCGCGTTCGCCAACTTCACCGGGCAGATGCCGCCGGACAGCGACTACAGCCACGAGATCGTGATCGCCGACTTCGACCTGGACGGCCGGCCCGACCTGTTCGTGTGCAACGCCGGGCAGAACCGCGTCTATTGGAATGAAACGCCGCTCAAGTAGGGGCGGGTTGCGGCTGTGCACCGGGAGCCTGGCGGTGAAATGGAACCGGCGTCTCGCAACTCATTGAAACTAATCAAGCCTCAATCTGAGGCGATTGCGCAGTTTCAATGGCCTGGCGAATCCGTCCGTCAGGCTCCTAGGCAGGCCGCGGCTGCGGCCTGCCAGCGACCGAAACTGCCTGAATTTACTTCAGGCAGTTCTTGGTCGCTGCCTCGATCGCAACCACCACGGAGCCTGTCGGACGATAGTCCGACAGGCTCCTAGAGGCGCGATCAGTTTCGCCCAGTGAACCGAGTCTTGTCATGACGTTGCCGCGAGTCGGCTCCGACGCGAGCTTGGCAACCCACTGAACAGCAAAGAGACTCGACCCATGACTGGTCGAGTCTCTAGAACAAGAACGCCACGCTGCCCACGTACCGCGGTTCCCAGGCCCAGTGGCCGCTCCACAGCGACCGCTCGACGCCGTCCGCCGCGTTGCTCACGAGCTGCACTTCGTTCTTGAACGCGTATCCTTCGACCGGTCGAAAGTTCAGCCCCACGGTCAGCTTGTCCACGTCGTACTGGTTGCGCACTGCCCGATTCGGGTCGTTGCGCTCTACGCGCAGCACGGCCGTACACACGGCGTCGTTGAGGTCGGCAGGCAGGCGGTCCCACAGCCAGGGCACCGTGAAGTGCAGGTTGGCCTGGGCATACCAACCGAAAAGTTCGGTCGGGACCGGCGCCCGGGTATTGGCGGGGCTCGAGGTCGAAAACCCCTGGACATAGCCGGGATCGACCCAGGCGCGCACCAGCTCGCCCTGCAGTTCGAGGCGGCCCAGGCGGGCGGTGGCGTCCAGTCCCGCCATGCGCACCAAGCGGCCTTCGTCGTCGTATTGGCCGCGGTAGCCGCTGGCTGCGACCTCGAACTTGAGCGACGGCGCCCAAGCGGCCCGGCCGACCAGGGCCTTGTCGTCGTTGTTGTCCTCGCCCTTGCCGCCAATCGCGCCCTTGAACCCCTGGGCCTCGGTGATCTTGGCGTCCAGGCCATTGATGGCGTACAGCTCGTAGCTGAGCGAATGATCGCCCAGGTCGAACTTACCAAACACACCGGCGCCCGACTCGAACCAGGTCGACGGTGTAATCGTGGTCAGCGCCAGCGGCCGGTCGGTCAGGTCCTGGCTCGGGGCGTCGTGGCGCAAGTTGTAGGCGCCGAAGGGCACCAGGATGACGCCGGCCCGGAAATTGAGCCAATCTGCGGCCTTGAGATCGACGACCGCGAATTCGAGCAGCGCTTCGCCCGTGGCCTGCACGCCGTCGCGCTTGGTCGGGCTGCCGCCGAACTCGAACTCCAGTTCGGTCGAGGTGGTGATGCGCGGGTGGATCTGGCTGTAGAAGAACAGCACGTAGCGGTGGTGGTTGAAATACGAGTCCTGGCCCTGGGCCTTGACGAACTCGACCTCGCCGTAGCCGCCGAGCGTGGTCTTGTTGTGGACGTTGATGAGCTTGTCGGTCAGGTTGTTGAGCAGGCTGGTGCGCTCGTACATCGCCTGGCGCGCGGCGTTGTCGTTGGGCGCACCCAGGCCGGTCGGCGTCGGGTCGTGGGCGGCGCGCGCCGGTTCGTCGCCGTCCAGTTCCAACCGGGGACCGTCGGTTGGCGTGGCTGCCGCTGGGGGGTCGCCCCACGCGAAGCCGGGAAATGCCAGGGCCAGCCCAACGGCCAACCACGCCAACCGAAACGGATTCATCTGCACCCCATCGGACAAACGGAGATGGCCTACTTGCACAGCGCCGCGACGTCCAGGCCCCACACCGCCTTGATGGCAGCGAGGCCGGCCGCCGTGTCGACCTTGGCCGGGTCGTCTTGATCGACCTTGTCCAGCGTTTCTACGTGCTTGGTGCCCTTGGCCTTGTCGAAGGCCGCCACCCGCGGCTTGACGATGCGCCAGAACGCCCGGGCCTCAGCCAGCTTGACCACAGCCGACTTGCCGGCGGCGATCTCCTGGAACTCGTGGCCGAGCGACAACGCGAACACTTGCTGCATTTTGCTGTCGAGTTCGGCGGCGAGCGCGGTCATTTCTGGGGGCAAGGTGGTCAGCTTGTCTGCGTTGCCGGTCAGGCCTTGCTTGGCCAGCGCCGCTTCGAGGATCGCCTTGCCGCCCAAGAGCTTGGGCCAGATGTCCTTGGCGAGCGTGGTCCCGCAGTTGGCGTCGCGCTTGGCGACCAGGCCAGCGAGCCCGCCGTCGACCTTGCCGTCAAAGCTCTTGCCGTAGGCGGCCATCAGTTCGTCCCAGTCCTTGCGGTTGCCTGAGAAGAAATAGCCGTACCACGCGGCGTAGAAGTAGTGCAGCAGGCCTTTTTGGATGAGTTGGCCGTGCCACTGCACGCCGCCGGCGGCGTCGCTGGCCGCGGTGGTGGTGGCACCGGCGGCGAGGCTGGCGCACACCTGGGCGTCGATGAGCGCACCCAAGTCGGCGCCCGCGTTGTCGGCGTGCTTGTCCTTGCGCTTCTTGACGCTGGTCTGCAACGTCGCCGATTCGACGTACAGGCTGCCGAGCTTGGTCGGGTCGCTCGGCGTCGTGGCTGCCGGGTTGTACTTGTCGCAGCCGCCGCCGAACATCGAGGCGTCCAGTTTTGCGTCGCCGACGATGGCCTTGATCTTCTCGTACGCGACCACGCGCAGCGAATAGGGGTCGGCGTTGGCCTGGTCGAAAGGCTTGTAGGTGGTGGTCGCGGCGGTGCCGCTGCCATCGGCGGCCGGGGCGCCGTCGGCACCGGTGTCGCCGGTCGCTGTCGCATCGGCGGTGCTCGAGGGGGCGCTGTCGGGGCAAGCGGCCAGGCCGAACACCAGGCCGGCGGCGAGCGAAAAACGGGTCAAACTGGACATGGCAAACTCCGCGCGCCGGTCGGGCGCATCAAGAACGAGTCAATGGACCCGGCAGACGTGACTGCCCTTGTCGTCCACCGCGCAGGTGCGGGCGGCGCCGGTCGAGTCCGGAGTGCAGTCGGCGTCGGTAAAACACTCGAAATTGCGAAACGCGGCGAAGCCGACCGAGCCGATGCCGGGTGCGCAGATGGGCGCACTCGGGGCCCCGAGCAGGCAGCGCTTGCCCTTGGGGTCGCAGCACTGGGTGCTCGGGCACTCGTTGTTTTCGAGCACGCCGTCGCCGTTGTTGTCCTTGAGGCAGCACACCGCGGTGCATTGGTCGGTGCCCGGTTGCTGCACGCAGACCACGCCGGTCTGCAAGGTCGGGCTCACGCCCACGTAGGTCACGGTGCCGTAGTAGGGATCGACGACCTTGCGGCCCGGCTCGCCGCGGTTGGTGTCGAAGTACTCGAACACGCCGGGCTTGCGGAAGGTGTGGCGCCACCAGGCAAAGCGCTCGGTGCCGCCGTCGACCTTTTCGGTGGCCATCTGGCCGCCCTCGACCAGGCTCGGCGAGTACAGTTCGTCGTTGCCGAACCCGGTGACGTTGGCCGGGATCGCAGGGTGCAGGTTGCGCCACTCGACGGTTTCGCCGACCTCGACGACCACGCAGGGCTGCGACAGGCCTTCGGCGGTCCACTTGACCACGGCGGCAGGCTTGCTGCCGCTCGAATCCTGCACGTAGGGCGGCGCCTGACGGGCGGTGCAACCCAGGACGCAAGTGGCGACGATCCAGGCAAATTTCATGGGTTGTCTCCAGCGAGATGGCCCTGGGCCAGGGCGACCGGCCTTGGTCGGGCGAACACCCGCAGGCCCATGCCGGGAGCGTCCAGGCCCGGTCGGGCGGCAAAACGGGCGACCAAGGGCCAGCCGGCCGGCGCCGCTTGGCCGTCGCGCACGCTGACTAGCGCCGTGCGCGGCCACGTCCCGCCTGGCGCCAGGGCGACGGCGATCTCCGCAGGGCGCTCGACCCGCAGCGCCCGCACGGTCGGGGTCAAAAGGCGGACGACGCCAACTTCGGAGCCGCCGGCCAGGGCCAGGCTCTCCGCAGGCTGATCGGCCAGCCACCGGGCCAGGGCGGCGTCGGGCGACAACTGGCCCGCTGCGGTCAGGCCGGGCGCCAATTGGACCAGCGCCGCTGCGGCGACGCCGGCCAACGCGGGCCCGGTTGCCCGGCTGGCGCGGACGGCGATGGCCACCGACAGCCCAGCGCCGACCAAGGCCAGCAAGGGCCATAGGTGGCGCGGGTGGTCGGGGTTCTGGCCGACCACGATCCACGCGGCGTAGGCGGCGGTGGCGGCCCACCACCAGCGCGGCACTGCGGCCGCGCGTGCGCCGCGAGATGCCGCCCAGGTGGCGACTGCGAGGACAGCGAAGGCCACACCGCCCTGCGTGGCCATGTGCACCGCCCACTGGTCCAGGCGCAGCCCTGCGGTGGCGGCGGTGTTGCCCCAATGGCCAAAATGGCCGGCGCCAAAGGCCGCCATCGTGTCGACCAGTGCGTTCGGTCCTCCGGCCAGCGCGGCCAGCGGTACGGCCCAGGCCGCCAGGCCCGCCGCCAGCAACGGCCATGCCCCGCGCGGCAGCGCCCACGCCATCGCCAGCGCCGCCGGCCACACCGACAGGCGGACGCCCAGGGCGGATGCGACGGCAAGGGCGGCGGCGGCCGGCTTGCGCGCCGCCAACAGACTGGCCGCGACGACCAGCAGGTGGGCCGCGAGGGCATCGGGCCGCGGCGCGAGGTCGCCCAACCACAGCGCCGGCAGGGCGGCGTAGGCCACGCCTGCCGCGATCGCGGCGGATCGACCAGCGTGCCGGGCCACCAGCCACGCCACCGCCACCGCGGCTGCGGCCGCGCCGGCCAGATTCGGCCACGCCAGCGCGGCGGCATCGCCCGCCCCGAGCAACCGAGCCAGCCGTGCCGCTGCCACGTACACCGGATACCCCGGTGCGTGCGGGCTGTGGCGGGCGAGGTCAAAGGCGTCGAGCGCCCGCGCGAAATTGGCGCCGTCGTGGTCCCAGGGCGCGCTCGGCAGCCACGGGACCCGGGAGGCGGCGACCGTGACCCCGAGGCCGACCAGGACCCATGGCCAGCCGCGCAGGAGCGTGGCGCTCCCGGGCTCGGTGGCGCCCCCGGGTTCGGTGGCGCCCCCGGGTTCGGTGGCGGCATGGGCGTTCGCGGTGGCGGCAGACGTGGACAAGGGTGGCACTGATAGTGAAAGTGATAATCACTTTCATTTGCAAGTCTGGCACGGGCGTCATGCGGCCGTCAAGGGCCCAACTGGCGGCGCCGGTCGCGGGGGTCAGCGATTTGTCACGGCCGTGGCCAACCGCGGCGCCGCGCTTGCCGCTGTGGATTGCCCAAATCCGCAGGACCGTTCACCCTTCCGCTCGGAGGCCCGCCGGCCGTGGGCCGCGCCAGACCCGCACTGCCCACCGCGCGTCCAACCGGCCCCGGAGGTTGCCATGCACGCCCGTATCGCCCGCCCTGCCCTGATCGTTCTTGCCCTGCTCCTTGTCGTTTCGCCGATGGCCTGGTCTGCGCCGGCCGCTGCCGAACCCGCTGAGGCCTTGCCTTCCGCGCTCTGGCAGTTGCTCAAGCAGGCGTTCGGCGAACCGGTGCGCACGGTCGAACCTGTGTGGCAACCCGGGTCGGTCAGCCTCTCGCACAGCGACCGCACGCTTTCAGTCTCTTGGTCCGGCACCGTGCAGGTCGGCGCAGCGGGCGCGGTCGAGGTGCCGCTGGTCGCCGCGGGCGGCGCAGTGTCGAGCGTGACGTGGGGTGGAAAGGCCGCCGAGTGGGTCGTGCGCGGCGGCATGGTGGTGCTGCGGCTGGGTCCCGACGACAGTCGCCGCGACAGCGTGCAGATCGGGGCGCAATGGCCGCTCGACCCGCGTTCGGGCAGCGCGGTGGTGGTGCCGCTGCCCTCGTGGCCGCGCGGGCAGATCAGCAACGACGCGGGCGAACTCGAAGTGCTGGGAGCGGACAGCGACGACGGCGCCGGCGCCGGCACGCGGGCGCTCTTGGTGCGCAGCCAACAAAGCCAGGCGCCGCGCGTGCGCAAGGCCACCTACAAGGTCGCGGTCGGGGCCGGCGCGGCGGTGGTCGAACTTCGCGTCGATGTCGAGGCCCGCGGCCAGCGCGGCACGGTCAAGCTGGCGCCGCGCAGCCTGGCGTTGATGGACCTCTCGGTCGACGGCAAGCCCGTGGCACCCGCCGCCCATGACGACGGCGAGGAGGCCCAAGACCATCTGGTCGAGATCGCCGGCAAGGGCCCGCGCGTGGTCGTCGCCCGCCTCCAGGTCAAGGTCGAAGGCGACGGCGAAGACCAGGAGTTGGACATTGGCCGGGTGCCGGCCCCGATCACCGAAGTCGAGGTTCGGCTGCCGGGCAAGCGCGGCGTGCGCCTGGACCCCGAAGTGCCAGTGCAGACGCAACTGCTTGGCGGCCAATCGGTGGCCCGCGCGTGGCTTCCGCCCGGCGAGTCGCTGCACCTGACCTTCGCGGCGGTCGAGGGCGGCGCAGTGGAGCGAACCGTGCGCTTGAGCGCCGAAACGTGGCAGGTGCTGACCTTGGGCGAAGGCCTGGTGCGCGGCAAGGCCACCATGGATCTGCAAATCGTGCAGGGCAAGGCCACCAGCCTGCTGGTCCAGGTGCCAGCCGACGCGGTCGTCGCCCAAGTCGAGGGCAGCGACATCACCACCTGGGATGTGCTCGCTCCGTCCGGCGACCAGCCGCGGCGGCTCAAGGTCGGGTTTGGCGACGACAAGTCCGGCGGCGCCGGGGCCACCACCCGTCAGGTCAAGGTCAGCTTCGAGTTGCCGACCGACAAGGCCGCGGGCGCGCAGTTGGTCGCCCCGGTGTTGCGACCGCTGGGCGCCTTTCGCGAAAACGGCGCGGTGGTGTTGCTCGACGGCGACAAAATGGGCTTTGCGCCGATTGAGGGTGCCGCGGGCTGGCTGCGGGCGGGCCTTGAAGCGCTGCCGGCCGGTGTGCGCAAGGATCTCGACGGCCGCGCGGATCAAGTCTGGCGCCACATCGGCGCTCCGCCCGCCTTGCCGGTCACCCTGGCCGCCGCCCGGGTGCGCCAGGTGCGCCTCGAAGCCCGCAGCACCGCGCTCGTGCGCATCGACGAACGGGCGCTGCGCGACAGCCACGTGGTGGTCGTGGACATCAAGGCCGGCCGCACCGACAAGATCGTCCTCGACCTGCCCGAAAAGGTGGGCGAACCGCGCGTAGTGGCGCCGAGCCTGTCGCGGGTCGCGGCCCACGAAGGCGGCAAGCCCGACGCCGGCCGCAAGTGGTGGGAGCTGCGGTTCTCCAGCGCGCTGGAGGGTTCGGTGCAGTTGCAGATCGACCTCGAGGTGTTGATCGCCAAGGACGCCAAGATCCTGAACCTGCCCGACCTGCGCGTGCAGGGCGCAGAACTGGAGACCGACACCGTCGCCTTGTCCGCCGAGCCGGGCTTGGAACTGGTGCCGAGCGCCAAAGGCGAAACACGGGTGCTGCCGACCACCGAGCTGCCCGAGGCGGTGGCGCGCCAGGCGGGACGCGACCTGGTGGCGGGGTTCCGGTCGCTGCGCGGGCCCGTCCAGGTTGAACTCAGCGTCCTGCGCCGCGCGACCGTGGCGACGCTCGATGCCTTTGCCAAGACCGTGTGGGTGGACAGCCACCTGCTGCCCGATGGCCGCGTTGCCAGCAAGGCGGTGGTGCTGCTGCAGAGCGCCGGCCGCCCGGTGCTGCGCATCGGTCTGCCCAAGGGCTCCGAAGTGCTGGCGCTGACCGTGGACGGCAACAATGTCAAGGCAGTGCGCGACGAGAAGGGCGAGCTGGCCGTGCCGCTCGGCGGCGGGGCGCAGTTGCGCGTCGAGGTGCGCTACGAGGTGCGGGCCGCCGAGTTGGGCGTGCTCGCCCGCACCACCGTCCTGGCGCCGCGCTTCGACGTGCGGCAGGGACCGCTGTATTGGCGGCTGCGCGTGCCCGGCGACCGCCACCAGTACGGCGTGACGACCGAGTTGCGCAAGGACGAGGGCTACGGCCATGGCGAACCGCCGCCACCCGCCAAGGACGAGCTGGTGCCGTTGCCGCTGCCCTTCGAGGCGCGCGACCTGTACTTCTCGGCCGCCG
The DNA here is from genome assembly GCA_016875335.1 of Deltaproteobacteria bacterium. GTDB lineage: Bacteria > Myxococcota_A > UBA9042 > UBA9042 > UBA9042 > SXRM01. The sequence continues at coordinate 11,568 of VGRO01000056.1, read as the reverse complement.
TGCGCGACGCCGGGGGCGAGGCTGCGGTCGCATTGTGGCTGGGCCTGCAACCACCTGTGGGCCTGGGCTGGCTGCTGGTTGTGGCTGGCATGGCCCTGTGCGTGTGGCTGTGGCGGCGCGGCCGGCGCGGCTGGAAACCCTTTGGCCCGGGCGGCGGGGCCGCGTTGGTCGGCGTCGGCATCCTGTGGCTCGGCGGCGCGGTGGGGGATCTCTTGGACCTGGCGGCGGTCGCGGCGGTGATCGCCGTCGTGGGCGTGATGGCGAACAAGGGCCTGCGCTGGTTGGGCCACCGCAGGGCGGCACCCGTGCGCGCGCCGGTGGATGTGGCCCCGCCGCCACCGCCACCCCCGCCCGCGCCGCCGCCGAACCCGCCACCCAAGCCCGCGGAATCGGCCGACAACGACCAGGGGGGCGAGCAATGACCCCGGATCGCCGTTGGTATGGCCGGGCCGGGCTGACCCTCGTGCTGACGTTGGCAGCCTGCGCGAAGGAAAGCCCAGGTCGGCTGATGTCCAAGGGCGAGGCCGCATCCGCAGCGCCCCTGCTCGAAGCCCGTCAAGAGGCCGAAGAAGGGCGCGCAGGCGAGGGCCAGGCCGCAGGCGCCGCGCCAGCCGCCGTGGCCGCCGCCGATGGACCCAGCGGGAACGCCGTGCGCCTGCAGGGCGTCGGCGCTGGCGGGGGCGGCCGTGGCGGCGCCACGGAAGGCGACGGTTCTGAATTGGTCATCGGTCACGGTTCCGGCGGCATGGGATTCGGGCGTGTTGTCGCAAACAACGCGGCTGCGCGGCCGCGCGCTGCTAGGTCGGACGGCTCCGTCTTGCCGGACGAAATGGAGTCCGACCGCAAAGCCGTCCACAAGAACGCCGAAGAGTCCGAAAAGAAGTCTGTTGGCGGCGACGACGGCGTGGGCTGGCGCGACAAGGCCAAGGAGAAGGTCGAGGCCCGCTCCCGTGTGCGCGCCACCGGCGAACTGGCGGCCGCCGCACCCGCAGAGCGGAAACCCGATGCCCCGCGCAAAGAGGCCGTGATGGCGGCCCAAAAGGCCGGCGACCAGGACGTCAGCCGCGAACTGGGCGACCTCGACGGTCACCTCGACCTGCCCGCCTCGCCCGCCCCGCCGACGGAAGAAGTCCAGGGGGAGGCCTGCACCCGCGACCCTGCCCCGCCGCGGCCCCTGCCGAAGCGCTGCCACCTGGCCCCCAACTACTTCGCCGGCGCGGCGGCCTGGCAGCGACGCCTCGCGGCCCTTGCCGAGTTGCCGCCCGAGCTGGCGCAGTTGGCGGCCCGGACGCCCGGCGGGACCGATCTGCAACCACCTGAAACCTCTGCGCTCTCGGTCAGCGCGCGGCTGGATCGCGACCATGTCGCCGGCCCAGGGCTGGTCTGGCTGCGGGTGGCGCTGCGCAGCACCGACCGCTGGGGCATGCGCCGGCCACCGTTCGATCTGGCGGTCGCGGTGGGCCCGCAGCTTGCGAGCCGCGGCGACGATGCCTGCAAGCACCTCGAAGCCATCGCCAGCTACCTGGAGCCGCAAGACCGCCTGACGGTGGTCGTCGGCGCCGGCCAGGACCCGTCCGATGGCATCGCCGGATCCGAGGCGGTCCAGCGCGTCCGCGCCCTGTGCAGCAGCGCTCCAGCGATCGGGCAGACCGCACTCGGCGACCAGCACCGAACGGCGCGGCGCTTGCTGGCCGCGCACGCCGCCGCCCAGCACCGGGTTGCCGGCACACGGGCCGTGGTGCTGGTGGGTGCGCGCAGTGATGTGGAAGACGACGGCGATCTGGTCGCCAGCGTCACCGAGGCCGTGGCCGAGCCGACTCTGTCGAGCGTGGTCTTGGCGGAACCCGCGGCCACCGACACCGCCTGGCGCTTGGCGGAACTCGGCCACGGCCTGGTCGCCCTGGGGTCGGCAGGCCACGAGACGGCGGGGGCGCGCGCGCTGTGGCAGGCCTGGGGCCGGGTGGTGGCACGGTTGGTGCGCGTGGACATTCGGCTTGCAGGCACCGCCGTCGCCCACCGGGTGCTCGGTTCGCGGGTGCTGGACGAACAGGAGACCGCGCGGGTGCGGCGCCAGGAGCGCGCAGTCGACGCCAACCTCGCGCGCGTGGCCGGGGTGCAGCGCGACCGCGACCACGACGGCGAAGGCATGACCATGCTGATCCCGGCGTTCCTGGGCAGCGATGAGCACGTCATCGACTTGCTGGTGCACGTCGACGGTGCCGGTCCAGTGGCCGACGTGGTGGTGGACTACAAGGATCTGGTGCGCATGGCCAACCAGAAGGCGATGGCCCGCGCCGCGCTGCACGACCTGCCCGCCCAAGGCGCGCGGGTCGCGGTGCAGCCGCCGCTGCCGAGCCCTGGCGACTTGCGTGCCATCGGGCAGTTTCGCGATGCCGTGGCGCAGGGCCGGGCCGAAGGCGCTCGGCACCTGCTGCAAGCGTGGCAGTCGGGCGGCGGTCCGGCCGGGTTCATGGCGCTGGCCGGTGCGATGGCGCCGCTGGTCGGGCCAGCCGAACGGCGGCCGGCGCTGTTGGCGGCCATCGAGGCGTGGCTGGCGCACGCGCGCGGGTGCCACGTGGCGGCGGGCAGCCCCTCTCGTTGATGGCCGCGGCCGAACGGCTGCACAGTCGCTGCACGTCGCGGCGCAACACCCCGCCAGCCATCCACGAACAGTTGTGGCGCGCGTTGGCCGCCACTGGTCGCCCGACGTTCGCGGCGGGCCAACGACAACCGCCCTACGGTCTCACGTAGATGCGCACGCCCCAACTGCCGGACGACGGATTGGCCACCAGCTCCTTGCCAGCGCCACCGCCTGTAGCCATTTCATCGTCGACCGTCGCGCCGGGCCGCAGGCAAATGCCGTCGCAGTGGCCGCACCACGCGCCGGACATCCCCGTGGTCCCGCCGGCCTCGCACAAGCCAGACTTGAGCAAGTTGGTGCACGCCTGGCCGAATTCGTTGACCTTTCCGGCGGCGGCGTCCACACAACCCGCACCCGCCACGAGGTCCGCAGGTGCGAAGCTCGGCCCGCTGGCGGGCAGGCCAATCAGCCGGCCGTACGTCCACACCAACGGCTTGCCCTGCCAGACTGCCAGCGGCGAACTGGGCTCGGCCGTCCCGCCCAGCGTCAGTGAGTCTGGAGAACTGCGGCACTCGCCCTCTTGACCACTTTGGGTCACCAGGCAAATCTTGAGCTTTTTCATGCCGGACACCGACAGCGCCAGCACCGCTTGCAGCCCCAGGGCCGCCGACCCCGTATCGGTCGCCACCTTGGCGATCTGCACCACTGGCCCCCATTGGCCACTGCCAGTCTGCTGCCACCCCTCGGTGACGTCGCCGGCCAGATTGGGAAAATCGTCGCCGGCCGAGTCGTACAGGTTGGCAACCAGGGTCCAGCCGCCTTTCGACATCGCGCAATACAACGTGACCGGTGGCTGCGGCCCGCCTGCGTCGACATCGATGAGGTAGTCGCCGTCCTTGAGCGCCGGGAACTTGTCGAGCAGCGAAGCGCACGAAGTTGCAGCTTCCAGCGTGCACTGGGCCGAGCAGCCGTCGCCGGCCTGCTGATTCTTGTCGTCACACTGTTCGCCGCCGGCGTTGACGACGCCGTCTCCGCAAGTCCCCGCTGGCTTGCAGGCGCCTTCCAAGCAAGCGAGACCGTCGCCGCACTTGGTTGGGAACGCGGGGTAGTTGTAGACGCAACCGGCGGGTTCGGCGCAGCTGTCGATCGTGCACGGGTTGCCGTCGTCGCACGGCTTGGCAGCAGAGGCCACACAACTTCCCTTGCCGTCGCAGGCGTCGCCTACGCTGCACGTTTTGCCGTCGTCACAGGTTGCGCCCGCGGCGACCGGCTTGTTGGTGCAGGCGACGGTGGCGGTGGCGGCGTCGCACTGGTCGAGCGTGCACGGATTGGTGTCGTCGCACAACTGTTTGGCACCCTGGCACTTGCCCTGGGCACAGGTTTCGCCGCCGGTGCACGCGTCATTGTCACTGCATGTGTCTGCAATATCTGGCGTTTTGCAAAGCACAGCCTGCACGGCATCGCTGCCGGCAACCTTGGACCAGACCCCCGTTTTTGGGTTGATGACGACAAACCCAGGGCCAGGGGGCTCTTGGCCACCGCTCCAGTTTGTGTAATCGACCTTGCTGCCGTCGCTCCATAGCCAGGCGCCGCTGGGCGGTTTGTTCACCAAGCCGATGAGCGTGGGCTTGGTGATCTGGCTTGAGGCGAGCCTTGCGATGGCCGCAGCAGTGTCTGCCGCCGAATGGATGGAGGCCGGCATCGCAACGTTTGCTGTCCAGTTGCATTGCTCATGAATTTCTGCGGCTTTCAGCGCAAATTGGTACGCTTGGGCGGTCCAACAACTTGGCCCGACGAGCGTGCCCAATACGCAATTGTCCGGGGTCATTCCGTTCCAGCAGCCGGTTGACTTCGTGCAGATGTCTGCCGTGCATGCGTTGCCGTCGTCACACAGGCCGTGATGGAGCCACTTGGTGCAGCCGCCAGCGGCGGAATCGCAGCCGTTTTCAGTGCATGGTATTGTATCTACGCAGTCTTCTGCTGGCTTTCCGATACACTTCGCAGCAGTACAGACATCCTTGATGGTGCAACTGTCGTTGTCATCGCACGGCGTCCCATCGGGGCTCGGTTTCGTGCTGCAAGCCGTCTCACCCGCTTCACAGCCCTCGAAAAGGCACCCTGCCGTCGGCCCTGCGCACACCTTGGCCACTCCGTCGACGACCCCGCTGCTCGAGCAATTCCAGAGGGCGCCAGCGTTGTAGTTCTTCTTTGAGCAGAACACCGTGTTCGGCTGGCAGATTTCGAGGCACTGGCCAGCGACGCACTTCTGGTTTGGCGCGGTCTCGCAATCCTCCTTGAGCGTGACCACACCAGAGGCATCACAATAGATCGCCTTGTTGCCGGCACAGCTTGAGGCGTATGGCTTGGGGCACGTCTTCAACCCCACGCAGGCGCCATCGGCGCACGAACTGCCGTATTGTGCGCAGTTCAGCAGTGTCTTGCTCAAGACACCGTTCGCCGCGCAGCTGACCACGGATTTGCCCACGCACACGGTGCCACCTGGCGCGCACTGGCACTTGTCGGTCAGGGTGCAGTTCTGAACGCACGCCGCCGCCAGCGCTTGTTCGGTGGCACATGGCGCAGCTCCGGTCTGCGCAACGCATTGTGATGCCCCGTGTTGCTGGATACAGGCCCACAGCTTGGCGAGTGGTGGGTCGCACACGGCACTGAACCCCTCGTACGGCTTGCACATCTCCTTGCACGCCCCGTCGGCCCATTCGGCGCAAGCCGGCACCGAACTCGCCCCGGCGCACGCGTCCAGGCACTTGGTCTGCGCAGCTGTCGGCGGCTTGTGGGCCTGCTCGCACTGCGCGAGTGCGGTCGCCTCTGCCGAACAGGACACGTAGAACGGCTTGCCTCCGACGCAGCCGACGTCCTTGGCTTGGCATTTGATGAGCTTGGCAGCTGCCAGCGTACACGCTTGGGCCAGGTCGGCGGTTTCGGCTGTCGTGCAGTCGTTTGCGCAGTTGGGGTCTGGCGCGTCGCACGCCTTTTCGCTGGCCGCGCAGCGCGCCTTGCACGCGGACTGCACTGTCAGTGCCGGCTGTCCACCGACGGATTCACCGCCGTCTGCCACGCAGGCTTTGAGATCGGTGTCGGGTTTGGAGCATGCGCTCGGATGGACGGGCTGCGGAATCGCGTCGGCCGCAGCCGATGCACACTTCCAGGCTTGCGCTGCCTCGCACTGCCACAGTTTGGCGGCTGCCTTGGGGCACCCTTCGTCCACGGCTTCGCTGACCTTGAGCGCGCAGGCGAAGTTGCAAGGGTTCGTGCCGAGTTCAAGCGAGGCGGCGGCATCCTTGCAGCCGGCACCCCGCCGCGAAGCGTCGCAGCGCTGCAAGCACGCCTTGAACAGATCACCGTGGCCTGCCAAGTCCGCCGGCAATTGCACCTCGTAGCTGACGGCCGGTTCGCCGCAACTCGCAAAGGCCCAGGCGAACAGCACCGCAACCGCGTACATCTGGTTCAACACAGGAGCTTTCATCAGAACACCCAACCGATGGAGACCTCGGAGTCCACAGCCACGGGCAGAAAGTTGACGACCATTTCCATCGTGGCTGCCTGGTGATTGGCCTCGGCGTTGTCGCCTTGCGCGTAACTGCGCTTGCCGGCGCCGACCCCAAACCGCGCGGTGACGTTCAAGCCCGGACCGAACACCCAGCGGCGACCGGCTGTCGCGGTGAGCCGCCAGCGCGTATAGGGCAGGTCGTAGACGCGCGTGATGGTCATTGCCGCCGACGTCTCGCTGGTGCGCAGGTTTGTGTTGCCGCCGTCGTAGCCAGCCATGGCGCCGAAGAACCACGAATTCTGCGAGCCATTGGTCAGGTAGCGGTAGCCAATCTGAGCGCCCAAGCCCCGGCTGATGCCGTCGTTGGAGGTGGACTAGGTCGCAGTCAGTTCACCAAGCACGGCGTGGCTCCCCGCAAAACGCCACTGGTAGTTGAGCGCGTAATCGCCTATGGCGACACCGAACGGATTGAGGTTGACCGAATGGCTGCGCTGCGTGGGCGGTGCTGCGGGCGGCGGGGACGGTGCGGCGGCGACGACAGGCAGCGGCGGCGCGACTTTCGCCGACTCCACAGGCAGCGGTTCGATTTCGGACGGTTGCTTTGCTGTATCCGCTCTTGGCTTCTTCGACTTGGGTGGCGCAGCAAACGCCTGCCCCCCGCCCAGACACGGCGACATGGTCCAAACGAGCGCAGCCGACAACAGCCACACAACGGATCCGCAAGTCGCGCACTGCGCTTGCCACCGCATGGACACCTCCCCAACCTGCCCCCGCGTGCGGCAGGAGCGACATGCAAACAAGATCGGCGCCACGCGCACCGCGGGTTGCCAGGCGACTGACGCGACGACACCAGCCGGCCGGACCCAGGCGCCATGCTGGACCGCTCGCCCGAGGCTGTCAAGCCACCGATTTCCTTTCCGTTGGACCCTCGGCGCCCCGTCGGGACCAAGCCCGCCGATTGCCCGACCTGGATTCCCCGCTACGCTTTGCACCTCGGCGCCCGCGAGCTGCGGCGCCCAACCTGGAGCATCGATGTCCACCCTTCGCTTGGTTGCAACGTGCGCGGCGTGCGCGCTTTTCGCGGCACCCGCGCTCGCCGCGCCGGTCCAAATCGCAGCGCAAGGTCGCCTCTCCGCTGCCGGTGGCGGCCCGGTCGCCGATGGCGGCTATGCCATGGCCGTCGCGCTGTACGACGACGCCAAAGGCACAAAACCCGTGTTCACCGAATCGTTCCTGGCGGTCGCAACAACCGGCGGTGTGTTCGCGCTGACGCTCGGCGCTGCGGCGGTACCTCTGGATGCAGCGGTGTTCGGGGGCACCAAGGGCCTTTTCGTCGGGGTGACGGTCGGCGGCGACCCCGAGTTGCCGCTGATGCCCTTGCGGCCGGTGCCATGGGCGGTGCGCGCGACCAGCGCAGGCGTCGCAGACCTGGCGGGCGACCTTGGGTGCAGCGGTTGCGTCGGCGACGCCGATCTGGCCAAGGGTGCGGTGACCAGCGACAAGATCGCGAGCGGCGCTGTCAAGGACGTCCACGCCAACTTCAATTGGGCGATGGCCAACGAACCCGGCGGCATCGCCAACTACGCGCTGGGCTCGAACCTCGCCAAGCAAGCCGAGCTGGCCAAACTTGCCGACTTTGCCGAAGAGGCCGGATCGGCCAAAAAGCTGGCCTGCACCGGGTGTGTCGGCGCCGGCCACCTCGACCCGGCGGCGTTGGCCCCGTATGCCAAGACCACGTCGCTCGCCAAGGTCGCGCTGTCCAACAAGTACAGCGATCTGGACGGCGGACCCGATCTGAGCGGCTACGCAGCGTTCGCCAAGGACGCGACCTGGACCTGTCTTTCGATCGCATCGGGAATTTTATCGTCACCTCGCGACCTTATAGGCCAGGAGGTGCCTAGCTGGTTCAGTTGAGTGAGATGGTGTGGGCGAAGTCGATGTTTGGCGCGGCGCTGTTGGGCGACCAGCGGCGGACGGATCGCTCGCCCCCGCCCCAAGGCGCCACCCACCGCTCCCGCTGCGCCGCCACCCTTGCCGCAGGGGCAGGGCCGCAGCACTTGCTGCGAGAGCGCCCGACCCGGCTGGCCAGCCCCGCACCGGCCGCTGCGACGGTGCTCCGGCCGCAGGGGTGTCGCGACCGCGGCTGCGATCACGCCCGCCGTGGCGCAGGGGCAGCGGCGCAGCAACGCCACCCCAACGCGCGCCCGTACTCGGGCTTGGCTGCATGGGCCGCGTTGACCGCGGAGCCTGCAAGCGCCCACCAGGGTCACGCAAACGGATCCGACGCCAGCCCAGCCTGCAACGTATCCCACAGTTCCATGTACTTGTCGCGCACCCAGGGGTGCAGCTCATCTGCCAAGTCGCGCGGCAAGGCTGCGCTGTGGATGAGTTCCTGGACATCCACCAGGTCCTTGGCGCGGTGCGCGGCCACCAGCCCCGACGCCAGCTTCAACTCGATCCACATGGGCAGCGGCAGCAGCGCGAACGGCGCGCCGCGGATGGCGTGCAAGGCAGGATCAGGAAAGGCGATGGGCTTGGGCTTGTCGTCGCCCGGAAAGCGGCCGGTGCTCAGGACGTCGACGCTGACCTGGTGCTCGTCGTCGAAAAGCTTGCCGGTGCCAGGCACGCGCTCGCTGTAGCCATGGCCCAGGTAGGCGCGCTTGAACGCCTGCAACGTGTCCTCGCGCATCACCAGGTCGACGTCGACGGTCACGCGGCGGTGGCCGTACTCGTTCAGCGCGAGGGCGCCAATCACGGCGTAGGGCCAGTCGTGGCGCTCCAAGATGCCGACGAGTTGGACGACGCTGCGCTGGGCGGCGGATTCGTTCACAAAGAACCTCCAGCTTTCCGCGACATTGGCCTGCAAGATCGCCACGCGCTCCGGCGTGCGCCAGCTTGCGCCCCAGGTCAGCGGACCCTGCGTTTCCACGGTGTTGCCCTTGCGCAAAATCGGCGCACTATTTTGCTGGCCGCCCATCGCGGCCGGCGTTTTGCAAGGTACACCGGTCCGTTGGCCGCCGCTACCTCGGTTGGCCGGTCTTGGGTTCGGGCGCAGACGGGCTTTCGACCGACCGCAACCCACTCGCCCGCTGGCACCAGTCCCCAACTCACCCCGCCGCCCCAAGCAATTCCCCCAAATCCTCGACCACCCACCCGTCGCGCTCCAAGCCCGCGCGCCGCTCGCCCTGAACCACCGGCGCCAGCGCCACCCGCTCAACCCGCCAGCCTGCCCACTGCGCGCCGGGCCAACAGGCGCCCGGCCGAGCCCTCGAATGCCCGCCGATCGCCCGGCAGCTTGTCGGCCGAGCGCTTGCAGGTGCCCACCCGCAGCGTGCGCGCGGTGTCGTCGACGGCGACCAGGTCCAGGTCGGCGCCAGCGCGGTCCCACCAACGACCGACGGGGGCCGTGACCGCAAACCCGCGACCGGCCGCGCTGCCCGACCTTGACCCACTGGGCGTCGTCTCGCACAATCGCCCGGCGGCTCGAACGCACCTGGGGGCCTTCGCCATGCGCCATTTCCGCTCTGCCTCATTCGCCACGGCCTGCATCGCTGCGATGCTGGGCGCGGGTTCCGCCGCCGCTGAACCTGTCGAGCTGGCGGCTCAAGGACGGCTGACGTCGGTGGGCGGCGGACCGGTCGCAGACGGGACCTACGGCATGGCGATCAATTTCTACGACGTCGCGACGGGCGGCAATCCGATCTACCAGGAGTTGCTGATTGCCGTGCCGGTCAGTGGCGGCGTGTTCTCGGTCGCGCTCGGCGCCGCCGGCAGCAAACTCGACAGCGGGGTGTTCACGACCGGCAAGCCGATCTGGATCGGCGTGGTGGTCGGCAGCGAAGCCGAATTGCCGCGGGTGGCGCTGCGGCGCGTGCCCTACGCGGTCCAAGCCAACACGGCTGCGGTGGCGGCCGACTTGCAGTGCAGCGGGTGCGTCGGCGCCGACGACCTCGCCAAAGGGGCCGTGAACGGCGACAAGATCGCCAACGGCGCAGTTGGGGCCAACCACGTCTCGTTCAGTTGGGCAGCTGGCGACAGCGCGGGCGGCGCTGCGACCTTCGCGCTCGGCGCCAACACCGCAAAACTGGCCGACGTCGCCAAGCAGGCCAACGTCGCGTCGTTTGCAGATGAGGCTGCGTCCGCCAAGGCCGCCGACGTCGCAACCAGCGCCAAGGGCCTGCTTTGCACCGGCTGCGTTGGCACGGCGCACCTCGGCAAGTCGGTCACCGACGCCTTCGTGTCGAGCGCGGGCGGCACCGTCACCGGCAAGCTGAGCGTCACCGGTGGCATCGACCTGAGCGGATCAGCGCTGGCTGGCGCCAACTTCGCCGCTCAGGACCCGCAGAAAGATGCGTGCGGCGCCGGGCAGTTCGGGCGCATCGCTCCGGCGGCCTCGGGGGCGTTGTGGTTCTGCAACGGCAAAGTATGGCTCAAAATCAAGCTGTGCGCGGGAACCTGCCTCGCCGCGGACAAAGTCGCGTGTGGCCAACCGATCGCGGACGATTGCGGCGATGCAGGCGCCTGCAGCGGCTCTGGCAGCTATTGTGCGGGCGGTGGTGCCTGTCAAGGCGGAATGTGCGCCAGTACCCTCGGTCAAGCCTCCAACCCGGCCGCGTCGTGCAAGGCGATCCTGGCAGCGGCGCCGGCGACCAAAGACGGCACGTATTGGCTCGACCCCGACGGCGGCGGCGGCAATTCCGCTTTCCAGGCCCTGTGCGACATGACCACCGACGGCGGCGGCTGGACCCTTGTTGGCTACGCCGGGGCCATCAAGGGTAACAAGACCGCGACAGTCGGCGCCAAGTTTTTCCCGCTTTTCGATGACTTCGGCAAGTACGACCCGGCCGCGCCGGCCAACAAGGTGGCGTTTTCGCGCGTGGACTTGTTCCTGCCAAACTTCGTCGCCACTGCGCAGTTGATGGCCCGTCGCACCTCCAACCCCAACCGCATCCTTATCTGGCCGGTCGCCGACAGCAAGTCCTGGCGTGTGACGCGCCAGTTGCCGCCGGTCACGGTGCTGCGCATGAGCAAGGACGGCAAGACCTTTTTCGATCGCAAGAACAACCTGACCGTGTTCCAGCCCAAGCCGATGCCCGAGCACACCGGCTACAACTGGAACACGCCAGCCGACGAGAACTGCGACGGTTGCGGCCGCGGTTTCGATTCGGCCTTGAACCACCGCAGCCTGCTCTACTGGGAAGCCAGCGACAGTGACTACGCGGCCACCCAATGGTTCCACGCCTCGCCGCTGACGCTGGAAGACAGCACCGGTCCGTCGAACAGCGCACAAGACATCGAGTTCTGGTTGCGCTAGGAGCCTGTCGGCCAGAATCTGCCGATGCTGGCATTTCGCCGACAGGCTCCTACAGGAACATCGGCCCCGTGCGAACCCCCTGCGGCAACCCTTTGAATCTCGATCCCTTTTGAGCCAACCTCCCAAACCGATCTCTCCCGCCGATCCGGCCTTTACATTCCGTCG
>VGRO01000055.1 GCA_016875335.1 Deltaproteobacteria bacterium | reverse complement strand
TTTCTCGGGCCCGTTTGCTTGCTCCGTGGGTCGCCAGCTCGCGGACCAAAGGTCCGACTCGCGGCTCCGTCCTGATGTGAGAGTGATCGACTTATTATTTTCCAGTCCCTAAACGCAAACCCGGGCATGAGGGCGACAACCGCGCACGCCCACGTCGAACTTGCCGCACGTTCGCGCGCGCCGCCCCCTGCCACTGCCCGCCCCGCGACCGCCCCGACGGTCAGGTTGCGCGCCCGGTGGTCCGCGAGGGCGCGCTCAGGGGCCGATGCTTGTCCAGGCGGGCAATGGTGTCAATGGCCGGACGCGCCGAAACCGACAACCGAGCACCAGCGGATCGGCTCCCAACCCCGCGCTGGCTCACGTGTCTGACGGCGCCAGCGCCGCCTGGGCGAGGGACAGGGGCAGGGACAGGCACAGGGGCAGGGACAGGCACTGGGACAGGGACAGGGGCAGGAACGAACCCAGAGCCAAAAACGGCGTGGACACGGCGCCAGGGCAGTGGCCACCGTGGGGCAGTTTGCACCGATCCGCTCCGCCAAGGTACGATCGGCCCCCCAGGGAGCCTCCATGAGCGCCACCGTCAAGACCGCGCATTCCGCGCACCGCTACCTCGAGATGTTCGGCATCGCCGCGTTCGCGATCCTCGAGGTCGTCGTCGCGTGGCGCTCGCTCACCCATGCGCACACCGTGCTCGACTGGCTGGTTGTCGCGGGCGCGACGCTGGCCGGCTTTGTGGCCGCCGACTTCATGTCGGGTCTGGTGCACTGGGCCTTCGACCGTTATGGCTCGGACGACACGCCGCTTTTCGGCCCCAATTTCATCGTGCCGTTCCGCGAGCACCACGTGGACCCCAAGGGCATCACGCGCCACGATTTCATCGAGACCAACGGCAACAACTGCATCGCCACGGTGCCCATCCTGGCGGGCGCGGCGTCGCTCGACCCGACGTGGGGCGCGATGGCGCTGCTGACGTCCTGCTTTCTCGGCGCCATGTGCCTTTTCGTGTTCGCGACCAACCAATGCCACAAGTGGGCGCACGAAGATGAGCCGCCGACGTGGGTGGCTGCATTGCAGCGTTGGCACCTGATCCTGGACAAGCCCGGCCACGACGTGCACCACAACCCGCCGTTCGAGACCTACTACTGCATCACCACCGGGTGGCTGAACCCGCTGCTGGCCCGGTTGGACTTCTTCGCGCGGGCCGAGCGGCTGATTTTCAAACTGACCGGCGTCAAGGGCGGGATCGATGACGCCAAGGTCGTGGGCGATCGCAGGGCTTCGTAGGCCGCTTGGGCGCTTTGGCCTGATCCTGTCCCAGTCTGTGGCCCCGGCCCTGGCGCTGTCACCGACTCCGGTCCTGTCTCTGGCCGCAGTCGTGGTCCCGCCGCTGTGGCCGTCTCGGGTCTGCCGCGAGCACACTGGAGCAGCGCACGTTTCTCACCACGCGCCCCAGGCGCGCGCCCTACCGCCCCAGCACCACGATGACCCACACGTCGTACAGGGCATGGGTCCAGGCCGCCACGGCGAAACCGCGCAGCAGGAAAAGCGACCCGAACAGCAGCCCGGCCACGACGCGGAACACGAAAACCGTGAATCGGAACGGCTCGGCGATGTGGTGCACGGCTGAAAACAGCAGCGACGTGGCGAGCAGCAAACCCAGGAGTTTGAGCGACGGCGCCTTCCAGTCGCGGCCCAGCCACAACCGCGCCACGCCGGCAATGCCCCCAAGGCGAAACACAAGCTCTTCGTGCAGGCCGGCTCCCGCGCTCATGATCACGCCCGCGAGCGGTCCGGCCGACGAGGTCGTGCTGAGCGGCTCAGCGATCCGCGCGCCCAGCAATTGCATGAGATCCGAGGTGATCGACGAAGCCAGCGACCCCACCGCGATCGCATAGACCGCCGACTCGGCCAGGACCGCCCAGAACCAGCGAGGCGCGAACGAACTGGTCTTGCGCAGGTGGGCAATCAGCGCGAGGTTGGCGGCCAGCAACAACCCGTAGAAACCCACGTAGCCGGCCCACCGCAACTCGCCCAACGGTCCGAGCAGCGACACCAGCGTCTGCGATACCAGATCGGCGCCGTTGGCCGCCTCGGGCGCAACCAGGATCCCGACGCCATAGACGACCAACAGCGGTAGCGTCAGCGCCGCCGCCTGCATGGGTGCCGCGCTCTGATCCAGGTAGGTGCGCAGCGGCCCCGCCCGACCCCCGGCCGTGCGCATCGCGCCATTCGCCATGGGCGCCTCCTCACTCCATCAGCACGAGATCGCGGCTTCGGGCCGCAGCGCAGCGGCCAGCAGGTCGAGACCATCGCTTTCGTAGCTGCCGTCGGTTGCCGGCGCCCGGTAGCCTCGGATGCCGACCACGCCCTCGGCCCGCAACTCGACCACGTTATAGCTGCCACCGTGGGCGCCGCCGCGCTGCCAGGTGCTCGACCCGCAGCCTACCACAGGAATCACCGGCCGCCCCGGACCGCCCGCCAGATGCCCCTGGTGCGGCGGATGGCTGTGACCGTGCAGGACCAGATGGGCGTCGATGTCGCGCACCGCCTGGGCCACGGCGGCGCGGTCCAAGAGGCGTGCACTAGCCTCGGCCACGCGGCCGCGGCGGTGCAGATTGTGGTGCAGGACGACGATGCGCACCCGCACGGTCGCAGGTTCCGCGGCCACCAGCGTCTGCAGGCGCACCAACTGCTCCGGCCCGACCTGGCCCCACGCGCAGAACGGCGGCGTGGGCACTGCGCTGCACAAGCCGTAGATGCGCACATCGTCGAGCGGTGCGCGCACCACCGGCCATGCGTCTCGGCCCGCCTCGCGCAGCCAGCCCGCTCCGACGCCGTCCGCGGCGCACAGGTCGGCAAAGTGGCTCTCGAACGCCCGCGATCGGGCGGTCGCGGCGGTATAGACGTCGTGGTTGCCCGGCACCAGCGTCAGGCGCTTGCGGGGGCCGATGCGATCGATCACCTCGCGGGCACGCCGAAACTCGCCTGGCAGCGACAGGTTGGTCAGGTCGCCGCTGACGATGACGTGGTCGATGTCGCCCGCCGCGATGCGCGCTCCAAGGTGGTCGGCGAGGCGCTCGGCAACGGCGACCGGGTGCTTGCCGCGCCGCGACCCCAGCAGGTTCAACGCGCCGGTCCAGCGCTTGCTGGCGAAGTCCGCCGGTCGCGCACCCGTCCAATCGAGCACGTGCAAGTCGCTGATGTGGGCGATGCGCAGCATGGGCCTCACGCCGCAAGCGGCATGCGCCGGCGCATGCGGTCGAGCGAGCGGTTCAGCTTGCCAAGGGCCGGCCCCAACTGGTCGATCGGCACCGCGGTGTAGCAGATACGCGCGAACGACGAGAACGCGTCGCCGAACGCGTCGCCCGGACTGATGCACACGCCCTCGCGCAACAGATCGTGGAGGTACTGCATCATCGGCATGCCGTCGAGTTCGTCGGTGAGATCGGCAAACACGTAGCCACCGCCCTGGGCAGGGTCGAAGCGCGCCTGCAGGGTGCGGTGCGTCAGGTCGCGCGCGGCCAGGTACAACTCGCGCGTCTCGCACACCCAAGGCTCGCCATGGGTGACTGCTTGCAGCGCAGACAACTGGCAGACCAGCGGCACCTGATAGATGGCGTGCGTGGTGCTGCGGCGCGCTGCATCGAGCCAAACAGGGTCGCCGACCAGAAAGCCGATGCGCGTGCCCGCCAGCGCATAGCTTTTCGAGGCGGTGAGCACGGTGGCCGTCCGGGACTGCATGCCTGGGAACGTCGCCAGGAACGCGTGTTCGGCCGGTGCGTAGGCAAAGTCGTGGTAGGCCTCGTCTGCCAGTGCCCACAGGTCGTGCTGCACGCAAACGGCGGCGAGTTCGCCCAACTGCGCCCGCGACAACACGGTGCCGCACGGGTTGTTCGGGCTGGTCACGTACACCGCAACCGTGCGCTCGGTCACGAAAGGAGCCAGGATCTCGGCCACCGCACGGCCCGCGCGCATCGCCGGATAGAACGGCACCTCAACCGCCACGCCGCCGACGGAACGAACGATGCCGCGGACCAATGGCCAGAAGGGCGCCAGCACCAGCACCTCGTCGCCCGGCTGCAGCAGCGTGTGCCAGACCGCGGCGATCGCGCCCGTGCCCCCACTGGTGACGTGCACGTGGTCCGCGCTCAACCCGGGCAACCCCTTTTGGCCCAACCGATCGGCCACCGCGGCGCGCAGCGGTTCGAAACCGTTTGGGTTGGCGTAGGCGTAGCCGTTCTTGGGCAGGCTGGCAATCGCGTGTTCCAGCCGCGCGGCCTCCGGCGGCTGCCGCCAGGTGTCGCCCAGGTGCAGCGGCGCCGGAGGGGCGGGAAGCGTCCTGAACTGGGCGACGATGCTCGCGAACACCGAGGGCCGCAGCGACGACACGAACGGGCTCTGGGCGGGGAATCGAGGCATGGCGTCCTGGGCGGCGTCGCAGCAGAGGCTTGCCGTGCGCGAACGAAACAACGTGTTCGAGGGACGACAGGGCCGGACCCGCGAACTGCGCCGGCCCGCGCCTTGACAAGCGGCGCATTTTGGCACTAGCTATTGCGCCCCGCAACGTGCGACTTCGCTGCCGCCGCAGCGGGACGACCCGCAAAATCGTTCTCGTTTTTTGCGCCTCCCCGGAGCAAGCATGACCCGCCGCAACAAGAAATCGCGCGAAGAAGCCCAGGTCGAACTGCCGCCCGACGTTATCGAGCAGGAACTGTGGTCGCTGTCGGCGTGGATGGAGAAACACTGGAAAACCGTGGCGATCGGCCTGGGCGGCGTCTCGCTGATCTGGGGCGGCCTCGGCATCTACCAGATCTTCCACACCTCGCAGGAGCAGGGCCGGGCCGAGGCCAGCGCCGCGGTGTTCGACAAGGTCGGCACGGCGGTGATCCCGCCGCCCGAGAATCCAGAGTCCCCGGCGGCCAATTCGGACGTGCCGTCGTTCCCCACCGAAAAGGCCCGCGCCGAAGCAGTCGTCGCCGCGGCGGGCAATGAACCAGCCAGCGGTACCGCCCTCATCGGCGTGCTCGTCGGCGCTGCCAAGGCCACGCTCGGCGACCGCGAGACCCAGCTCAAGCACCTCGAAACCGCCCTCGGCACCGCCAAGGGCACGGCGTTGGAACTTCCGCTGCGCGAACAGAAGGCGACGGCGCTGCAGGCCGCGGGCCGTGACGCCGAGGCGGCCGCCGAGTGGGCAGAAGTCGCCAAGCTGTCCACCACCGACTTCGGCAAGGCGCTCGCCAAAGTGCGCATCGGCGACCTGCACAACCCCGGCGGCGGCGGCAAGGTGGCTGACGCGGCAAGGGCGAAAGCCGCATACGAGGAGGCTGTCAAGGCGGCGCGGCCCGGCGACAAGGACCCGGCCGCCGGTCCGTTGGCATTCCTGCTCACCGACGCCCGCGGCAAGCTGGCGCGACTGTAGGCGCCGGGACCGCCGCGCCCCGCCTCGCCCTCCACCTGGAATCTCCAAGCACGTGGCCCATCCCCTCTGTACACGAGCGCCGCAGTCCGGCGTCAGATGCCGGGCCGGCAGTCGTGTGCCTGCCTGGTGTGCCGCCAAGCTCGCGTCTGCGGCTCCGACGATGCGCGGCTCCGTTCGGGGTCTGATCGCGGATTTGGTCGAGGGCGTGTGCCAGCGTTCCGCCGGCCGTGCGGCTGCGTGGACGGCCGGCTTGACGGCCTGCGCTGTGGCCGCTGCGACCCCGGTGTTCGCAGAGTGGCTCGACGTCCGATGGCGCACGCCGCTGCACGCAACCCCCGACGAATTCAGGCCGCGCCAGGTGGCCGCGCCGCTTGTGGCCAAGGACGGGACGCTGGCGTGGTTTGCCACCGCCAGGGGTCTGGTGGCCCTCGACCCGCGCGACGGCCAGGAACGCTGGCGCCAGCCGTCCAAAGAACCGATGGTCGGTCAGCCCGTGGTCGCGGATCTGCCGACGGAGGGCACGGCCGCGGCTTGGGGCCCGACGCTCTATGCGGCGACGCTGGGTGGGCGACTGTACGCGTTCAACCCCACGACGGGCGCGCCACGCTGGTCGGACCCCGTGTACCTCGATGCCGCCGTCCAGTCCGGACTGGCAGCCGACAGCCGCTTCGTGTTCGCTTCGGCCGCGCCGGCCATGCTGCTGGCGATGGACCGTGGCACCGGCAAGCCGGCCTGGCGCTGGTCGACGCTGGTCGATCGCGACTACGTCATCGAAGGCCAGGGTGCGCCGACCGTCCACGGAGGCGTCCTGTATGCGGGCACAGCAACGGGCAAGCTGGTAGCGCTTTCCGCGCGCGACGGCGCCCTGCTGTGGGACGCGACCCTGGAGCTCAAGGATCGCTCGCCCTACGGCGATGTGGACAGCACGCCGGTGGTGATCGCGGGTGCGCGCGACGCCGTGGTGGTCGCGACTTCGCAGTCGGGCGGCCTGTGCGCGCTCGCCACCGACGATGGCCACCTGCTGTGGCGCTATCCGGGCGAGGGGTTCGGCCAGCCGACGGTGGTGCCCGGCGGCATCCTGGTGGCCTCCGCGCTCGGCGAGCTGCACCTGGTGGACTGGAAAGGCCGGCGCAGGGCGGCGCGCAAGTTGGCAGAGCCCATTGCCGGCGCGATCACCCCGATCGGCGAGGGCCTCGGGCTGGTGCCTTCGGAGCGGGGCCTCGACGTCGTACGCCTCAGCGAACTGCGTCCATTGCTGCGCCTCTCCAGCGAGACGGGGTTCCAAGCGCCTGCCGTCGTCGCTGGAACGATGGTGCTGGCCGTCTCCAACCACGGCGTGGCGCTCGGCCTGCGCGTGCAACCGGGCGGCGGCCTTCACGCGGATTGGCGATGAGCATGACCAGGAACGCCATGATCGCCGCGGCCTCCTGGCACGCATGGACCGTTGCAATGGCCGCGTGCAGCGAGCCCGCGCCTGGCGTGCCATTGGGAAGCGAGGACACAGCGACGGCGACCGACCTGCTCGGCGCCAACCCCGGCAAGGCCGACGTAGCGGGGAGCGGGCCGACCGACGGGTCACCGGGAGCAGATGGCGCGGCGGGCGACATCGCGGCGACGTCGTGCGTCGCGCCCGGCAAGGGCGAGTGCGACGAGGCCTCCGAGTGCGGCAGCGGTCAATACTGCGACCCTTGTCTGCGTTCATGCCAGCCCGAGCGCGAGGTGTGCGAACCGTGCGACGCCGACGTCCAGTGCAAGAACGCTGTGGTCGACGGCAAGCCGGGTTCAGCCTGTCTCTCTTATGCCAGCGGCGGAACGTTCTGCGGTCGGGCGTGCTTGTCGGCGGCGGGCTGCCCCCAGGGCTACACCTGCGAGGCACTGCCCGGCATCGCCGCCATGCAGTGCGTGCCCAAGACCAAAGCGTGCGGCAAGGCGGCGGGCGCGTGCCAGAGCGACGCCGACTGTCCGTTCACCACCATCTGCAAGCCCGAGTGGGGCGTGTGCGCCAAGGGCTGCGCCGACGACACGGTGTGCGCCGCTGGCAAGGTCTGCGCACTTGGGCACTGCGTCGAACCCTGCGCGGGCGACGGTGACTGCGCCAAGCTCAGCGTCGAGGCCAAATGCGTGGACAAGAAGTGCAAGATCCCAGGGGGTTGCCTCGCGCCCGAGGAGTGCCCTACCAAGCAAACCCACTGCGACCTCAAGACCCACAAGTGCGCGCCCGGCTGCAAGACCGACTTCGACTGCAAGGACTTTGCGAACAAGTGCGAAGCGGGCAAGTGCGTCGCCAAGGGCTGCACCAAGACCTGGGAGTGCCCGTACTTCCACGTCTGCGACCCCACGAGCGGTCTATGCAAGAAGGCCGAGGGACTCTATTGCGCCAAGTGCGACGCAAGCGACCAGGACGCCAAGGCGTGCGGCGGCAAGCCCAACGCATGCTTCAAGTTCAAGGACGCGCAAGGCCAGGACAAGGGCGAGTTCTGCGCCATCGCCTGCGGCAACGACCCGGGCGGACCTTGTCCGCAGGGCTGGCAGTGCAAGGACATCAAGGACGACAAGGGCAATTCCCAGGGCAAGCTGTGCGTGCGCCCCTGCTACAGCGTGCCCGTGCAGTCGGGCGGTGCGAACCCATGACGCGGGTCTGCGCGGCGTGACAATGCGGTGACGCGCCGACAGATCGGCCGCGTATCGTAGCCGCTGCGCCGCCCGGAGCCGGCCGCCTCGCCGGCTGACGTCGGAAGGGCGAAGCGTCGCCGTGGCCCACTCCCGTCCCAAGCTCCCAATGGCCCGTGGGCCTCGGCCGCCAACCCCCACATGGAACCCAAATTGAACCAGCAGCCAACTGACCTGACCTGCCGCCAGCGGTTCGTCGCCACCCTGGACGGTCGCCCCGTGGACCGGCCCCCGGTGTGGCTCATGCGGCAGGCCGGCCGCTACATGGCCGAGTACCGCGCCATTCGCGAAAAACACAGCTTTTTGCAGATGGTCCACACGCCCGATCTGGCCGCCGAGGTCACGCTGCAGCCAGTGCGGCGGCTGGGCGTCGATGCCGCCATCCTGTTTTCTGACATCCTGACCATCCCCGAGGCGATGGGAATCCGCGTCGCGTTTCCAGAGGGCGGCCCGCAGTTGGAGCCGGTCGTCACCACGGCCGCTGCGGTCCACGCGTTGGCCCCGTGCACGGCCATCGACCGCTTGGCCTACGTGGGCGAGGCGGTGCGCGCCGTGCGGCGAGAGATTGGCGACACCCACGCACTCATCGGTTTTTCGGGCGCACCGTTCACGCTGGCCTGCTACATGGTCGAGGGCCGCGGCAGCAAGTCGTACGACGGTGTCAAAGCGCTGATGTACACCGAACCCGCCCTTTTCGGCCGCCTGCTCGACAAGCTCGCCGACTGGGTCATCGCCTACCTGCAGATGCAGCTCGATGCCGGCGCCGACGCCGTGCAAATGTTTGACAGTTGGGCCGGCGAGTTGCGCTGTGAGGACTACCGCCGCCACGTGTTGCCGACTACCTTGCGCATCGCCCGGGCCATCGCGGACCGCGGCGGGCGCTTCATGCTTTTCGCGCGCAATCCAGGGCACTTGCAAGACGCAATCGCCGATGTGCCGGCCGCTGCGGTGGGCCTGGACCAACGCGCCGACCTCGGCAGGGCCGCCCAAGCTGCAAAGGCCGCTGGCCGCGCCGTGCAAGGCAACCTGGACCCCATAGAACTGTTTGCGCCGCCCGAGGTCATCGCCGCCCGCGTGGCCGAGATGTACGCGCAAGTCGACGGCTGTGCCTGGGTCGCAAACCTGGGTCACGGTATCACACCGCGAACGCCCATGGCCGGCGTCGAGGCATTCGTGCACGCAGTCCAGCACCTGCCGCCGAGGTCGGCTTGATGCGCACCTGCGACGTGGCCGTCGTCGGCGGCGGCATTGCCGGACTCGCGGCCGCGTGGCGGCTCCGTTCGCTCGGGCAGGATTGCGTGCTTTTCGAAGCGGCGCGCGCCGTTGGTGGCAAGATGCGCAGCGAGCGCAGGGATGGCTACCTCGTCGAACACGGCCCCAACAGCTTTTTGGGCTCGGCCAAGGTGCTCTGGCGGATCATCGAATCGGTAGGCCTGCAAGGCGAAGTCCTGCCGGCGCGCAAGCCGGCCTGGCGCTACGTGTACCGTGACCGCAGGGCCAGGCGACTGCCGCTCGACCCCGTTTCGCTGCTGACCGGAGACTACCTGAGCGCACGCGGCAAGTTGCGGCTGCTGTGCGAGCCATTGGTGCCGGGAGGTGCGAAGGGGAACGACACCGCGTGGCAATTCGCAGAGCGCCGGCTTGGTCGCGAGGCGGCGCGCTACCTGATGACGCCTTTCGTCTCCGGCGTCTATGCCGGTGACGTGCATCAACTCAGTGCCAGAGACGCCTTTCCGCGACTGTGGAACTGGGAGCACGCCGGAGGCAGTGTCACCGTGGGTGCCCTGCTCGCACCGCCCGAGCCGACCGACCCCGAAGACGCCGGCCTGCCCACCCGGCGCGGGATGTACAGCTTTCGCGAAGGACTTGGCGCACTGCCTCGCGCGATCGCACAGTCGTTGCCCACCGAGGCCGTCCGCATGGGCACGCCGATCGCGTCCCTGGAGTCCCGCGATGGTGGTTGGCTGGTGTCGCCGCACCCGACGCTCGCGCTGGACAAGGCGCCCGTATTCGCCCGCGCCGTCGTGGTCGCCCTGCCGAGCCAGCCCGCCGCTGAACTGCTGGGGCAGATCGCCCCGCGTGCCGCACAAGCCCTGGCCGCGGTCCAAACCGTGCGTGTGGCCGTGGTCCACGTCGGGGGACAGGACCCGCAAGACGTGGCGCCGCGCGGCTTTGGCGTCCTGATTCCGCCGGGCGAGGGCCAACGCGCGCTGGGGATCTTGTTTCCCTCCAGCGTATTCGACGATCGCGCGCCGCCTGGGCACTGCCTGCACACGGGTTTCTTTGGCGGCGCGTGCGACCCGGAAGCCGTGGACTTGCCAGACGACGTCCTGGCCGACCTCGTGGTGTCCGCGCGCGGCAGCGCGTTCGCCTCGTCGGCGCAACTGCCCGACCCGACGTTCGTCCACGTCGTCCGGTGGCGCCAGGCCATCCCGCAATACGGTGTCGGCCACCGAGCGCGCATGGCTTCGCTGATGCACGACGTGACCGCCCATTGGCCCGGTCTCGCGCTGGCTGGCAGCCACCTGGAAGGCGTGAGCGTCGCCGACAGCGCCGCCAGTGGCGTGCGCGCCGTGGATGCCCTGCTTGCAGCCGGCCATGGCCCTTTGGAGGCCCGGACGTGAACCGCGGCGCCGCCCCCCACCTGGACGCCCAGGGCCGGCCCGTGCACCCCGATGCACCGGCCCTGCGCCCGCAAGACCAGCTGCCGTTGGCGATCGTCGGCTGCGACTTTCGCGTGGCCTCGGCGCAGTGGCGCAATCTGCTCTTGCTCGACGACGCCGAGCGCGCCGCGCTGGCCACCTCGCTGCGCAACGCCGCGGGCGTCACCGGCCTGGTCACCGTCGAAACGTGCAACCGCGTGGAATGGCTCGCCTCGACGCCCATGCCGCAATGGGCGGGCGAGGTGATGCGGGCGCAAATGCTCGATCGCTGGGTGCGCGCCGACCTGCACCCTCGGCCGCGGCTGGAGCACATTCCCAATCCGTACATCTACGCGGGACGGTCGGCAGTGCGTCACCTGCTGCGGGTTGCGGTCGGCCTGGAGTCATTTGTGGTCGGCGAGCGAGAAATCGCCGGCCAGCTCAACAAGGCGCTGGCCGCGGCTCGGCTCGCGGGTCAGGGTTCGGGTTTCCACAACGCGTTGCAAACGGCCGTGGGCCGGACCGTCAAGAAAGTCCAGCGCCTGACCGTGTGGCGGCATCACGGCCGCGGCGTGCACAGTTTGGCGCTGGAGGAGTTGCAGCGGCATTTGCAGGCGGCCCCCGCGTCCGGCGCCAGGCCGACGATCGTGGTCGTCGGCATGGGCGAGATCGGTCGCAAACTTGCGCATCTGTTCGCTTCCATCGCCAAGTGCAAGGTCGTGCGCGTCAACCGCACAGTGGCGACCGATCGCAAGCAGGAAATCAGGCCGCTATCCGAGTTGCCGCGCATTGCCCCGCAGGCTGACGCGCTGGTCGTGGCGACCGGCGCGCGCGACCCCGTGGTGGACCTGAACGCACTGCGGATGCCGGTTCGCGACCATCCGACCCTGGTCATGGACCTCGGCGCACCGGCGCAGGTCGTCGGCTATCACCAGCCGCATCTGCGCTACTGCGGCCTGGACGACCTGCTGTCGCTGCCGACCGTTGCGCCCGACGACGCCGAGAGTGGCCACGTGCTCGAGTTGGTCGAAGAAGGCCTGCGCGAATTCGTGCTCGAGTGCCGCAAGCGCGAGTGGGCCGGCATCTTGCGCGCGGTGCACGACAGCTACGAGGTCGCCTCGTACACGCAGTTGCCGCAGTTGCTGGCACCGGATGCCGGCGAGCGGCCCGACGAAGCGCAGCGCCTGCAAGAATCGATGCGCGAACTGCTGCGGAACTTCACGCGCGAGATCGTCGCCCACATCGAATCGGCTGCCGAAGAGCGCGCCAGGCCGACGCGCCGCGCCCAGGGATAGCCCGCTCGACCGGTCCAGAGGGGCCGGCATGTGTGCCATACAGGATCGCCGAAGTCCGGCACCAATTGCCGGACCGGCGATCAGGTGCTTGTTCGGTGGGTCGCCAAGCTCGCGGCTGCTGCTCAGCCGACTCGCGGCTCGGTCCAAGGTCTGATCGCGGACTTCGGTGACCACGTACAGCAGGGCGTGCACGGGTTCCCGGGTTGGTGTGGCCAAAACGCCGTCCAGCTACGGTCGACGATCCCGGGCATCTCGCTGCGTGCGTCCTCTCATCCACAACCTCTCAAAAGCGGAGCGGGGCGGTCAGCAAGCTGACCGCCCCGCGGATGGCGTAGGAGAGGCAGGAGGCACCGCGCGAAAACGTACCGCCGGTATCGGGTCACTCCCTATCGATGACCGTCAACCCAATCGTTGCGCGAACTCGGCACCTGTGTTGCGCTCCGCAGCAAGCCGCGGAGTGAAGGAAAAGAAGTTGGGATGGGGAATGGGAAATTCATAGGGATTGTAGCCGCCATCTGGCCCAGCATCGTAGCAAGAACCGTGCCAAACTCAACAACCCCGCCGCCTGCGTTTGCTCGCGCAGCCCCGCGCAACGGTGTCGCACGTGTATCATCTTGAGACAGAATGACCGACATGGAATGCTGAGTGTCTCATCCTGCGTCAACGGCGCGAGGCGGTGTCACACCCGGCGGCCGCCTGGGCCCAGGTCCCAACCGCCAAGCACGCCCAGGGCTTGCGCGAGGTGGCGCTCGCATAGCGCGTCCGCGTCATCGGTTTCGAACCGCAACGCGCGACAGTTGTCACAGGCCTGCGCAGCCCCGTAGGCCTCGTCGGCGCGCGCGGCGGCCAGCGCACGCAACAGTCGGCTGTCGCCGCGATCGGCAGGTTCGAGCGGGGCCGCGGCCCGCGCAACGCGATTGCCGACGCCCGAGCGGCGCGGGGTGGTCTTGGGCATCGCACGACTCCGTTCGCCGGTTGCTGCCGGCAGGTTGCCAGCCGCGCCATTCACAGGCAGGCTAGTAGCCTGTCGGCGAAATGCCAGAATCGGCAGTTTCTGGCCGACAGGCTCCTAGGCAGGCCACGGCTGCGGCCTGCCAGCGACCGAAACTGCCTGAAAACACTTCAGGCAGTTCTTGGTCGCTGCCCCGATCGCAACCACCCCGGAGCCTGTCGGGCGATGGTCCGACAGGCTCCTAGTGCACAGGCGCTGCAGATTTGCGCGCCCGCACGCCCACGCGGCGTCCATCATGATCGAAACCCGGGCAGAAATCGAAGTGGCCTCAGCGGTGCATCGCGCGTGGGCCGTGGTGTGGGACATCGCCCGCTACCCGGAGTTCCTGAGCGACGTGGTCCACGTCCGCGTGGATCCGGCGGACGATCCGCTCGAGCTCGAAGCCGAATTCGAGATGCGCGTTTTTCGTACCCGCAGGTTTCGCCTGCGCTTGGTCGGCGAACCGCCGCATCGGGTGCGCTGGACCCTGGTCGAGGGTCAGCACCTGCGCGCCAACCAGGGCGAGTGGACGCTCGCGCTAGCCGGCGGCGATCGGGCACAAATGACCTACCGCCTCGAACTCGACACCTCGGTGCCCGTGCCGGATGCGATCTCCCGGCGCCTCATCGATTTCAACTTGCCGACGGCGCTGCGTCAGTTCAAGGCGCGCATCGAGACGCAAGGCGCACCCGCCGATCCGCCGCTCCGCGCGCCGCAACCCCAGCAAAGTGACGTGCACGACCATGGTTGAACGCTGCGAACCCGGCCGCAAGGTCACCTGCTTTGGCTGCCAGAGCCGCGCATCGTCCGAGTGGGGAGCGCTAGACGGCGACGACCTCGCGTGCCTGAACCAGGTCAAGATCTGCAACGTGTACCAGCCCGGTCAGACGATTTTCTACCAGGGCAATCCCTGCCTTGGGCTGTACTGCGTCGAGTCGGGCACGGTCGCGATCCGCAAGACGGACGCCGATGGCAACAGCGTCATCGTGCGCTTGGCTTGCAACGGCGAGACCTTGGGCTATCGCGCCTACTTTGCCGGTGAGCCATACCGAGCGAGCGCCGACGCACTGCAGCCGAGCCGCGTGTGTTTCGTCGACCGCAATGCGGTGCAATTGCTGCTCGATCGCAATCCCGCGCTGGGCTATGGCTTCCTGCGGCACATGGCCAAGGACCTGGAGGAAGCTGAGCAAGCCCGCTTGCACGCGGCGGCCCTGCCCGTGCGGGCGCGGATCGCCCACCTGCTGCTGGCGCTGCGCGATCGGTTCTCCATGCCGGGTCAGGCCAACGGCGCACTGGCGCTGGATTTGCCGCTGTCGCGCCAAGACATTGCGGCGATGGTAGGCACGCGGCCCGAGACCGTGGCCCGCGTGGTCCGGGCCTTGGAATCCGACGGCGTGGCGCTGTTTCGCGGCCGGCGCGTCGAGGTTCCGAGCCTCGCACGACTCGTGGAAGAGTTGCAGGCCGAGGACGTGTAGGCGGCGGTCAGGCGTCGTGACCGGCCACCGTGCGCAGCGCTCCAACCGGTCGGGTCAGGTGCAGTGGCCGCGTCCGCTCACTCGCCCTCGTCGCCGATATCGCCCGTCAGCACCGCGCCCGCCCGCAACGTCGAGCCGCTGCCGCCGCCAAAGATCGCCTCGAGGTCGCCGCGGGTCAGCGTCTTGATGCCCTGACCGTCGGCCTCGATGGCGCTGGTCGCCAGATACCGTTTGCGATGCTGAAGTTGCAGGATTTGGTCCTCGACGCTGTCCTCGACGGCAAGGCGCACCACCAGCACCGGCCGCGTCTGCCCGATGCGGTGCACGCGGTCGCTGGCCTGCTGCTCGACGGCCGGGTTCCACCACGGGTCGTAGTGGATGACCACGTCGGCCGCCGTCAGGTTCAAGCCCACCCCGCCGGCCTTGAGCGACACCAGGAACACCGGTGGACCGTCGTCGGCCTGGGCCTGCGCCACGACGGCCGATCGATCGCGCGTCGAACCGTCCATGTACGCGGTGTCGACGCCCATGTCGCCCAGGCCGCGCCGCAGGATGCGCAACATCGAGGTCCACTGCGAGAACACCAGCACGCGACGACGCTGGGCCAACAGGTCAGCCACGGTTTCGAGGAACAGCCGCATCTTGGCCGATTCGCGCACCGAACGCGCCTCGTCGAAGGGCAGCAGATCCGGGTGGCAGCACGCTTGGCGCAGCCGCAATAGCGCCTCGAGCACGGTCAGCGCGTTGCGCTCGATGCCAGTCTGGTCCACGGCCTGCAACACCTGGGCGCGATAGGTGTTGCGCACCTTTTCGTACAGCGTGCGCTGTGGTGGCCCCATGGTGCAGCGCAGGGTCACCTCGGTCACCGGCGGCAGTTCGGTCAACACGTCGCTCTTGAGGCGGCGCAGCAGGAACGGCCGCAGGCGGAACCGCAGCTGGTCGAGCAATTCCGGCTGCAGCTCGCCGGCTTTCTCGACACCATAGCGCCGCAGGAACCTGGCGCGGCTGCCAAAAAAGCCAGGCATCAGGAACGTGAATTGGCTCCACAGTTCCATGAGGTTGTTCTCCAGGGGCGTGCCGGTCAGGGTCAGACGGTGTCGGGCCTTGAGCGTACGGGCCGCCTGCGCGGTCTGCGAGCCGGCGTTCTTGATCGCCTGGGCCTCGTCGAGCACGGCATAGTGGAACTCGCAGCGTTCGAGCAACTCGATGTCCAACCGCAACAGCGCATACGAGGTCACCACCAATTCATACGCCTGCAGGTTCTTGAGTTTCTCCAGGCGATCTTCGCGCAGGCCGCCGCGCAGCACCACTGTGCGAAGTCCCGGCACGAAGCGTGCGGCTTCGTCGGCCCAGTTCTGCACGACAGAGGTCGGCGCGACGACCAGCGAAGGATGGCGGGCGCGGCCTGATTCCTTCTCGGCCAACAGCACGGCGAGTGCCTGAACGGTCTTGCCCAGACCCATGTCGTCGGCGAGGCAGCAGTGCAGGCGCAAATCGCGCAGCGTGCACAGCCAGTCGTAGCCGCGTCTTTGGTATCCGCGCAATTCCCCTTGGAATCCTGCTGGCAGGTCGTAGTGGCCGATGCCCTCGAAGCTGGCCAGGCGATCGGCGAATTCGTGCCAGCCGGCGTCGCCCGCCCCATGCTCGTCGGCCAGTCGCAGCAGAGTCGCCGCGAGAAAGGGCTCCACGCGCAGGTCGTCGTTCTCGGCGTCGCGCTGCGCCAGCTCGTGCAGGTCGGTCAGCGCCGCCGCATGGCGCCGCAGCCACGCCGCGGGCAGGCGCGCCATCTCACCATTGGTCAAGCGAACGTAGCGAGCCCCGCTGCGCCAAGCCGCGATGACGTCAGCGAGCGAAAGCCTGCCCTCGCCGGCCTGCAAGCCGATGTGGACGCCGAACCAGTCGATGCCACTGTTGATCTTGACCTGCGGCACCACGCTGTGGCGGCTCGGGCGGATGCGCACCAGCGCCTCGTGTCCGGCGATTTCGGCGCCGTCTCGCTCCAACGAGGGCAAGTGATCAACCAGGAAATCCAAGGCTTCGTCGAGCGGCAGGCTGCCGGGCAGCGCACCACCGATCGCTCGCTGCAGCCGCGTCGTCCAGCGGTGTTCGGTGACTAGGTCGCGCAGCCACAACAGGGGTTCAGCGTCGTGATGTCCGCGCGCGAACACCTTGGGGCCCTGCCCTGCGGCGAATTCGATGGTGTCGTGCGCCGCGGCGGCGGCCGATCGATCGTGATCGTCGCCGCGGTAGTGGAAAAGCAACGACACCACCAGGGCCTCGTCGGTCTCGGCCAGGCGCACTACCGGCACGCAGTTGGCAATGCGGGCCTGCGGTAATGCGTGCGTGCGCTCGACCAACGTCACTTCGCTGCGCAGGGTCGGCAACACGTCGCGGCAGAACGCGGGTATCTCGCCGGCCGGCACCACGACCGCCCCGCGCTGCAGCAGGGCCAAGATCGCCCGCGAAGAGGTATCAGGCCGAACAAAGCAGTTCTCGCCGCGCAAGTAGAGCCACGGCACCGGTCCCGGCAGGACCACGAACTCGGCGGCGGACCGGCTGGCACCGTGCGCCTGCACGTTCGCGCGCAGTTCGATGCCGCCGCCGACGGTATCGATGACGTGGACCGAGACGTGGCGGATCGCGCCGTCCACCCGCGCCTCCTCGCCGTCCACCCGCAGGGTCAGCGGTTCGGCGTCGACGAAGAGGCGCAAGAAGGTGTCGACGAAGCCAGGTTGGATGGTTCGCACGCGCAGGTCGTGGCGGTTGACCGAGCACAGCACCGGGATGAGGTCGTCGCGGGTCTCGGCCGGATCGTCCTTGGTCTTGTAGCCGAAGTGCCCCACCGCGGTCGGAGCCCAGCCGCAGACGGCGCCGACGGTGCGCTTGGCCCGGTCAGCCGCCGAGCGCTTGCGGCGTACCACGCCGACCACGATCTCGCCCGACTGGGTGGTGTGCAGCGACAGGTCGTAGCAGATCCAAGTCGCCCTGCCCTGCGCCGCGGCCTTCTGGGGCAACTCTGCGAACAGGTCGCGCCAATTGCCGCGCGGGTCGCCGCGCGCGCCCTCCGCAACCGACTCGAGCATGTGCTGCAGCGCCAGGCCGGCGGCGACCGCGTGCACGCAGCTCGACTCGCCGTCGGCGCAGGTGCAGTCCCAACCGTCAAGCACTGTGCCCTCGGCGCCGACCTCGACGCCAAGCTGCACCAGTTCTGCGCTGTCGCGATCGGCGCCTACGCTGACCTGGTAGCGATGGGCTTGCGGGTCGAGGCGCACGATGCGCTGCACCATTCCGCCGCGCCACAGTTCGGCGCCGCCGATGCGCACGGTGTTGGCGGTCGCGCCCTCCAGCAGGCTCAGGTTCAAGCGCATCGTTGGCCTTGTTCTCGGGGCACTGCGGTCGGCACGCGAGCCGCGCCGCGCGCGAGCGGTCGCGCAGTGCGCCGCAAGCGGGTCATTGCGCGCTGTGACGCGCGGCGCCGCGGCCGACCGGGTTCGGCGCAGCGATGCAGGGGTCGTTGGCGGCCGACGCGGTGACGGCCGTGCGCACGGCGACGTCGGGAATCGCCGGATCGCTGGCGGCGGTCGGCCCGGCGATCTCGCCTACCACGCCCGTGGCATAGGCACCAGCGGGCAGGTCGAAGGTCAACACGAGGCCCAGGTCGTCGCGGTAGAACTGCAGGTCGCCCACGCGGACCGACAGCGGCCGCCTCGTCCCTTCAGCCAGATGGCCAAGGGCCGCGAAGTCGTCCAGGCACAATCCGCAACCGGACAGCACGGATGCTTCGAGGTCGCCCGCGCCACGCTGCGCAAGGGCCATGCGCGGCCCCCACATCGGGCCGGTCACCGCGATGGCGCCCGCATCGAGGCGCGCTTGGTCGCGGTCCGGCGCGTCCGTCGTGAATTGGCCGCCGCTGTCGGTCTTCTCGCAGATGTCGCCATCGATCAGGCGGTCGAACGTGCCGGCGGCCATGCGCGCGGCCAACGTCCGGTTGAATACTTCGGCCTGAAGCGCGGAGGCGGCCAGCCTGCGCAGAGCGCGATCGCCGAGGTCGAGCCCATGATCGGTGCCGTCAGGCAACCGCACCCGCACGAAGCCCTGCGCACCGTGGGCCAGCGCCCAACCCGCGGCCAGCGTCGCGCCGCCGTGCCCCATGCGCTGGCTGCCGTAGAAGTTTGGCACACCGCGATCCGCGATGCGCGCGACCTTGGCGCCGACCAGTGCCTCGGCATCGGCCTGGGTGCCGCGCAGGCGCACGCGAAACCGGTTGCCGCGCAAGTGCCCGGTGCGCAGCTTGTTTTTGTGCGCCACGGCGTCGAGCACGGTGATGCGGCGGTCGTCGAGCCGAGCCAGCGCGCTTTCCGCCTTGCGCGGGACGCTGACCCACTGGCGCGTGATCGCCCGCCGGTCCTTGAGCCCGGCCATGCCGATGTCGCCCGGCGACACGCCCAGGCTGCGCGCAATGACCTTGCGCAGCGTTTCTGCGGCCATGTCGCGCTTCTCGATCCACAGGAAGAGGTGGTCACCCTGGCCGCTCGGCAGGTAGGCCGGCAACTCCTCGACCTCGAAGTCGTCGATTTCCATGCGCATGGTTCCGCCGCAACCTTGCAGGTCGGCCGTCCACCGCGGCAGCGGATCCAGGGGCGTGAGCGGGCAGATGCAGGCAGGGTCGGCCGACATGGCGCAGTAACATGCACGTTTGCGGTCTGGGGCGCAACGGGGGGCTCGTTTGGGCCGGGGCCATCGCCGAGGCGACCACCGACAGGCGCCTGAGCCTTCTCGTCCGCGCCCCGCGCGCTCGCTTGCCCAAGGTTTGGCTGCTGCGGAAGGTCCGCGCACGAGCGCAGGCCGCTTTCCCCGCAGGCAGAAAGTGCGTGGATGGCCGCTGGTTTCAACCCGCATGTTCCTGCGGTTGCCAACCTGGCCACAAACCAGGTTCGCAGGGCCGAAGTTCGCCGCTCCGATCGTCGCCCACGCCGTTTCACGCCTGGAAGCAGCCCTGCCACGCTTCCACCCGACGCTTGGCAACCCTGCCGGCCGCCTGCATGATCGGGGCATGGCAGCGCCCGCCCCAACCGCACTTCACGATGACCCGCCCAGAGCGCGGCCCAGCGCGGCCGAGGTCGAGGTGCTCGACGCGATCGGCGACCTGATGGCGTTCTGGGGCTTCCAGCGCTCCCACGGCCGCATCTGGGCGCTGCTCTTTCTGGCCGAACGCCCGCTTCACGCCGCCGAGTTGGCGGCCGGGCTCGAGCTGTCCGCCGGCCAAATCTCGATGGCGGTGCGGGAGTTGGAGCGCTGGGGCGTCGTCCACGCCGAACGACGGCAAGGGCAGCGCCGCACGTGGTTCCGAGCGGAAACAAACCTCTTCCGAATGGTATCCCGGGTGTTCCGCGAGCGCGAACTCGAACAAATCCGCAACCTCGCCAGGGTGTTGCAGGCCGCGCGCCGCCACCTGGACGCACTGCAACCCTCCGATGTGCGATCGCAGCGCCTCCAGCGGGTCGAGGCGCTGATTGCCGCGACGGAGGTGGGTCGCGACATGGTCGAGCGGTTGGTAGCCGGGACCCTGCTGCCGGCGTGGGTGTCCCGGACGTTGGACCGCAGCCTGGTGGGCGAGGACTGACCGCGCCCGCGCAGGGGATCAGATGTCGAAGTGCTCGCGGTACAGGTGCAGGTGCCGCGCGGCCTCGCCCAGGGGCAATCGCACCAGCGGCCCCTTGGGGTCTTCCACGCGGACCACGCCCGACAGCGCTTCCAATGTCGCCGTGACCCCGACCTCGAGGCCGGCGGCGCTGTACCCGCCTTCGAGCACGGCGACGATGCGACCTTTGCACAAGAGATCCGCGGCGTTGACCAAGTGGCCGACGACACGGGCGAACCCCTCGTAGGTCACCGACATGCCGCCCAGAGGGTCGGTGTCGGCGATGTCGTACCCGGCTGAAACCAAGATGAGTTCCGGCCTGAACTGCTCGAGCAGCCGCGCCACGAGACCGCCGTAGATGGCGTCGTACTCGGCGTCGCCGTGCTCGGCGCTGAGCGGAATGTTGATGGTGCGACCCAGACCGGGACCCTCGCCCATGTCACCCGCGTCGCCCGTTCCGGGGTACGTGCGGGCCTGATGGGTCGAGACGTACAGCACGTGCGGGTCGCGGTGGAAGATCTGCTGGGTGCCGTTGCCATGGTGGACGTCGAAATCGACAATGGCGATCCGCGACAGCCCGTAGTGGGCGCGCGCGTGCTGCGCGGCGATGGCCACGTTGTTGAACAGACAGAAGCCCATGGCTTTTTCGGACTCGGCATGATGCCCGGGCGGTCGCACCAGGGCCATCGCGGCTTGAACCTCACCCGCGAAGACGGCATCGACGGCCGCGAGGGTGCCTCCCACCGCGCGCAGGGCGCAGTAGTAGCTCTTGGGGCTGGCCACAGTATCGTTGTCGAGCCGCACGGTCAGGCCGACGGTCGCCTTGATGCGGTCGAGGTGGGCTCGGGTGTGCACGCGCAGCACGTCGTCGTCGGTGCCGGTGCGCGCAAACAGCATCTTGATCGGCAAGCGTTGGACGGCGAAGGTCCGAAGCAGGTCAATGAGCACTTGCAGGCGCTCTGGCGACTCGGGGTGGCCATCGCCCGGGTCGTGGGCGAGGCACTCGGGATCGATGAGAACCCCAACAGTCTTGATCAGTTGAAACGACACTGCGCAGGTGCTCGCGGTAGGTGTACACGCCTCGCGGCGCGCAAAGTTGCACGGATCCGGGCGCCTTGTCTATACTGGCCGGTCGTTGCGGCGGATTTCGTAAATCAATTCGACGTAGTGCCTCGCAAATCGGCCAAGATGGCCACAAGGCGCCGCACCCGATGCGCGCGGCAGGAGTCGACCGTGCGTACCTTTCGGTTCGCGCTGTGCGTGCTGGCCGCCTGTGCAGGCCTCATGGCATTGACCGCGTGCGAAGAAGCCAAGCCGGCCGCGGCCACCCATGCAGGCAAGGACGCGACCGCCGCCGACGCCGCCGACGCAAGCGACGCAGCCAGCACCGACACCATCGCTCGCGGCGAAGACGCAGTGATCACGGAAACGATCGGGACCGAAACGACCGCGCCGGACGCAAGCCTTGCGGACGCCGCCAAGCCCAAGTTCGAAACGTGCATGCAGACCGCACAGTGCTTCGCCGACAAGTGCAACCCGCCGACCGCCGGCTGCGACGCGGCCTGCACCCCCGATTCCTCGCCGGCCGCGCTCGCGGGCGCGTTGCCGATGCTCAGTTGCTACCAGACCAAGTGCCTCGCCGGCCTGTGCAAAGACAGCAAGGACCCGGGATGCGGGGATCAGTGCTTCAAGTCGGCGTGCCTGCCCGAGTTGTTCGCGTGCCTCGACGACGGCAAGCCCGGCATCAAGCCATGCGAGACCACCAAGAGCTGTTTCGACACCTGCAAGCTCGGAAAACCCGATACCTTCGCTTGTTTGTCGACCTGCTTCAACACCCTGGACGCCGGCGCCAAGGTCGCCGCCAAGACCATGGCAGCGTGCTTCGCCAAGAACCCGGGTCCCGACCCGACCAAGTCGTGCATCGCCGAGACGATCGGCTGTTTCGTGGGCGACAAGTCGGGCAACGAGCCGTGCTTCACGGTGTTCCAGTGCTCAGACGCCTGCAAGAAGGCAGCAAAGGGCGACGACTTCACCTGCTCCATCGGCTGCCTCGGCAAGGTCAGCAAAGCGGGCCAGAAGGCCTTCACCGACATGGTGCCGTGTTTGGGCAACGAAAAGGATCCGGTGTGCGCGGCCAAGTTCTTGGCGTGCGCCGACCCGGTGGGCACCGCAGATTGCCTGGGCGGCCTCGGCTTGATAGACAAATGCCAGAAGGCGTCGGGCGGCGGCGACAACCCGCAGTGCATTTTCGAGGCAGTGCACGCCATGACCAAAGAGGCCGCGATGACCCTGATGGAGGTGTCGCCCTGCCTTGACCAGAACGATCCGGCTTCGGCGCAGAAGTGCATGCCGCTGCTGCTCAAGTGCGTCAACCCCAACGGCACCAGCGATTGCGGCGCCGTCGCGACCTGCATGCAAACCTGTCCGAAGGACACGGGCACCTGCATGTTCGGATGCCTCAAGCAAGGCAGCAAAGACGCTGCCTCGGCGGCTTGGGCGGCGGCGATGTGCAGTTCGGCAGCGCCCCCGGGCGATGTGACCAAGTGCGCCACCGAAATCGGTGGCTGCTATGGCGACCCCAAGGGCACCGGGACGTGCGCTGCGGTGCTCGGCTGCGCGGCAGCGTGCGGGCCCAATGGCGGGCCCAACTGCCTCGCAACCTGCCTCAAGGGCGGCACGCCCCAGGTGGCGATCCAGGTCCTGAAGGCGGCGCAGTGCTTCGGCAAGACCGATCCGGCCTGTACGCCGAACCTGGTGACCTGCCTCGCCCCCAAAGGCACCAAGAAGTGCTTCGAACTCACGCCGTGCCTGGTGCCCTGCAACGGCAAGACCGGCAAGGAGCTGACGGCGTGCCAATTCGCGTGCCTGGACCAGGGCAGCAGCGAGGCGGTGACGCAGTGGTTCGACTTTGCCGGGTGCGACCAGGGTTGCAAGGCGAAGTGTCCAAACGACGACAGCGGCACCTGCGCCCTGAACTGCCAGAAGGCCACCTGCCCGACCGCGCAGACGGCCTGCCTGCCGCCCAAGAGCTGACCGCCTGAACGGCACCGCACGGTTCGCCCCGCAACGGGCGAGCCGGTGCGCACGAGGCGCGGATCGAGCGCCGCACACTGGGAGACCATGAACTCGACGCGCCGCAAACTCGCCATCGCCACCTGGGGACCGCCCGACGAAGGCAACATCTTCGGCAAGTTGCAGGTCGATGCCGAGGCCGCCCAGCGCTGGATCGACGAGACCCGCAAGCGCACGGGTGAAAAGGTCACGATCACCCACCTGGTCGGCAAGGCCATCGCGCTCGGCCTGGCCAAGGCCCCGACCATCAATGGCCGCATCGTGTGGGGCAGCTACGTGCCGTTCGACACGGTGGACATCACCTTTCTGGTGGCGCTCGACGACGGCAAGGACCTGGCCAAGGTCAAGATCGGCAACCTCGACAAGCGCCCGACCACCGACATCGCCGCCGAGCTGCGCCAGCGCGCCGAGAAGCTGCGCAAGGGCCAGGATGAGGACTTCGAGAAGTCCAAGGGCCTGCTGCGCGCCCTGCCGACGTTCGTGCTGCGGCCGCTCTTGCGCTTTATCGGCTGGTTGACCAGCTCGGTGGGCGTGTCGGTGCCGGCGCTGGGCCTGGAGGCGTTTCCGTTCGGGTCGTGCATCATCACCAGTGTCGGGATGCTCGGCATCGACGAGGCCTTTGCGCCACACACGCCGTTCGCCCGCGTGCCGGTGCTGGTGCTGGTCGGGGCGGTCAAGGACACGCCGGTCGCGCGCGACGGTCAGGTGGTGGTGCGGCCCATCTTGACGATTACGGCTACCGTGGACCACCGCTTTGTCGACGGGTTCCAGTTGGCGACCGTGGCCAAGATCATCCGCGAGAGCCTGGAAAACCCACAGGACATGTAGCCTGGCGGCCTACAAGGTCTGCGCCTCGGTGTCCGCGATGCCCAACAAGTAGAGGATGGCGTCGAGGTTGCGCTGGTTGATGGCGTAGTTGGCCTGCTCGCGCACGACTTGGCGCGCGTTGAAGGCAATGCCAAGGCCGGCGCGATGCAGCATGTCCAGATCGTTGGCGCCGTCGCCGATGGCGATGACCTGGTCCAGGGCCACGCGTTCGGCCTGGGCAATGCTCTCCAGCAGGTCGGCCTTGCGCTGCCGGTTGACGATCGGCCCCAGGACCTTGCCGGTCAGCTTGCCGTCGGCGATCTCCAGTTGGTTGGCGAACGCATAGTCCAGGCCGAGGCGCTCGCGGATCGGCTCGGCCACCTCGATGAAACCGCCCGATATCACCGCGAGGCGATAGCCCAGGCGCTTGAGCACTCGAATGAACTGGTCGGCGCCGGGCGTGAGCTCCAGCGCGTCGATGACCTCGGTGACCAGCGTCGCCGACGCGCCCTTGAAAAGGGCCACACGCGCCCGCAGTGCGTCGTCGAACGCCAACTCGCCGTTCTTGCTGCGCAAGGTGATCGCCTGCACTTG
This sequence comes from Deltaproteobacteria bacterium, assembly GCA_016875335.1. Taxonomy (GTDB): domain Bacteria; phylum Myxococcota_A; class UBA9042; order UBA9042; family UBA9042; genus SXRM01. Next base: position 5,466 of record VGRO01000055.1, on the reverse strand, counting down.
GTCGAGCACGCCGAAGCGCGCCGCCAGTTCCTCCATCACTTCCTGGCGCACCAGCACCGAGTCCATGTCGATGACGACCAGGCGCTTGCTGCGCCGCGTCAGCCCCTCGCGCTGCAGCGCCACGTCGCAGCCGTGCGTCGCCTGCAACGCCAGCAGGTCCTGCTTGAGACCCTGAGCGTCGGCGTGCGGCTCGGACGAAAGCGCCAGTTCGATCGAGCTCATCCGCCCGCTCGACAACCTGCCGATGCGGTCGATGTTGAAGCCGCGAGACGCTGCGGCCCGAGCCGCTCCGGCCAGCATCGCGGCGCTGATCTGCGTGGACACCAGGGTCACCGCCCACACCTGCTGCGGCGGCGGCGCCTCGGGCGCGGTGGTGAACTCGAAGTCCATGTGCAGCCCGAGTTCGCGCGCCTTCCAGAGAAGATCCTTGAGGATCGGCTTGACGTCCAGGGTATTCTCGGCATACGACACCTGGAAGGTCAGGCTGAGCGTGCCCTGCACGACCACCTGCTCGACGTCGAGCAGCGCCATGTCGCCTTCGGCCATCAAGCCGGCGATTTCTGCGGTGATGCCGGGCTTGTCGGGGCCGGTGACGGTGATGAGCAGGGCGTCGTGGGCGGTCGGCATCGGGCGTCCGGGCGCGGGCGGCGCGCGGGCGCAAAGGTAGGATGCCGGAGCATGGATCGCCAGTCTGCGGTCTCAGCCGTCGTCATCCAAGAAAAACCGGACCTTGAACGCGAGCAGCCGCACTGCGACGGGTCTGCCGGCCTTTTCTCCAGGCTCGAAACGGCATTGCTGAACGGCTGCGATGGCCGCCTCGTTCAGACCGTGCCCCAGTCCCTTGACGATGCTGATCTGGGTGGCGTGGCCCTGTTCGTCGATGACGAGGTCGATCACGACCGTGCCCTCGACACCGGCCTCGCGCGCGGCATCGGTGTATTTGCCTTCGCACCGCCCCTTGACCGCCGGCATGCGGGTCACTTCCGCGACGGCGACCGGGGCGGCCAACGGCTTGACCTTGGCCGGCAGCGTGGGCGGACCTGGGTCTTTGGTTTGCAAGGTGTTGCCGACTGGGACGCTCGGACCAGACGCGCCTGGTGCCGTGGACTCCATCGAGACGCCGAACACCGGTTCGTCGGTGGTGTCGCCGCTGGTGGCCGGCCGCTCCGTAGGCGGCGGTTGCTTCGGCGGCACCTTGTCGGGCGGCGGACGCGTCGCGCGCGGCTTGTAGGTCGGCGGTGGCACCTGGGCGATTTCGTGAACCTCGGCTTGCGCAGGCTTGGGCTCCGGCTCGGGCTTGGGCGGCTCGGGCTCCGGTTCGGGCGGCGGCGGCGGCGCGACGACCTGAATCTGCACGGTGTCGCGATCCGCATGCGGCGGCAGCTCCGGCAAGCCCTGCAGGTACAGGGCGAGCGCTCCATGCCCGACCACGGAGACCAGCAGCGAGCCGCCGAGGCGCAGAGCGTACATTTACGGTGCCCCCGTTCTCGGCATCGGCGGCTGCAGCGAGGCCGGGTCGATTTGGATGGCGAAGTTGGTCACGCCGAGCGACTTGACCACATCCAGCACCCACACCACGCGGCCGTGGGACGTGTGCTTGTCGCCCGCGATGAGCACCGTGGCCTTGGCATCGTCCTTGACCGCCGCGGCGACTGCGGCGCGCAATTGCGCCGGGGTCACCTCTTCGCCGTTCAGGTACAGTCCGCCCTCCCTGGTCAGGGTGATGCCGATCGGGGACTTCTTGGGCGCGCTGCCCTGCGATGCCTTGGGCAGGTCGACGTCGATGGCTTGTTTGGCAATGAGATTGGCCGTCAGCATGAAAATGATGAGCAGCACCAACATGATGTCGACCAACGGCGTGACGTTGATCTCGGTGATCATGCCGCCGCGACCTCTGCGCGCGCTGCCGCCCATCAGTGGACCTCGTCGGTCGTGCGGGAGTTGCCGCCTGGGCCGACCGTCGCGCCAGCACCGACCGCTTTGACGTGCGCCAAGATGGTGTGGCCCATGGCGGTCGCCGAACTCGACACGGTCTCGACGTGCCGCGCGAAAAGGTTGTACATGGCCACGGCCGGCAGCGCCACCAACAGGCCGACGCCGGTTGCTACCAGCGCCTCGGCGATGCCCGCCATCACGGCCTGGGCGCCCTGGGCCGTGTTGCTCGCCAGGTCGTGGAATGCGCGAATGATGCCGAGCACGGTGCCGAAGAGGCCGACAAACGGCGCGTTATTGCCGAGCGTGCCCAGGAACGCCAGCATCCGCTCATAGCGCAGGCGCTCGTTCTCGATGGTGGCTGAGATGACCTCGGACACTGAATCGCCACCTTGGCCCACCGCTGACAGGGCGGCGCGCGCGACTGCGGCCTCCATCGACCGCGCGCCGTGGACCAGCGGCAGCGCCGCGCCGACGCCGCCCGCCTTGAGCGCCGCGCCGATCCGCGCCTGCAGGTCTGCTGGCCGCCGCTCGAGCGCGTAGAAGGCCAGGCGCTCCAGGGCCACCGCGATGCCGGACAGGCTGAGCCCAAGCAGCAGCCACAGCACCCAGCGCGAACCGACGCGCAGCATCAACTCCAGCAACTCGGCGTCGAGCGTACCCTCGGAAACCGGGCTGACGGCGAATACAAGCGGCAACAGGATCACGGGCACTCCTCACAGGCGACCGCGCACGCCCACGGTCGGCAGCACGTAGCGGATGGAATTGCCCGGCGACACTTCCTCGGGCAAAAGCGAGATGTTGGTCAGATCGACGTAGAAGTCGAACAGCCAGTTGTTCCAAACGGCGCGCTTGTCGATGCGCACGTCGATGCGCATGTAGCCATCGGTGCGCGCGGTGTTGAAACCGGCGGTGGTGGTGGCCGGCTTGCCGCTCTGATACTGAAAGCGAACGCCGATGTCCCAGTTGCGCGGCAGCGGCATGCCTGCGACGACGTTGAGCAGGTGGGTGCGGTCGTAGTCGTAGGGCGCAAACGCGCCGTCGAGCTGCTGGCGCTCAGAGCGCGACAACGTGTAGGCGATCCACCCATATGGGCCGGTGCGGGACTGCCGACGCAGCAGCGTCTCGACTCCGTAGGCACGGCCCTTCTGCGGCGTGAACAGCCGGTCCAGCGCGCGCTCGGCCGCCGTCTTCTGGTCGGTGGACTGGTCGGGCAGCGTGCCCGGCAGCACGTTCGGGCCGCTGTTGATGACGCTTTGGGCGTTGGTCTGCAGGTCGAACACCACAGGGTCCATGTGGTTGTAGTAGGCCTCGACGTTGAGGCCGACGCCGCTCGCCACGGGAATCTCGACGCCCAGGCTCGATTGGATCGAACGCAACAGGCCGAACCGCAGCGGCATCACGTCCAGGCCAGGCAGCGGCAGAAAAAAGCGCGGCGGCTGGTGGAACACGCCCACGCCGCCCTTGAGCCACACCGACCGCTCGCCGCCGGCGCTGGTGGCATCCACGGGCAGGTCGAGCGACAGCAGGTGGTAGCGCAACGTCAGCCGCGGGTCCACGCCGGTCGCCGCGGTGGTGCCGTCGTGGCGCCAGTCCACGCGGACGCCCGGCCGCACCAGCCAGCGTGGCGTCGGTCGCCACAGCGCCTCGGCGATGGCCGAAGCCAGGTACTGCCGGCTCAGGTCCTCGCCAAACAGGTCCACCTGCGGTCCGGCTGTCGTGGTCGCTGCCTCGGACAGCAGGTTGCGGTAGCTGCCTTCAGCCCCAACCAACAACTCCAACTCGGGCAGCGGCCGGTAGCGTGTACGCCATTGGGGTTCGACCAGCCACGTCTGGATGGAGGTGGTGCCCGCCAGCGACTCGTCGTTGCCGGCGACCACCCGCGCGCTGTGTTCGACCTTTCCGTCGGCGTGCTGGTAGCGCAGATCCAGGCGATGGAAGGCGAGGCGCAGCGACGGCTCCAGCGGCGGGTCCACGGTATTGGGAGGCGTATCCGGCGCCGGCGTCGACACGGTGTCCGCGGCGCCGAACGCGAAGATCGTCCAGCCGTTCCGCGGCGTTCCGCCGTCCAGGCGCAGTTGGTAGTCCCAGTAGCTCAATGACATCTGGTCGGTAGCGAGGCTGATCATGGTGCCTGGGTAGCCGAGCCGGCCCGCGACGGTCGCGGTTGCGTCGATGCCCGGCACCGGGTGGCGCACGAAGGCGCCGGCCTGCAGCAAGTTGACGTCGATGTCGGCCACCTTTTCGTCCTTGAACGCCCGCCGCGTCCGGCCATCGACGATGCCCGCCGAGTAGCCGCCATAGAGCACCGGCGCCATGCCGGGGTAGAACTGCACCTCATCGATGAACTCGGGGTGGATGACCGACGGCCCGGCCAGCAGATGGTACAGCAGCGGCACCCGCGTGCCGTCGACCATGTAGCCCGTGCTGCCGGGGCTGGCGCCGCGCACCACAGGAAACGGCAACAGCGACACGATCGACGACACGCCGGGCAGCGCCTGGATGACGCGGAACGGATCGCCAAAGGTGCCAGGCACTTGGCGGATCTCGGGGCCGCGCAGCGTGATGCGCGAGATTTCTTCGCGTTTCTTCTCGGCGAACACCAGGATTTCATACGGATCGTAGCGCTCCCGCTCCACGTAGTAGGCGATGGCAAGTTCTTGGCGGCTGAGCAGCTTTTCGCGCTGCATGAATTTGCGATAGCCCGCGGCGTGGACGGTCACCGTCGCATCGCCCGCCGGCACGGCCAGCCGAAAGCGCCCGCGCAGGTCCGCCTCGCCAGTGTACCGCTGCCCAGCGATTTCGGCCTGGACCGTGGCGCCGGCGACCGGGGCGCGCGTGCCTTTTTCGACCAGCTTTCCGCGCAAGACGGCGTCGAGGACCGGCCCGCCCGGCCGAGACGGGGCGACCACCAGCTTGGGCTTGGGAGCGAAGGTGTGCGTGAACGTGATCTCGACCGCGACGTTTTTGCCCTTGAAACTCGCCGGCTTGAACCGAAAGCCGCGCGCCGCGGTCACCACGTAGTCGTCGAACGGCGGCTGGGCCGGCGGCAAGGGCTCGACCTTCTTGACCTGCCCGGCCGAGTCCACCACGATCTTGACCCGGACCACGACGGGCGTGTCGTGCTCCGGGGCGTCGACCGGCGTGTCGATGGTCGTCGCAGTCAACGGCTGCGGCGGCACGAGCGCGTCGGAGCCTGGGCCGGCGCCTGTGCCTGTCCCTGCGCCTGCGCCTGTCCCTGTGCCTGTGCCTGCGCCTGCGCCTGTCCCTGTCCCTGTGCCTGTGCCTGCGCCTGTCCCTGTGCCTGTGCCTGCGCCTGTGCCTGTGCCTGCGCCTGTGCCTGCCCGTGCGCCTGTCCCTGTGCCTGTCCCTGTCCCTGTCCCTGCGCCTGTCCCTGTGGCTGCGCCTGTCCCTGTGCCTGCGCCTGTCCCTGTGCCTGTCCCTGCGCCTGTGCCTGTCCCTGTGCCTGCGCCTGCGCCTGCCCCTGCGCCTGTCCCTGTGCCTGCGCCTGTGCCTGTGCCTGTCCCTGCGCCC
>VGRO01000054.1 GCA_016875335.1 Deltaproteobacteria bacterium | reverse complement strand
CTCTGAACAATGGGGGGGGGGGCTGACCGGCGTGCCCAAGGCCAAGTCGTGCTGTGGGCCAACCGTCATGGGACACGCAACACACCTCCTCTGGGCCAAGGTCGGGGCGGGCAGGCGCGGTCAAATTTCTCAGGTGCCCGTCGGAGAAACGGAGCCGATGGCACCCAACCGATGGAACATGCTCACGTCCAACGGGTTGCTTCTACGCAATCACAATCACTTCGCCGACCGGTCCGGCAGTCCATTAGAGGAGCGATCAGTTTCGCCCAGTGAACCGAGTCTTGTCATGACGTTGCCGCGAGTCGGCGCCGGCGCGAGCTTGGCAACCCACTGAACAGCAAAGAGACTCGACCCATAGCTGGTCGAGTCTCGCGGAGCCTGTCGGCCAGAAACCGCCGATTCTGGCATTTCGCCGACAGGCTCCTAGGCAACCGTTGGCACGGCCCGCCGACCTCGACCCGCAAAGAACCACGCAAAGCTCATCGACGCACAAAGATACAAAACGACGGCTGCGAGGATCGGCGGCGCGAACCCGTCGCGCTCGATCCACCACCCGCCCACCTGCGTCGACGCCATCCACGCGAGGTTCCAGGCCAAGTGGCGGACGCTGTTGGTCACGGCTTGCTGGTCGTCGGGCACCTGCTCCATGGCAAAGGCGCTGGAAATCGGCTGGTTCATCTGCATCAGCGCCCCGCGCAGCCAGAACGCGGCGACGGCCAACGGCAGGCTTTGCGCAAAGGCCAGCGTCAAGAAGAACGGAATCGACGCCAGTTCGGTGGTGACGATGGCCGCGACCGGCCCAATGCGCCGCGCCATCGCCGGCCCGAGCAGAAAGCCGAGCGTCGTGAACACCTGCCCCGCCGCAAAGACGGCGCCGATGTGCTGCGGGTCCAGCCCAAAGCGATTGCGGAAGTACAGGTTCATGAAGGGGATGATGAACCCGGCGCCGATGCCGATGAGCGCGGCCGGGAACACCAGCTTGCCCAGCAGCCGCCAGTCGCGCGCCGCCAGTTGGTCGCGCCAGGTCTTGCGCGTGCCGGACGCGGCCGGACAGCGGATTGCCAGGAAGACCGGCGTCGACAGGGCCGCCACCGCTGCTGCGCCGACCAGGCCGAGTTCGAGACCGCGCCGTTCGGTGCCCAACCATTGGTGGCCGAACGCAGCGATGGCGCCGACGGCCACGGCTGCGACCAGCGTTGCTGCCGTTTCGATGGCATGCGCCAGTCCGAAAAGGTCTGCGCGATCCTCCGGTGCAGCCGTCCGCATGAAGAACGGTGCAGCAGCAACCCAGTGCACGGTGAACAGCGCGCCGGACGCCAACGCGACCAAGAACAGAAAGGTCGGCTGGGGCCACAAGATGGGCGCGGCGAGGCTGAGCGCAAAGCCGAGGGCGGAGACCGCGAGAACCTTGCCTGGCGCGACCCTGTCGATCCACACCGCCGCCGGCACCGCAGTCGCCGTCGCCCCGACCGCCGCCACCGACAACAGCGACCCGATAGTCTGCTCGCCGAGCCCGATGGCCTTGTACCAGAGGTTCAGGTGCACCCAGAGCGCGCCGTTACCGATGCCCATCAGCGCGCCGCCGAACAGGTACAGCCGTGCGTCGCGCGACAGTCCGGCGAGGCGCGAATACCAGGCGCGCAGGCCGGACCGAACGGCGGCCGGAGGATGGGAAGCGGTGGACATGGTCGGGATTGGGCCCGGCTGGCGGCGCGCGGGCGCGACAGGATAGGAATTCCCGCTTGGCAATCAAGGCCGCGGTCGCCGCGGCCGTCCGAAAGTGGCGGCCGGACGGTTCAGGGGACCGGTGAACGCGTGCGCGTATCGCCTCGCCGCCGGCATGCGCAGCGCGCCAGTCGTTGCAGACCGATGCATGGTTTCAGCGGCAGGCTGCACGACCGCACGGCAGGAATCGCTCGCGGTCAGGCGGGCGCCCTGCGCAATTGCCGCTCGACCAGCGCCAGCCACACGGGCAGCAGCAGACTTGCGGCAAACGACGCCATGGCGACGGCGCCCATGCCGGCGAGCCGGTGGTCGGCCCTTTCGACGAGCATCAGCCCAGACACCAGGGCCCCGGTCGCCGCGCCGATGTGCTGCACCGCCGACATGGCCGACATGAATCGTGCACGCTCGTGCGCCGCCGGCACCTTGCTGGCGGTGGCGTTGAAGGCGACGTTGCGCGCGGCGTTGGCGACGAAATACGGGACGAAGACGGCAATCGCCGACACCGCGCCCGTCCAGTGCCAAAAGCCTGTCCACAGCACGCCAAAGAAGACCACGACGGTCAGGTTCAGCACCGACAGCGCCCCCAGCCGGTCGACCGCCCGCCCGGCGGACCACATCGCGACCAATGAGGCCAGACCGCCGTACAGGTACAGCAGACCAAGATCGCCGCGCGGCAACCCCAGGTTGTACTGCGTGTAGGCGCTCAGGTTCGGGATGAGCAGAAAGGACGACAGCGCGGCGGTCGCGCCCATCGCGTAGGACAGCCAGAACTCGCGGCGGCCCAGGATGCCGACGGCGTCGCGCACGCTCGCCGCCTCGGCCGACGCCCGCGCGACGTGGTCGCGCAACTGCGGCAACTGCGCGCGGGCCAGCGCCGCCACAGCGAGGCACGCCCCACCGATGACCAGAAACGGCCAGCGCCAACCCAGGTGCTGCGCCAACGCCAGGCCCGCCGGAACGCCGACGACAGACGCGATCGAAAACGAGCCCATGACCGCGCCCATGGCCCGGCCGCGCCGCGCCGGCGGCACCGCATCTGCGACGATGGCCATGGCCACCGCCGTAGCGGGCCCGCCGAACGCACCGGCGAGGACCCGCGCGGCGATGAGGCTGCGCAAGTCCCAAGCGAAGCCGCCCGCCAGCGTGCCGATGCCCAGGCCCACCATGCCCCAGGCCAGGGCGGTGCGCCGATCGAAGCGGTCGAGGAACGCGCTCGCCAGCAGCCCCGACACCGCCGCCGCCGCCGTGTAGGCGCCGCCAATGGCGCCCAGGTGGGTCAGGTCGATGCCGAGCGCGATCGCGAAGTCCGGGCCCATCGGCATGACCATCACGAAATCCAGGACGTTGACGAACTGGACAGCGGCGACGACGACGATGAGCTTGCGTTCGCGGGCGAGGTCGGGTGGCGGGATGTCGGGCATCGGCGACTCGCGGTGTGGCGCGCCATGGACCGCCATCCGGCCCAGCCGAACTCACGCGCAGAATGGGTGGACGACGGCCTGCGTCTGCGCGGTTGTAGACGGCCTGCACACTGACAAGGTCGACCGCCTTTCGGCGTGTTCCCGGCAGTGCCAGGGCAAGGAGAGGGGCGTGGCGCGCGAAAAGGCCTTGCGCTGGGCGACGTGCCACCCAGACCTGAGGCGGCGCCGACGGGGGACCAACGACCCCCGAAATCCGACGCGAATGAGGGCCCGGCGGAGGTTTCCGACCCTGCGGGCGTGACATGGTGCTGCGTTTTCTATGGCTCCGACGCCGTGACTTGAACACGGGACCCGGTGATTAACAGTCACCTGCTCTACCAGCTGAGCTACGTCGGAATTGTCGCGCTTGTCCTCTGGCCAACCCCGCGAGCGCGAAACGGGGCCAGGATTCGGGCCGCCGGTGAGAACGAGGCACGTGCACCTGCTCTACCAGCTGAGCTACGTCGGAAAAGTCTGTGGCCTATCGCGCGCCTTCCCGCCGCGCGGGCCGAAGGCGGCCGAAAGTGTAGCTGTGCGGCTGCTGCGGCGTCAAGACCTTGTGGCGGCCCGGCGCGCGGCCTAGACTGCGCGGCATGGCTACCAAACCCGCAGCACCAGCCGCAAGGGCCGCGAAATCCGAGGGCGAGGCCAAGGGATTTCCGCGTGTTTTCGACGAGAAGGTGCTCGCGGCGGAGCTCGCCACAGGCCGGATCCGTCCCGTGTACGTGGTGTCCTCCGCGGACGTGCCGAACCGCGACAGATACGCCGATCGGCCGTACGCCGATCCCCAAGCGCTGCTCGGCACGGCCCGGCGCATTGAGGCGGTCGCCCTGCAGCGCGGCGATCCGGCGCTGGACTACGTCAAGCTCGACTACCTCGACGGCGACTTCGAGGCGCAGGGCATGAACGCGCTCATCGCAGCCCAATTGCGGGCGCAGTCGCTCTTCGGCGGCCGGCGTGTCGTTACCGTCGTGCATGCCGACGCCATGGCCTTGGGCGAGGGCAAGCCCAAGGGCCGGTCAAAGGCCGCAAAGGCCGCGGCCGATGCCAAGGGACCTCAGGATCCGTTGGAGCGCGCGCTCCTCGCCGTCGACCCGGACGACCGCGACCCTGCCTTCGTGCTCATCGTGGTCGCCCAAGCGGTGTCGCCCACCGGCGGCGCATGGGAGGCACTGGCACGCGCTGGCGTCGTGGTGCTGATCGCGCCGCTGACCGTCCAGGCGCTGCAGGCCTATCTGGCGGAAACGGGCGCGCCGCACGGCATCCGCATCGCCGCGGGCGTCGCGCAAAAGGTGTGGGATCGCCTCGGCGGCAGCGACCCGGCGCGGCTGCGGTCGACGGCCGATCGGCTGATTCTCGATGCTGGGCCCGGCGGCACGGTGACGACGGCTACGGTGGAGGACAACGTACCGGTCGATCGCGAGGCCGCCGTCTGGGCGGTGACGGACGCCATCGAACGGCGCGACGTGGCGCGTGCGATGACCGTGTTGCACCTGCTGCTCGAGCCCGGCGGCGACGGCGAGAGCGACGCCATCCGCACGTTGGGCGCTCTGGCGAGCCAGTACACGCAACTGGCCGCCGCGACGGCGCTGGTGCGCAAGGGGGCTACGGTCATGGACCTGGTGCGTTCAGTCGGCGTTTCACCCGGCCGTGCAGAAGCGCTGGTGCGGCAGGCCAGGACCGTCAACCCGTCGCGAACCCATCACGCCTTGCGCGTCCTGGCACAGCTGGACCGCATGCTCAAGTCATCGCAACTTGGCGAGAAGAGGCAAGTGGCCTTGCGGTACACCGAGCAGGCGGTGCTGGCGATCGTGCGGGGTGGCGATTTCCACGCGCCCGGGCCATCCACCGCACTGCAGGCGCTCTGATTGGCGGTCCGGCGTGCGGCTGCCCATGCTGACTTGGAGGGTGTAGCCGAATCTCGTTTGTTGCGAGGTCGAAGAGCATGCTGGCAGATCGCGAGCGCGCCCGCAGCGACCGCGGCACAGAGGACGCAGACCGCGCGGCGCGACGGGTCTTTTTCCGCGGCAGGGCGGCGTTCCGCCTCCCCTGGTCAGGCTACGGCCCGAAATAGGTCCGCAACACCGCGTAGGCCACGGCCCCAAGCAACGCCGAGACCGGCAGGGTCAAGATCCAGGCGACGATCATATTGCCGGCGACTCCCCAGCGCACGGCCGACAGGCGCCGCGACGCGCCGACGCCCATGATCGACGAACTGATGGCATGCGTCGTCGAGACCGGTGCGTGCAACTGGGCGGCGGTGAAAAGCACGACCGCTCCAGCGGTTTCCGCGCAGAAGCCGTGGATCGGCTTGAGCCGGATGATCCGCGAACCCATGGTGCGCATGATGCGCCATCCGCCCGCCGCGGTGCCCGCCGCCATCGCCATTGCGCACGCGCCGATGACCCACGCCGGCACCACCAGTTCGTGTTTGGCTTGCCAGGTCGCCACGTCGAGCCAGCCGGGGGCGTCGCTCGGCTTGCCGCCGCCGTAGTACGCGAAAAGTGCCATGGTCGCGATGCCCATGACTTTCTGCGCGTCGTTGGTGCCGTGCGAGAGCGCCATGGCGCTGGCCGACACGAGCTGCAGGCGCTTGAACAACTTGTTGACCGTCGCAGGCGCCAGCCGCCGCACCACCCAGGTGGTGGCGACCATCATCAGCAGCCCGACGACGAAACCAGAGAGCGGAGAGAATACGAGTCCCTTGAGCACCTTGGTCACGCCGCCGGACTGCAGGAGGGCCGAGAGCGCAGTCCACGCATCCTGCCCTTCGGCGAGGACCCGCCGCGCCGCCACTGAACCGACGATGCCGCCGACGAGCGTGTGCGACGAACTCGAGGGAATGCCGAACCACCACGTCAACAGGTTCCAGGCGATGGCGGCGAGCAGCGCGCACAGGACCACGGTCTGCGTCACGCTCGCTGGGCTGGCGATGTCGCCGCCGATGGTCTTGGCGACTCCGGTGCCGAGGAAGGCGCCGGCGAAGTTGAAAAGCGCTGCAAGCAGCACGGCGGCGCGCGGCGACAGGACATTGGTGGACACCACGGTCGCGATCGCGTTGGCGGTGTCGTGGAAACCGTTGATGTAGTCGAACAGCAACGCCAGCGCGATGACGACGACCATGAGCCAGAACGGGTCGAGCATGGGGTCCTCGCGGCGCTACGCGTGCTTCATGGCGAGCGAGCGGACGAGGTCGGCAACGTCGTCGGTGGCGTCCACAGTACCTTCCAGCGCCTCGATGATGTCCTTCTGCCGGATGAGTTCGATGGCGTCGGTCTGGGTCTGGAACAGCTCGCCAAGGGCGAGGCGGAAAACCGTGTCGCCCTCGTTCTCCAGGGCGTGGATGCGCACCAGATGCGATTGCAGTTCGGCAAAGTGCGTGCCGTCCTTGACCATCTTGATGCTCGTCTCGACCTCGTGGCTCGCGTCCTGCGCAATGCGCACCAGTTCGCGCATGGGGGGCGTCAGCACCGCCAACCGGTAGTTGACGATGAATCCCGCGCACTCCTCCATCAAGTCCAGGATCGTGTCGAGCGCGCTGCACAAGTCGTGCAGGTCCTCGCGATCGAGCGGCGTCACGAAGGTCTGGTCCAGCGCAGTGTAGAACTCGTTGGCCATGTTGTCGCCGGCGTGTTCGATGTCGCGCAACTGCTCAGACACCTTGAGAAACTCGTCGTGTCCGCTCGCGTCGCGCAGGCGACCGAAGGCATCTGCGCCGGCCGACACATTGCGCGCAATCGCGCCCAACATGACGTAGAAACGGTTCTCTTGCGGCATGAGCCGCGACAGCAGGGAGTTGGCGATCACCGGCATGACCTCGCCGCACATTGGGCGCGAGCGCTGGTGATCTTGGTCTGGTTCAGGTTCCGCCGGCAAGGTGCCCGGGCCGTGGGAGACGTGCAATGTTGCACGATCGTGGCACTCGCGGCCGCGGCGGTCGCGCAACCCGCTGGCAGGCCGACCATCGAACCGCACCGGGCCAAGGACTCGTCGTCGGCGGCCGCGACCGCTGCCAAGGACGGAAACGCAGATTGGCGTCGAGGCCGTGGCGCCACCGACGCCCACGGAAGATCGCGAGCGTGGCTGCCGCCTATAAGCCAAAGAAGTCGCGGATGCGCCCGAGCACCTCGTTCTGCTTCTCCTTCATCCGCGCGGCCTTGGCTTCGGTGCTCAGGCCTTCCTTGACCGCCTCGAGTTCGACGCGGCGGCGCGCGAGCATCTCGGCAAAGGTCTGGGCAAGCGCGGGCTTGATCTGGAGCACGGTATGGAACGCGGCCTTGTCGAGCCGGTAGCACTCGATGTCGGTCAAGCCCACGATGGTCGCTGTGCGCGGATCGCCGGTCAGCAGGCCCATCTCGCCCACCACCACCGGGCCGCGCAGCTTGCTCACCTCGCGTTCTGCGGCGTCGACGTTGACGCGGATCGACACCTCGCCGGCGACGATGATGTACAGCCAGTGGGCGACGTTGCCCTGGCGGGTCAGCGCCTCGCCGGCCGCGAACGGGGCGTACTTGAGGCCCTTGGCGATGATGTCGCGCTCCTCTGCCTGCAGGTCCGAGAAAAGGTCGAGTTTCTCCAGAACCTTGAGGCGCCGGCCGTGCTCGCGGGCGGCCTCGTCCTCGCTGTGGGCATGGGTGGCATCGTGCATGAACACGTGCTGGCTCGGCACGCTCATCTGGATGCCCAGGCGCTTGAGCGCGAAGTAGATGCGCACGCGCACCGCGGAGTCAGTGGGGTCATCCACCGCGATATCGGTGAGCCAATAGCGCACGGCGTACTTGCAACCGGCGTCGTTGAAGTCCAGCAGGATGCAGTTCGGCCCCGGGTCGGCCGCAACCCGCTCGATCGGCGCGGCCTTGAGCGCGTCGACCACCGCGCTGGCCACGTCCGCCGGGGCGTGGCTGAGGTCCACGCTGAAGTAGATCCAGCGCCGCCAATAAAGGGGTTGGCCGACCCGACGGCCAAGCACGACGACCTGCCCCTTCATCAGTTGCGAGTTGGGGAAGATGACGGTCTCCCAATTGCGGGTCTCCACGGCGGTGTAGCGCCAGCGGATCTCGGTGACCTTGCCGCTGATGTCGCCGACCTTGATCCAGTCGCCGACGCCGATCGAGTTGTCCATCTGCAAGGCCAGGCCGCCCATGATGTTGCCGAGCGTGTCCTGCAGCGAGAAGCCGATGACGGCCGTGACCACGGCGCTCGTCGCGATGATGCCCGACAGGTTGAAGCCCAACCGCGTGGCCACAGCGAAGACGGCAACGATCGAGGCCGCGGCGGTCAACAAGTCGCGCAGGATGCGCGGGGCGGGCAGACGGATGCGCGGCAACACCACGTCGAACACGATCTGCCCGGCCATGCTGATCGAGGTCATCGCGGCCAGGACCAGTGCCGCCAACCGCACCGATTCGTACGCGGCGCTGGCATTGGGTCCACCGACCACCGCGACCGCGCCGATGCCGGCCTTGAAGCGGAACCACCCGGCGATCGGCACCAGGACGACATGACAGCCGTACAGGACCAATGTGCCCCGCGTGCGCCGCAAGTGCTTGGGCACGGTGGCGCGGGTCACGGCCAGCGTCAGCATGAGCGCGATGCCAATCCACGGCGTCCCGTCGTCGAAGGCCTCGAACCACAAGGTGTCCAGCAAGCTCATGGCGATGGGCTCCCGGGCGGCGCAGGGCGGATGCCGCGCGCGCAGGGTTGTAACACGGTCCGGAAACGGCGTCAGCGCAGGATGGAGCGCAGGCGGCACCTGGATTCGCGACGGCACGGGTTGCCTGCGCCACGAAAACCGCCGATCCTTGGCCTGCGGCGCACGGCACCCATCGCCGCCCCCGCCCACGGAGCCAATGGCCGGAGTCAACCCGTACCTGCAACCCAACCCCGCGCATCGCGCCAATCGGCCGTTCCGCGTGGTCGTGCGTGGCCAACCGGATGCCTTCACGGTCGACCCGGCGCAGTTGCCCTACGGCCGCGACGGCGAACCGGGGTCGCTGCTTGACATCCTGCTGCACCACGGGGTCCGCCTCGATCACGCGTGCGGCGGCATCTGCTCGTGCTCGACCTGCCACGTCATCGTGCGCCGCGGCGGTCACAGTTGCAGCCCGGCCAGCGAAAGCGAAGAGGACATGTTGGATACGGCGCCCGGCCTGACTGCCCAATCGCGGTTGGCGTGCCAATGCGTCCCCGACGGCAGCGAGGAGATCGAGGTCGAGATCCCGTCGTGGAACCGCAACCAAGTGCGCGAGGACGATTTGTGACCGATCGCGTCCGACGAGGGGAACCGTGAGGGCGTTGCTGCTGGTGGACCTGCAACTGGATTTCATGCCCGGCGGCGCGCTGGCGGTGCGCGACGGCGATACCACGGTCGCGGTCGCCAACGCCCTGATGCCGCGCTTCGCCCATGTCGCGTGTACGCAAGACTGGCATCCGGCGGACCACGGGTCGTTCGCGTCGCAGCACCCGGGCCGCAAGCCGGGCGAGGTGGTCGATCTGCACGGCCTGCAACAGGTGTTGTGGCCAGATCACTGCGTGCAGGACACGGCCGGCGCGCGTTTCCACCCCGACCTGCGCTTGCCTGCCGATGCGATCGTGTTCGCCAAGGGCCAGGATCGGACGGTGGACAGCTACTCTGGCTTCTTCGACAACGGCCGCCGCAACGCCACCGGCCTTGGCGATGCGCTGAGGGCGCGCGGCGTGCGCGATCTCGCCGTCCTCGGACTGGCAACCGACTACTGCGTGCTGTTCACGGCGCTCGATGCGGTCGACCTGGGCTTTGCCGTGACCTTGGTCGTGGCGGGCTGCCGCGCGGTGGACCTTGCGCCGGGCGACGGCGATCGAGCGATCGAACGCATGCGGACGGCCGGCGTGCGCATCGCGACCGAGCTCGGGGAATTGGCGTGACGCGGCTGCGCGCCACCCAAGGTGCCGACGGTCCGGCGCAGGTTCCGTCGATCTACGAGGCGATCTGGGCCTTGGTGCGGCAGATTCCGCCGGGCCGGGTGATGACCTACGGCCAGGTCGCCACCCTGCTCGGCTCACCGCGCGGGGCGAGGGCGGTCGGCTACGCCATGTTCTTCGTGCGCGGTGGCGACGTCCCCTGGCACCGCGTCGTCAACGCCAGGGGCATGATCTCGTTTGGTGGCGAGGTCGACCGTCCGCCGCTGCAGCGCGAAATGCTGCAGGCCGAAGGGGTACGGTTCGACGACAGCCACCGGATCGTCGAATTCGAACGCTGCCTGTGGCGCCCCGAACGGGTCGAGGTCGGGCCGTTGGCGATGTGACCGACGTTGCAGGGTGCCGGTCACCGTCGGACAGGTCGGCAGCAACCGAACGCCGCAACCACTTGAAAGTGCTTGGCGCTTGCGCGGACAGGCCATGGCACGGCGCGTGCACGGCGTCCGGCGCAACGCGCGCATCGCGCGCCGCCCACCAGGATCGCCATGGACCAGCCCGACCACACCCACGCCACCCCGGCGAAAAAGAAGACCCTCACGCGCACGCTCAAGGCCGATCCGCTCAAAGAGTTCATGGGATTCTGCCGGCCTGGCCTGGGCAACCGCCGGGGCGACACTGGCAAGGCCGGCTACCTCTCGCCGCCGACAGCCCAGGTGGTGTCGCTGCGCACGCCTGAACTCCCCGTCAAGACAGCCGCAGCGACTGCGGCGCCGATCGCGGGCCCCAGGCTGGCAGAAACCATGCAGCAGTTCGCGCCGCTCGCGCCCGCAGCCCACGTGCCGTCCGCGGCTCCGGCCGTCGAGCCCAGCGCGGCCATGCCACAGTTGCCCAGCATGGCGACGATGCCAGCAGTTGCTCCGGCCATCGCCGCGGCCTTTGGGGGCGGCGCGGTGGGCGGAGGGATGTGACGCGCGTGGCGCTCAGAGGGTGTGTTGTACTCACGTCCGTCGCGCGTCCAACAGCCCAGTTGGGTGCCGCGGTTTCGCGCACGCACGTTGCAGTCCCAGGCCGCGGCACGTATCCTCGGCGGGTCGTCCCCCGGAGGTTTCCATGCGTACCCTGTCGCGTACCCGCCTGCTCGGTTTCGCCGCGGCGGCGGCGTGTCTCGCCGTCCTTTCGAGCGCTTGCACGGATCCCGGCGGCAGCGATGGCACCTCTGGGGCCCAAGGCGATGGCGCGACAAGCGGCGAGACCGCCCGGTCGGTCGGCGGCGAGGAGACGGTCGGCACGACCGAAACCGCGACCAGCGATGGTGCGACGGCAGGCGACACCTCGACTCCGCCCGACGACAGCGGCGGCACCAGCGGCGAAACCGGCGGCACCCTGGATCTGGTCGAGCAGGAGGCGAGCGGCGGCGACGCGACCGCCGGGTGCCCAGGAGGCCCGGGCTGCGCCTGCAAGGCCAACGCCGAGTGCGATAACGGCTTTTGCATCGACACGCCCGCGGGCAGCCAATGCGCAAAGCCGTGCATCGACAAGTGCCCGGACGGATTCGCGTGCAAGAACGTCCAGGGCTCAGGCGGCGACACGGTCGCGCTGTGCTTGGCGCAGTTCCCGCGCCTGTGCGAGCCCTGCGGCAGCGACGCGGATTGCCTCAAAGGCGGCTCCGACGCGCTGTGCGTGCCCTACGGCGACGCCAAAACCACGCTGCCGGGCGCGTTTTGCGGCGGGGCGTGCGACGACGGCGCCAACAAGTGCCCGGCCGGCTATTCGTGCGCCGACGTCACGTCGCAGTCAGGCGCCAAGGGCAAGCAGTGCAAGAAAGACGCAGGCGAATGCAGTTGCAGCCCCAAGGCCATCGAGCAGAAGCTGAGCACCGTGTGCGGCACCGCCAATACACTCGGCACCTGCCCGGGCAGCCGGGTGTGCTCGGACAAGGGCCTGTCTGCGTGCGACGCGCCGACGCCAGCCACCGAGACCTGCGACGGCGTGGACCAGGACTGCGACGGCAAGACCGACGAAGAGACCTGCGACGACAGCAACCCGTGCACCAAGGACGGCTGCGACGGCGCGACCAAGGCGTGCAAGAACGAACCGCTGACCGGCCCCTGCGACGACGGCAGCGCGTGCACGCTCGGCGACACCTGCATCGGCGGCGGCTGCAAGGGCAACCCGAAAAGCTGTGACGACGGCAACCCGTGCACCGCCGATACCTGCGACGCGGCCAAGGGTTGCACCTACGCTCAGCAGACGGGTCCGTGCCAAGGTGACAACAAGTGCGAGACGGGCGCCACGTGCGACAACGGCCTGTGCGTGGGCGGCAAGGCCAAGAAATGCGACGACGACAACACCTGCACCATCGATACCTGCGACCTCAAGACCGGCGGCTGCGTGAACAAGCAGGTCGATTCGCCCTGCGACGATGGCAACAAGTGCACGACTGCCGACGTGTGCAACACTGGAAAGTGCGAAGGAAAGCCCAAGAGCTGCGACGACAGCAATCCGTGCACCGACGACACTTGCGATCCGGCGACCGGCTGCAAGCTGGCCAACAACAGCGACCCCTGCGACGACGGCAGCGCGTGCACCAACAAGGACGCCTGCGTGGACGGCGAGTGCAAGGGCAGCGCGGTCAAGTGCGACGACGGCAGCATGTGCACGACCGACTCGTGCGACCCCAAGGTGGGCTGCAAGACCGAACCCATCGCAACGGCGTGCGACGACGGCAACGCCTGCACCATCAACGATGCGTGCAGCGCCGGTGCGTGCGCAGGCGTGGCCAAGAACTGCGACGACGGCAACGGTTGTACCACCGACACCTGCGACCCCAAGAATGGCGGCTGCGTCAAGACCAACAACACCGACCCGTGCGACGACAAGAACGCCTGCACGATCAAAGACGTTTGCGCCGCAGGCGACTGCAGTTCCGTGCCGTTGGATTGCAACGACAAGGACCCGTGCACCAACGACACCTGCGACACTGGGACCGGATGCAAACACGTCACCGTGACGACCAGTTGCGACGACGGCAACGCATGCACCAATGGCGACCTGTGCGGGGCCAGCGGTTGCGAGGGCAAGGCGGTCAGCTGTGACGACAAGAACCCGTGCACCGACGACACCTGCGACAAGTCCGCCGGGTGCAAGTACAGCAACAACGTGCAGCCCTGCGA
The DNA here is from genome assembly GCA_016875335.1 of Deltaproteobacteria bacterium. Classification (GTDB taxonomy): domain Bacteria; phylum Myxococcota_A; class UBA9042; order UBA9042; family UBA9042; genus SXRM01. The sequence continues at coordinate 16,886 of VGRO01000054.1, read as the reverse complement.
CGACGGCGACGCGTGCACCAAGAACGACGGCTGCAAAGACGCCGTGTGCGCGGGCAGCGGCGGCCAGAAATGCGACGACGGCAAACTGTGCACCACGGACACCTGCTCGCCGACGGCCGGTTGCGTGTTCGCCAACAACAAGCTGGCGTGCGACGACGGCGACGCCTGCACTGAAAGTGAGGCCTGCAGCAACGGCGCTTGCCAGCCCGGCAAACCGATCGCCTGTGACGACGGCAATCCCTGCACGGACGACGCGTGCAACCCTGCCAATGGCACCTGCGGATTCGCGCCCAACAAGGCGGCGTGCAACGACGGCCAGATCTGCACGGTCAACGACGTGTGCGCGTCGGGCAAGTGCACCGGTACGGCCAAGAACTGCAACGACAGCAACCAATGCACCATCGACGCGTGCAGCCAGACCTCCGGCAATTGCACCCACACCAACTCGACCACGGCCTGCGACGACGGCAGCTTCTGCACGCAGAAGGACACCTGCTCGGCCGGCAAGTGCCTGGGCGCGACGGTGCCCTGCGACGACAACAATCCGTGCACCTCCGACAGCTGCGACCCGGGTTCCGGCTGCGTCAACACCACCAACACCGCAACTTGCGACGACAAGAACGCATGCACCAAGGCCGACACCTGCACCGATGGCGCGTGCGTGGGCGACAAGGTCGACTGCAACGACAACAACCCGTGCACCGACGACGTCTGCAATTTGCAGACTGGCTGCGCCAACAACCCCAACCTGGGGACCTGCTCCGACAGCAATGCCTGCACCACGGGCGACAAGTGCAGCAGCGGCAACTGCATCTCCAGCCCGCTGAGCTGCGACGACAAGAACCCGTGCACCACCGATTCGTGCGACAAGGTCAAGGGCTGCGCGCACGCCAACAACACCGCGACCTGCAACGACGGCACCGTGTGCACCGACAGCGACGTGTGCGGCGGCGGCAAGTGCGCGGGCAAGGCGGTCAGCTGCGAGGACAACAACGGCTGCACCAACGACAGCTGCGACCCGGTCAAGGGCTGTGCCAACCTGGCGAACGACGCGACCTGCACCGACGGCGACGCCTGCACCATCGGCGACGGCTGCGTGGGCGGCGGCTGTCTGGCCAAGCCCGCGGTGTGCAACGACAACAAGGACTGCACCGACGACACCTGCGACAAGGTCAAGGGCTGCGTGTACGGGAACAACACCATCGCCTGCAACGACGGCTCGGCGTGCACCAGCAAGGACGTCTGCGCCGGCGGGGCGTGCGCAGGGACAGCGATTGTGTGCGACGACAGCAACCCGTGCACGACCGATGCCTGCGACAAGGTCAAGGGTTGCATCTTCACCAACAACACCTTGCCCTGCGACGACAAGAGCCAGTGCACCGACACCGACACCTGCGCAGGCGGCAGCTGCGTCGGCAAGACCGTCGTGTGCAACGACAGCAAGGTCTGCACGACCGACACCTGCGATTCGACCAAGGGTTGCGTGTTCGCCGACAACACGGCAGCGTGCACCGACGACAACGCATGCACGGACAAGGACCTCTGCGCCAATGGCGCGTGCGCTCCGGGCGCCCCGCTTGTCTGCAACGACAACAACCTGTGCACGACCGACAGTTGCGACAAGCTCAAGGGTTGCGTCTTTGCCAACAACAGCTTGGCCTGCGACGACAAGAACGCCTGCACCACGGGCGACAAGTGCTCGCTGGGCAAGTGCGCAGGCACCGGCGGCCCCAACTGCGACGACAGCAACCCCTGCACCGACGACGGATGCACCACGGGCAGCGGGTGCTCGCACACCAACAACACCGCGGCCTGCACCGACGGCAACGCGTGCACCGCTCCCGACGTCTGCGCCACCGGCGCCTGCAAGCCGGGTGCGGCGCTGTCGTGCGACGACAAGAACCCGTGCACCGACGATAGTTGCGACAAGGCAGCCGGCTGCAAGAACGTCGCCAATACCTTGGCGTGCAGCGACGGCAATGCCTGCACCACGGGCGACAAGTGCGGCAACTCGGCGTGCGCGCCCGGCGCGGCCGTTGTGTGCAACGACAACAATCCGTGCACCACCGACAGTTGCAACCCCGCCAGTGGGTGCGTCTTCTCCAACAATACGCTGCCTTGCAACGACAGCGACGCCTGTACCCAAAACGACGTGTGCGCGACCGGCAAGTGCGGCGGCGCTGCGGTCACCTGCAACGACAGCAATCCGTGCACCACCGACGCCTGCGACAAGGCCCAGGGCTGCACCTTTACGTCGAACACCTTGCCGTGCGACGACAAGAACGCCTGCACCGACACCGATACGTGCGCCAACAGCAAGTGCGCGGGCGCGACCAAGGTGTGCAACGACGGCAACGTCTGCACGACCGACACGTGCAGCACGACGACCGGCTGCGTCTTCACCAACAACACGTCGACCTGCAACGACAACAGCGCTTGTACCACCGGCGACGCGTGCGCGCTCGGCAAGTGCGCAGGCCAGGCCATCACGTGCACGGACGGCAACGTGTGCACCGACGATTCGTGCGCTCCATCGACGGGATGCGTGTTCACCAACAACACGGCGACCTGCAACGACAGTGACGCATGCACCAGCAGCGACAAGTGTGGCGCCGGCAAGTGCGCAGGAACGGCGATCTCGTGCGACGACAACAACGTGTGCACGACCGACAGTTGCGACAAGGTCTCCGGCTGCGCCAACGTCGCCAACACCTCGACCTGCGACGACAAGAACGCGTGCACCACCGGCGAGAAGTGCAGCAACAAGGTGTGCGGCGGCGGGGCGGCCAAGGTCTGCGACGACGCCAACCCGTGCACGACCGACAGTTGCAACACCACGAGCGGCGCGTGCGTGTTCACGTTCAACGCCACGGCGTGCACCAGCAAGCCATTGGCCTACGTCAACGCCATCGACTGCGGCGATACGACGTTTGCGCTGTCAGCGGCGGTAGGAGGCGTTCAATGGGCCTTCGACGCCACGCCGGGCACGCCGGGCAAGCTGTCGGGGTCGTGTTCGCTCAACTTCAACAACGGGACCAACTACACACCGACCGGCAGCTTGGTGCCGGCGGGCACGGCCACCACGGCCTTCGTCGTCGACGGCAGCGCGGCCACCAAGGTCGTCGTGTCGTTCATGAGCTACAACGGCGCCGATCCGACCGAGAACAGCAACAGCTTTGACAACCGCTACGTGGAAGCGTCGGCCGACGGCTTCAACACCATCGCGTGGCAAAAGAACCTCCTGCAAGGCACGGCCAAGGGCGCGTGGACCTGGGAGGCCTTCGACGCCAGCGCGCTCGCCGGCAAGAAATTCCAGTTGCGGTTCCGTTTCGAAGGCGAAGACACCAGCTTCAACAATGGCCCTGGTTGGTTCGTCGAGAACATCCAGGTCTACGCCGGCACGCTACTCGTGCCCGCCGCCACCACCGACGCGGTCGAGCCCTTCGCGGCCGGCAACGCCAACGGTTGGCAGTTCAGCGCGGCGCAGAGTGGAGTCAAGTTCGCGATCGACGCCCTGCCCAATCCGCCGGCCAAATTCGACGGCGACGCCAGCCTGAACTTCAACAACGACGCGAACTTCAGCAGCGGCTCGGCGGTGACGGGGACCGCGCTGTCACCGGTTGTCGACCTGACGGCGTTCGCGGGCGGCACCAAGCTGAGCGCCGTGTGGCGGACCTGGATCGACATGGAACTCGACAGCGCGTACGACAAGCGCTTCGTGGAAGTCACGGGCGACGCCGGCACCACGTTTGCCGTGAGCACACAACTGTCCAACGCCAACGGCAACAAGGGCTGGATCTACGAGACGCTGGACCTGAGCGCGTACGCCGGCAAGCGCGTGCAATTGCGTTTCCGCTTTGACTCTGTCGACGGCGTCGACAACACCGGCACCGGCTGGTTCATCGACGCCCTGACGTTGGCGGCCGCCCCGGTCCCGGCATTTGCCGACGGTGTCGTGTGCAGCAACAAGACCAAGTGGACGATGTCGAACGCCCAGACAACGGCCGTGTGGGCCATCGACGCAACCAACGCCACGCCCGGCTTCAGCAGCGCCGATTGCTCGCTCAACTTCAACAACGGCACTGACTTCGCGTGCTCCAGCGGCAAGGTCTCGGGCACGGCGACGTCGAGCGCGTTCACCGTCACCGCGCCGCCGACCGGCAAGAAGGCATACTTGACCTACAGCCTGTACTTCGACGTGGAGACCGGAACAAGCTGGGACGTCCTCAAGACCGAGATCTCGGATCACGGCTATGGCACGGCGGCCAACATCGTGTACCAGGCGCCCAAGACGTCGCTCGCGACGTGGATCACCGTCAAGATCGACGTGACCAGTCTGGCCGGCAAGTCGATCACGGCACGCTTCTTCTTCGACTCCATCGACTGCACGAACAACGGCGGCAAGGGCGTGTTCATCGACGACGTGCGCATCGACTACGCACCGTAGGCGCCTCGAGCCGACCGGACATTTCATGTCGTGGGCCCCACTGTTTGTCGCGTGGGCCGCCCGTTCGCGTTCGTGGCGGCCGACGCGCGGCTCTGCCCGAGTCTGAAGGCGATCGCCTTGTCCTGCTGCAGATGTAGAGGTTCACGGCCGGCGCGACACCAGCAGCGACTGCAGCGAACGGCCAACAGGACCGTCGGCGTCGAAAACTTCGGCTTGCGCCAGCCCGACCCCATTGGGTTCGACCCGCGTCAGGCCATCGAGGCCGACCCAAGGGCCGCGCAGCCGCCGGTGCAAGTGCAAGGTAAGGTCTGGATTGATGAAAAGGTACTGGTCCAGCGGCAGTGGCGCCGACACGCCATTGCCCGCGTCGGCGGCGACCAGCACACGCTGCAACGGTGACGGCTCCTCTCCTGCGACCAACGGCACGCGCATGCGCAACCAACCGGCCATGGCGCCAGAGCCCCACACGCCGCGCGCAACCCGCAGTTCCATTGCCGTGTGGTAGCCGACCGGCGCGCGAAAGAACGTGAACGTGTAGGGCTGCGAAGCGTCAGGGCGCGGCAGGACCGGGCGCGGCAGCCTTGCTGGCAACTCCACTGGCGCTTCGGACAAGACCAGCGCCGTGGCGCGCGCACACGGCACTCCATCCAGGGCCAGCGTCGCGTGGACCGACTGCGAACGCTTGCCCGGCCGCACGACCTCGGCCGACACCTCGTAGCGGCCGAATGGCAGAGAGCGCAACAGTTCTGCGGTGAAGCGAGCGACGAACCCCGCGCCGGCCGCGCGCTCGATTTCGCGACCGAGCAGCGCCAACGGGGGCCCTCCGTGCTGGGCGTCGTCGCTCCAGGGGCCGCGAGTGAGTTCGGTGGCCAAGAACGCATGTCCGTCGGGCTGGTAGAAGGCATCCATCGGGGTCCACAGGCGCGTGGGCGCCGCAAAGGGCGGCAGTGTGCGACGGGTTGGGGGCGTGCGGCAAACGGGTGCGGTGGCGGGTGGGCCCATTGCCCAAAACCCCGTGAAAATGGTACGACGCGCGCCGTCCCCGGCCCCGCAGGCCACTGGAACCCGGCCATGCCGCACCACGCTCCGTCCAACGGCCACCGCGTACGGCGAACCAGTCTTCTGGCCGCCTTGGCCGCATTGCTTGGCTTGGCCGTGCCCTGTGCCGCGCTCGCACTGCCGGTCCTCGGCGATGTGTACCTGGGCGCGGGCGCGCGCTCACTCGGCGGAACGCCCGGTGTGTCCAAGGAAGGCGACGTGCGCATCGCCATGACGTTGGAGGCCGGCGTCGACGACCTGCGCCTGGTGCGCAACTGGGGTGTGGGCGTGCGCGCCGACCTCGGCCCGGGCACCAAGCGGCTGGCCGCCGAAATCCGCTATGTCCTGGTGCAGTTCGTCGGGGTCAAGGTGCTGGCCGGCGGCGAGCTCGGACTCACCGGCAACAAGGGGGCGCTCGACGGCAGCTTCGGCGCCTTCGTCGCGGGCCGGTTGGTGCTGGGCTTTCCGTACCTGGGCGCGCAGTTCGGCATCTACCGCACCCCCGGTGGCAACGCGACCGTCAGCTCGTCGGCGATGCTGACCGGCGGCGTCAGCTTCTGAACCAGGCGGCACCCCGGTGATTCCGATCATCGTCCCGGTTTTTGGCCCCGAGGAGACGGCCGCGGTGGCCGAGGTCATGCGCACCGGCTGGGTGGTGCAGGGGCCCAAGGTCAAACAGTTCGAGACTGCGCTGGCTGCGTTGGTCGGCGCGGATCAGGCGATTGCGGTCTCGTCGGCGACAGCCGGGTTGCACCTGGCGCTGCACGTGGCCGGCATCGGACCGGGCGACGACGTGGTCGTGCCGTCGCTCAGCTTCATCGCCACCACCAATGCCGCTTGGATGGCTGGCACGAATCCTGTGTTCGCCGATGTTGCGCCGGATTGCCCCAACGTCACGGCCGAAACGATCGCCCGCGCATGGACCGACCGGACGCGCGCCGTCATCGCCGTGCACCAGCTCGGGATGCCGCTGGACCGCGCTCCGATTGCCGAACTGTGCAAGGCGCGCGGGGCCGTGCTCATCGACGACGCCGCCTGTGCGCTCGGCAGCCTGTGCGCTGGGGAACCGGTAGGCAAGGGCGCGGAATTGGCCGTGTTCTCGTTCCACCCCCGCAAGGTCGTCACCACCGGCGAGGGCGGCGCGATCACCACCACCCGTGCCGACTGGGCCGAGCGCCTGCGGGGACTGCGGCAGCACGGCATGTCGATCGCGCCGGCCGAGCGTCACCATTCGGGCGCCAGCGAGTCCTACGCCGAACCGGGTTGGAACTACCGGATGACCGACCTGCAGGCCGCCGTCGGGGTCGAACAACTCAAGCGCCTGCCGGCGATCGTCGAGCGGCGCCGAGCCCTGGCAGCGCACTACGATGCCTTGCTCCAAGATTGCTGGGACGTCGCACCCATGCAGCCGCGCGCGGGCGCCGCCTGGAACGCGCAGACCTACTGCCTGTGTGTGATGCCCGACGGCGGGCCGCCTGGATCGCGCCGCGACCGCGTGCTGCGCCACCTCAATGCCCGCGACGTCGGGGCGCGCCGCGGCATCCTGGCCGCCCACCTTGAGCCCGCCTGGCGCAATCAACCGCACGGTCCGCTGCCGTGCAGCGATGCGTGGGCTGCCCAAAGCCTGGCGCTACCATTGCACCACTACCTGACGGACGAAGAACAGCGCTTTGTGGTCGCCACCCTCCGCGAGGCGCTGGCGCAGGTGGCCTGACCTGAACCCATCGGTCTGCTCGGCGCAGCGGGGCCCCGCGGGCTTGGCGGCGCGCGCGTTGGCGTGCATCCTAGGAGCCATGAGGCGACACGCAATGCCAGCCCTGACCGATCTGTTTGCGCAGCGCTGGGCATGGCTTGTGGGCGTCGCCGCGGCGGGCATGTTGGCCAGCCCGGCCTTTGCAAACCCCGGGCCCAAGCCTTGGACCGAGCACCGCAAGCTGGCAAGCCGGCTGGCGCAGTGGTGGGCGATCGCCGCGCAAGACCGCGCCGCTGGCCGCACTTGGGCGCAAGACGCCGGGGTGAAGGTGGACGCCGCGGGTCGCGCGCTCGCAGAATTGCGGCTCAAGGTCTCACCGCAAGGGTCTCCTCAGGTACTCAAACGGCTGCAGCGAGCTGGGGCAGAGATGACCGCGATCGGCAGCGACCGCGTGGACGCGCAGGTGGCACCCGAGGCGATGGCGGCGATCCTGGCGGATCCGGACGTCGAATGGGTGGCGCCCCCGCTCGCGCCGATGGCGTTGTCGCAGGCCTCGGCAGGCGCGCGGGCGATCGACGCCCACGTGTTTCACTGCGCGACGCAGGGCGGCGAGGGGATTCACGTCGCCGTCGTCGACCACAACTTCGACCTGTGGGCGGTCGCTGTGGCGGCCGGCACACTGCCGCACACCAAGGGCACGCCGCCCAATAGCGGTGACATGCACGGCACGGCGTGCGCGGAAATCGTGGCCTCGGTGGCGCCCGCTGCGACCATCGTACCGGTGTCGGTCAACAGCGTTGCGTCGCTGCAGGCATGGGCGGCGCAGGAGTTGCCCACCTCGGCGATCGCCGTCGTCCACCACGCGATGGCTTGGTTCGGCGAGTCGTTCGGCAGCGGCACGGGCGCCCTGTGCAAGCTGGTCGCGAACGTCGCGAGCGGAGGCCGGGTGTGGGTGCAGGCTGCTGGCAATCTGGCCGCCGGTCAGGTGTGGCACGACGTGTGGCGCGACGACAACAAGGACGGCTGGCTGGAGTTCGCCCCGGGCACGGCAGACAACACCCTGGACGCACCCGGCGGCAACACGGTACAGGTCGTCTTGGACTGGAACGCCTATCCGACGACCGCCACCGACCTCGACCTGTACCTGTGCCGCGTGTTGCCCGGCGACTGCTCGCCGGTCGCGGCCTCGACCTCGATCCAGGACGGTGCGCAGCCGCCCGTCGAAGCCGTGACGGCCAAGCTCGACGCGGCAGGCACCTACGCCGTGCGCGTCAAGCACAAGGCAGGACCGGTGCCGGGCCTGGTGCGCGTGCAACTGCCGATGGCGCCTGCGCCACTCGCCATCTTTCGCGTGGACCGGACGCTCGCCGACCCGGCCACCTGCGACGGTTCGCTTTCCGTTGCGGCCATTGATGTGTCTCAGTACGCCGCGGGACAGGTCGATCAGACCAGTTCACGCGGGCCGACGTTCGACCTGCGGCCCAAGCCCGATATCGGCGCGCCCTCGGGCGTGCTGACTAGTGTGACGGACATCTTTTTCGGCACCTCGGCCGCGGCCGCGCACGTGTCGGGGGCGTTGGCGCTGTGGATGGCCAAGACCGGATTGCCGGCGCCCGCAGCGGCCCAACAACTGCTGGCGATGGCCCTGCCGCGGCCCGGCGCCGCCAAGCCGGATTACGAGTCGGGCGCCGGGAGGCTGCAGTTACCGGCCGGCCAGGCAGGCGTCGCTTGCTACCCTGGCGCAGTCATCGCTTGCGCACTGGCGTGCGGAACATCGAGCACCACGGTCTGCAGCGAGGCGTGCACGCCGGGGGGCTGCCTCGTGCCGGAGGAGATCTGCGACGACCTCGACCAGGATTGCGACGGCAAGACCGACGAAGGTTTCGCGTGCAGGCAGGGCGAAAAGGGCACCTGCACGACCGACTGCGGCTCGGCGGGCACCCGCACCTGCTCGGTCAAGTGCGCATGGCCGGCCTGCGCGCCGCCTGCCGAAACCTGCAACGGCAAGGACGACGACTGCGACGGCCAGACAGACGACGGCTTTGCATGTGCGCCCGGCGCCACCAAGGCGTGCACGGTCCACGGTCTCGAAGGCACGCAGACGTGCAGCGACGCATGCGGCTGGAATTCGTGCAGCGCCGACGAGGTGTGCAACGGCAAGGACGACAATGGCGATGGCGCCGTCGACGAAGGCGTGCCGTGCGGCGCTGCCGACGACGGATGTGCGGCGCGCGCGCGCGGAGGGCGCGGCTGGTGTGCGCTCTTGCTGGTCGCGTGGGGCGTTGTGCGTGCCGGCCGGGGCAGCGGGTGCCGCGCGGGCCGCACAGGTTGGTTCTTGCGGGTGGCGAGGCCTCAGGACCTGTCGCCGTGCACACTCGCCGCAGAGACCAACGCAATTTCAAGGATCTGAACAGACCCCCCCTCCGTTCAGGGCCAGGCCGGCTGGGCCACCGGGCGCCGCGCGGGCCGCGCAGGTTGGTTCCTGCGGGTGGCGATGCCTCAGGACCTGTCGCCGTGCACACCCGCGGCAAAGACCACCGCAATTTCAAGGATCTGAACAGACCCCCCCTCCGTTCAGGGCCCCACGGGTGGCGGCAAGACCGCGCACCGACCCCGAGCGTCCTAGCGCCGTCGCGCCGCGCGCGACTCGGAGCCGCCATGCACACTGTCCGCACCCTGATCGCGCTGGCCATCGCCGGTAGCCCCGCGTGCCAGAAGCCCCCGCCGGACGCCGGTCCGGCTGCGGCTGCCTCCGAAAAGCCTCCGCCCGCCGCACCGCGCGCGGCTGCGGCCGCACCGGCCATGCGTACGGCCCCGGCCGCTGCCCCCGTGGCCGTCGACCGCGACGAAGCCCAAGCTGCGGACCCCAACTGGACACCCGCGCAGGCGTACAAGGGGGGCGACCAGCCGGCCGTGGAGGACCGCGCGAATGCCGAGAAAGATGGTCGCGCACCCGCCGCGCCGCGACCCGAAACGCGCACGCCGACCGGAGGCGCCGGGCGTTCTGGGGCCGCCGCTGCGTCCGACAAGGCGGTCCCGCGAGAGGCCAGCGAACCGGCGAAGAAGGCCGCGGCCGAGGCCGCACCCAAGGACGACGCTGGGGCCGGCCCGGTCGACAACGCCGCGCAAGCGGAGGAGACCCGCGACGGCCGCGAAGCCCTGACGCGCGCCCAGCGCCGGTCCATCGTGCGCGCCTTGGGCAGCGGAACGGCCGTGTTCGGCGAGTTGGGCTCCGGGTACGGCGGACTGGCGCTCAGCCGGCGATCGAGCGACCGGGTGTTTCGGGTTTTGCCGCCCCTGCCCGCGCACTACCCCCGGGACGCGCGGTACCGGTCGACCTACCTGCCGGGCCGCGGCTACCTCGACCACCTCGCGGCAGTGGTGCGCGACGGCACCGGGCTTGGCGTCGAGGCGGCGCTGGTCGCCCGTACGCCCGCGCGAACGCTGGCGGCTCCCGATGGCGGCCAATCGTTGCGCGTGGCCGTGGATCTGAGCGACAAGCAACTGCCCGAGGCGGGCGGTCAGACCGTGCTGCGGGTGCGGCTGCGCGCTGCCGATGCCGGACCGCGCGATCGCGGACCGTTGCGCCTGCACCTCGTGCTCGATTCGTCGGGCAGCATGAAGGGTCGGCCGTGGCAGCAGGTGTGCGCGGCGGTGCGCGACCTCAGCACGCGGCTGGGCCCGGCCGACAGCCTGAGCGTGGCGCATTTCGGCAGCGTGGCGGAGGTGCTGGCGGCGTCCACGCCGGGCGGACCGCAATTGGCGCGCATCGCCGACCAGGTGTGCGCGCTCAAGGTTCGCGGCGAGACCAATACGTTTGCTGGCCTGCAACTGGGCTACCAACTGGCGCGCGCGGCCTACGACGCCAACGCCAGCAATCGCGTGCTATTGCTCAGCGACGGCATGCCGACCATCGGACCCAACGACCCCTATGGCCTGACCCTCGAAACCGCGCGGGCGCTCGGCCAGGGCATCGTCACATCGGCGATCGGCGTAGGCAACGACTTCGACGCGCTGCTGATGGACCGGGTGGCGCTCGAAGGCGGCGGCAACCACCATTTCGTGCGCGACGCTGCGGCGCTGCCCGCGGTCCTCACCGACGAACTGCAGGTGTTGGCAACGCAGGCCGCGGAGGCGGTGGACCTGCGCATCCGCCTGCCCGATGACGTGGGCCTGGTCGAGGTCGTCGGTAGCGAGCCCTTGTCGGACGCCGAAGCGCTGCGCACCCGCACCGTCGAGGTCGCGACCGACCAACGCCTCGACACCGAAAAGGGCATCGCCGCCAACCGCCAGCGCGACCGCGACGGCGGCGTGCGCTTCCTGCTGCCCAGTTTTCGGGCAGGCGACGAGCACAGTTTCTTGCTGGTTCTGCAGGTGCCCCCCGGTCAGCAACCGCGCCAGGTCGCCCGGGTCGAGGTGCGGTACAAGGACACGATTGCGCGCCGCAACGGCCAGTTCGTGGGCGGTCGCGCGGTGTCATACACGGCGGGCAAGGCGCCTGTGGCCGCGGGAGAACCGGCCGTGCAGATGGCGCTGGCGCGGGCGCGGGCGGGCTACGTGTTGCAGCGTGCCAGCGAGTACCTCGACACCTACAACCTGCCGAGGATTCGCACCGAACTGTACGCTGCCGCCCGCGAGTTGCAGCGCGCGGCCGATGCCACGGGCCAGGTTGCCGGCCACGCAGAGGCGACGCGGGTGCAGGCACTCGCCGACGCAGCGGGGATGGCGATGCAACAGGGTCGCCACGCGTGGCTGATTGGCGCGTTCCACTACGGGTGGCGAATGTGCGGCGATACGGCTTGGGGTGGGTAGGCAATCCGCCCGCCTGTGGCACACTGCGGCCCTCGCGGCCGTTGCCGCCCTGCCCCGCCATGCAAGCCCTTGCCCTGTGTCACGCGTTTGGCCTCGACCATCTGCAGTTGGTGGATCGCCCCGATCCCCAACCGCTGCCGCACCAGGTCGTTGTCCGCGTGCGCGCGGCGAGCCTGAACTACCGCGACCTGCTGATGGTGACCGGTGCCTACAACCCTAGGCAGCCATTGCCGTTGGTGCCGCTGTCGGACGGCGCTGGCGAGATCGTGGCGGTGGGTTCGGCTGTGCGTGACCTTGCGGTCGGCGATCGCGTCATCGGCCATTTCTGCCAGGCGTGGCGCGACGGCGTGCAGCCCGCCGACGCGGCCCGTCATGCCTTGGGTGGGCCGCTGGACGGGGCCCTGCAGCAGCTCTGGTGCCTGGACGCTGCGGGCGTCGCTCGATTTCCCGACCATCTCGATTTCGTGCAGGCCGCGACCCTGCCGTGTGCGGCGCTCACCGCGTGGACTGCGCTTTTCGAGCACGGCAATCTGCGCCCGGGGCAGACCGTGCTGGTGCAGGGCACGGGCGGCGTGTCGGTGTTCGCGACGCAGTTGGCCCGGCTGGCTGGCGCGACGGTCTTCGCGACGTCGGGCAGCGACGCAAAGCTCGATCGGATGCGGGCCCTCGGCGCCGCGCACACCCTGAACTACCGGGCGACCCCCGAGTGGGGCAAGGCGGTGGCAGACCTGGGCGGCGCGGACCACGTGGTCGAGGTCGGCGGCGCGGGCACGCTCGGCCAAAGCCTGCGGGCCGTCAAGGTGGGTGGCCACATCGCGCTGATTGGCGTGCTGGCCGGCGGCAAGGGCGAGGTCAACCTGATGCCGGCGTTGATGAACTCCGTGCGGATCGAGGGCGTGTTCGTGGGGTCGCACGCCGCCATGGCGCGGATGTTGCGGGCCATTGCGGCCGGCAAGCTGGTGCCGGTGGTGGACCGGGCGCGGCCGTGGCGCGACGCTGCGCAGGCCCTGCGTTCGATGCAGGCGGGCGAGCACTTTGGCAAGATCGCGCTGGAGTTCGATGCGTAGGTGTTCCGCGGGTGCGCGAGGATGGGTGGGAAGTCGGCGCAAGGAAAACCGCGCCGGCCAGCGTTGCCTGCGGGGAATGAACCTGCCCTGACCCGGTGCCTGTCCCTGCGCCTGACTGCCGCCACAGCGGCGGACTTGCGTGTGGACGAAACCGGCGGCACCTGACCCTGAGGGCCTGGCTCGGCCCGGTCCCGCGTGGCCATTGTGGGCTGGTGCGAACGACGACCCTGCTGCGGATGTCTCGCAGTACCACGGACACCGCGATCAATTGAGGGCTTGAGGGAGAGCCGGCTGCGCCGGACCGATGCAGGCACAGGGCCTGGTGCAGGGCCGGCCACCGGCGCAGGTCCACGACGTTGTCCGGTACGGTGCAAAGCGCGGGGCCAAGCCCAGGACGGCCCGAGCACTGCTCGCCAGCGACATCGCGCGGCGCAAGCGAATTGTGCCGCGGTGGTCGACGGCCGCCAGGGCCAAGGCGCGCGAGCGTTCGGCTACGGCTGCACGACGACCTTGACGCCCCCCGCCGCAACGCTGCCCACCACTGTCTTGGCGCCGCCGGGCCACGTCACCTCGACGTCGGTGACCGCCGCCGCGCTGCCGAGCCCAAAGTGCGCGCGCCGGGTGGGCATGCCCGCAAAGCTCGCAGCGCCGCCCAGCCACCGCGTGCGCCATTGGCCGCCGACCTTTCCGCGCACGACCGCGCCAATCGCGTCGGTGTTCTTGCCCTTGCCTTGCAACAAGACGACCGCGGATCCACCCTTCTTTTCCAGGTCATTGCGCATGATCCGGACGCGCGAGGTCGGCACTACGCTCGGTCCGGGCCGTGTCTGCACGAGGTCGAGGTCGCCGTCGCCGTCCAGATCGATGACTTTCTGGTCGATCATGACGACGTGCGGGTGTTGGCCGGCGGGCAGCTTGTGCGCCACGAAGCCGCCGCCAGGGGCATGGGTGAACAACACATCGAGGCTGGTCACATCTTGGAACGGATTGGCCGTCTGGCCGACCTTGCTGGTTTCGCACAGGTTGATGAAATCGGCTGCCATTTCGGGCGTGAAGTTGGCGGTGATGCCGAGGTACAGGTCGTCGTGGCCGTCGTGGTCGAGGTCCGCGACGATGGGAGTCCACGCGCTCGCGCCCCAGGTCGGCCACCAGATCCCAAACTCGCCACCGCGGTCCTTGACGGTCATCGGCGTCCCCGGTTTCTTGGCGACCATCTCGTACACGGGCGTGGGTCCGGACTCCGCAAGCACGAACTCGATGGCCCCGTTGCCGTCCAGGTCACCGACGGTCCAACCCATGGAGCCAGCAAAAGAGTGGAAGCCGACTTCGGTCTCGTACGCCTTGAACGTGCCTCCCAGGTTGTGCAGCACGCGATGCGTACCGAAATCGTCGCCGACCAACAGGTCCATCTTGCCGTCCGCGTCCACGTCGAAGGGCAGCACAACGGTCTGGGTGCCGCCCGGTGGGACATTCCATTCGGCAGTCGCGTCGACCAACGGCAACTTGGCACCCTGAATGAGCACTCGATCTTGCAGTTGAGGCGTCAGCTTGAGCGGCGGCACGACGATGCACAGCAGGTCGGTCGGCGTCCACTGGCACTTCAGGCTTTCACAGGGAGGCGGCGAGAACCCCGCGCCGACGAACACATCGAGGTCGAGGTCGCCGTCGAGGTCCACCGGCACGATGGAAAAAGTCACGGAGTCGTTGATGAACGGCATCCACGCGGTGGTCGCGTCGGCAAAACCGCCCTGGCCGTTGCCCACGTAGAGCCCAGCGCCGGAGAACCCGCCCATCAACAAGTCGGCCTTACCGTCCGCCGTCATGTCGACCGCCGAGCACCCGAAATTGGGCACAAGCACGGTCGTGTCGATGTCGGTGAACACGTGCTTGGCCGGGCCGTCGAAAAGCAGCACGGTGTGGATACGCGCTTTGGTGCCGGAGAGTTCCACGACGGCGAAGTCCTCACGGCCATTGGCGTCGAAATCAGCCGTCGCCACGCAGGCACCGTGGACCTTGTCGGGGTTGATGCCATAGGCCGTGGTCGCGTCGGTGAACGCCGCCTCGGGCAACACGACCGGCATGATGGGCTGTCCGGGCGCCCCGGCATCGGTTGGACTGACATCCGC
Source organism: Deltaproteobacteria bacterium (assembly GCA_016875335.1). Classification (GTDB taxonomy): domain Bacteria; phylum Myxococcota_A; class UBA9042; order UBA9042; family UBA9042; genus SXRM01. Next base: position 1,703 of record VGRO01000054.1, on the reverse strand, counting down.
AACGTCGGCGTTGACCTCTGGTGCGCTGGAGTCACCGTCCGCAGGGTTCACCTCGCCCTGCGCGCCCGCATCGCCCGCGTCGGCCAGGAGCGCGGCGTCCGTCGCCGAGACAGCGTCTGGTGCGTCGGTGCACAGCACATCGCATTGCGGCGGCCCGGCTCCGTCGATGTCAAGGTCCGGTGGCGGGTCGGACACGTCGCCGGGTTCGGCAGCGGCGTCGATGCCCGGCGTGGCGTCGACCAGGTCGTTTTCGCCGTCGCCGTCGCTACATGGACCCGCTTCGCAGCCTTGGTCGCCCCCCCCCTCGTTGTCGCTGACCGCCGCGTCGCCTTTGGCCGGTGCGTCGGAACCGTCGTCGACCGTCGCATCGAGGTCACCCTGGTCCGCTTTGGCCGAGTTGCCGATGTCGCCGGGGCCCGAGGCGTCCGGCTTGTTCGTTGGGCCGCCCACGTCCGGTGCGGCGTCGGCCGTGGCCTGACCAGCCGAAGGCGGGTGTTGCGGATCGGCGCACCCGAAAACCCACCACGCAACCGCGAGGGTCACACGCAGCAGGCGCGGATGCCCGGTGGCGGCGACCCTGCGGCATCGGGCTGCTGCGGGTGGTTTTGGGCATTTGTACGAATCGCCCTGCACCCAACTCCTCCCCAGCGATGGCTCGGACCGCCCCGTCGCGCGACCGACCCCGCCGGGCCGTCGTCCACCGCACGGTGTCAGCCGGGGCGGCGACTGTCAAGGGCTGCGCGGACCTTCGGCAGGGTCGCGGGGAGGTTCAGAGCCCGAAGTCGCCGCGCCAGGCCCGGCGCACCAGGGCGGCGTGGCAAACCATCGGGCGACGAGGGAGACCTTCGCGGTGTCAAGGGCGCCTGCTGAACCGTGGCATCGGCTTGCGGTGCCGCAGTTCCTCACCCGGCCGACCGCCTCCGCCCATGCAAGCGCACCAGCCCCGCTGCTGCGAGCAGGAGGGCCAGAAAGGCCGCACCGTGTGACGCCGGTCGCGACTGCGTGTGGCACCCGGAGGCGGTACCGCCCGTCGCGCCACCGCCCGCAACGGCCGTGCGGGATGCATCCCCCGCGCCAATCGCCGCGCCTGCCCCTGATCCGCCGGCAAGGTCGGCGACGACACCTGAGATCGAGTCCTTGGCCGGGCCAACGCCCGCGTCGCCATCGGCTTGGGACGGCACGGCTGCACCGGCACCGCCAGCATCGGCCGCCGGTTGTGGATCCGGCGGGCCGCCGCAAACGCCACTGCCGCAGGGCTTGTCGGCCGGGCACTCCTGCAACGTCGGGCCGGCACCGCAGGCGTCGAACACCTCGACGAACCCTTGGCCCTGGCAGGTCTTCTGCTCGGGCTGGGTGTCGCCCGCGTGCAGGCACTGGCCGTCGCCGCAACTGTCGACCGTGCAGTCCAGCCCGTCGTCACAGTCCTTGGCAGATCCCGAGAGACACAGGCCCAGTGCGCAGTAGTCGCCCTGCGTACAGGCATCGCCGTCGTCGCACGCCCCGGCTTGGGGCTCGTTGGCGCACGCGCCGCTCTGGCACAGGTCCACCGTGCAAGGGTTGTCGTCGTCGCAGGCTTTGGCCTTTCCGGCGCGGGCGAGGATCCGAATTAGGGGTCCAGAAGATCCGGCCGATGATCACGCATTTGCCCGTGCGAACCGCCGCCTGCCGTGAGCGGGGCCGAACAGCGCAGAGCTGCATCTGGG